>CAMDCA010000014.1 GCA_945889645.1 Rhizobium sp. Q54
GGGTCAGCACGCCGGGAACATCCGAGTAGTCGGCCGTTGCGGTGAACTCGACCGCGCCGCCGATCAAGGCAACGATCAAATCGAGTTCGGCCGAGATGCCGGCGGTGCGGCGCGCCAGCGTTGCATCGAGGCGGGGCGCAAACCATTCGGCTCCGGCGATGCGGTCCTCGATCCACACCGTCGCCTCGGCGATGCCGACGCGGCTCAAGAACTCGAACGGCGATCCTTGTGCCGGCGGGTCGCTGAGCGCGGCCAGCAGCACCTGGAGCATGTTTCCTTCCCGCGCCGTCTGGGGCAGGTCGCCGCCGAGGCCGATACGGCCGTTCTCATCCCGGATGAGGCGTAGCTGCGGGTTGAGCAGATCGATACGGGTCGGCGCCAGCCTGCCTTGCAGCAGCGCGCGGACACTGAGCGTGACGGAGATCTCGGGTGCCTGGCCCAGCAGGGCGTCATCCGCCGCCAGCAGACGGACGTCGAGCACACGCAGATCGAGGGTGCGGCTCCAGCCGCCCCAGGCCAGCACGGTGTCGGCCAAGGTGATGCGGTAGGCGCCGTCGCGGGCCACCAAGGCGCCTTCGACGTACGGCGCCAGAAATCCGAGCGAAACCGGGCCGGTGGCAATCAGCCACAGCGCACCCGCCGCTACCACCACAAGCCCTCCGGTCAGGGCCGCAAGGAGCCGAACCAGGAACGTACGCGCGCGCTTCAACCGCCTCGCCTCCCAGCCCTGCCCTTCCTTACCATGGGCGCGCAAAGAATGCCGCGCCGCCACCCAGGCCCTGCGGCCGTTCGACCCGTTCGAGGGGTTCCGCCAAGACGCCCGCCGCAATAGGGTCGGCCATGTGGACTCCCTCCTCGACCCCTCGGCCCCGCTTCCGGCGCCCGCCGACGACGAGGCCGCCGGCAGGACAGCCGCCGATCTGGCGGCCGCAGGGCAGCTTTCCGACCTGTTGGCCGACCCGCGCGGCCGCGCGCTGGTGGATGCCGCCGCGGGCAACAGCCCGTTCCTCGCCCAGGCCCTTCTTCGGGTGCCGCAGGCGGTTGCGGCCGCCCTGCACGACGGCATCGACCGCACCCTGGCTACCATCGCCGCCGCCACCGGACAGGAGGCCCAATCCACTCCGGCGTTGATGCAGCGGCTGCGCGAACAGCGCCTGGCGGCCGCCACCCTGATCGGTCTGGCGGACATCGCGGGCTGGACGACTCAGCGCGTCGTTGCCGCGCTCAGTACGTTTGCCGATGCCGCGATTGCGGCCGCCGTGCGCTTCCTTCTGCAGGATGCGGTGCGCTCCGGCCACCTCGCCGAGGAGCCGAGCGGCTACACCGTGCTGGCGATGGGCAAGCTCGGCGCCGGCGAACTCAACTATTCGAGCGACATCGACCTGATCGTGTTGTGGGACCAGGACCGCGTGCGCCTGGGCCGCGCCTCCAGCGCCTCCGACGTGTTCGTGCCGTTGACGCGCAAGCTGGTGCAACTGTTGGCCGAGCGCACCCACGACGGCTACGTGTTCCGCACCGATCTGCGCCTGCGGCCCGACCCCGGATCGACCGCCGTGGCGATGTCGATGGCCGCCGCCGAGGCGTACTACGAGAGCGTTGGCCAGAACTGGGAGCGCGCGGCCCTCATCAAGGCACGGCCGGTTGCCGGCGATCTCGCCGCCGGCGCGGCGTTCCTCAAGCGCCTGACGCCGTTCCTGTGGCGCAAGCATCTCGACTTCGCGGCCATCGCCGACATCCATTCGATCAAGCGCCAGATCCATGAGCACAAGGGCCACGGCGAGATCGCCGTGCGCGGCCACAACGTCAAGCTGGGCGCCGGGGGCATCCGCGAGATCGAGTTCTTCGCCCAGACCGTGCAGCTCATCGCCGGCGGCCGCGACCCGAGCCTGCGCGTGCGCCCCACCACACAGGCGCTCGACGCGCTCGCCGCCGCGCGCCGCATCGATGTCGGCGCAGCGCGCGACCTGTCGGACTCGTATTGGTTCCTGCGGCGGGTCGAGCACCGCTTGCAGATGGTCGGCGACGAACAGACCCACACTCTGCCCAAGGACGCCGCTGGCATGCGCCGGATCGCGCTGTTCTCGGGCTATGGCGAAGTCGCGACCTTCGAGCGCGACGTGCGCGCCCATCTGGAACGCGTCAGCGAACACTCGAGCCACCTGTTCCAGCGCGCCCCGGCCCTGGCAGCGGGCGGCAGCCTGGTGTTCACGGGCGTCGAGGACGAGCCCGAGACGCTGAAGACGCTGAGGCGACTGGGATTCAAGGAGCCGGCCAAGGTCGCCGCCATGGTGCGCGGCTGGCATCACGGACGCATGCCGGCGACGCGCGCCGAGCGGGCACGCGAGCTGCTGACCGAGTTGATGCCGGACCTGCTGCGCGCCTTTGGCCGCACCCCGCACCCGGACTTTGCGCTGCTGCGCCTGGACGAATTCCTCGGCCGCCTGCCGGCCGGCGTCCAGGTCTTCGCCCTGCTGGCCGCCCATCCCGAGATGCTCGACCTGCTGGCTGAGGTCATGGGAGTCGCGCCCCGCCTGGCCGAGGCGCTGTCGCGCCGCCCGGCGATGCTCGATGCGGTGCTGTCGCCGGCATTCTTCCGCGCCCTGCCCACACGCGATGCGTTGCGTGCGGAGCTCGATACGCTGCTCGGCGGCGCCGACTCGTTCGAGGACGCCCTCAACCGGGCGCGGCAGTTCGACGGCGAGCGCAAGTTCCAGGTCGGCGTCCAGGTCATGCGCGGCCGCGCCGACGCACGCCGGGCGGGCTGGATGCTCGCAGACCTCGCCGACGCCGTCATTGCCGCCTTGCTGGTCCGCGTCGAGGACGAGTTCGCGCGCCAGCACGGCCGCGTCCTGGGCGGCCGCTTCGCCATCCTGGCTCTGGGCAAGTTCGGCGCGCGCGAGATGAGCGCCGCCTCGGACCTGGATCTGGTCTTTCTCTATGACGCGCCCGCTGCAAACTCCGACGGCCGCACCCCGCTGGCCGCCTCGACCTACTACGCCCGCCTCGGCCAGCGGGTCATCAGCGCCCTCAGCGCGCCGACCGCCTATGGCGTGCTGTACGAGGTCGACATGCGGCTGCGGCCGTCCGGCTCCCAAGGAGCGATCGCCAGCTCGCTGCGAGGGTTCCTCGACTACCAGCACAAGGATGCCTGGACGTTCGAGCACATGGCTCTGACCAAGGGCCGGTTCGTTGCGGGCGACGCCTCGCTCGGGGCGGACCTTGTTCAAGGCGTGCGCGAGGTGCTGGGCAAGCGGCGCGACCGGGCGAAGCTGTTGGCGGACGTTGCCGACTTGCGGCGCCGGGTCGATGGCGAGCACGGCACCACCGACCCGCTTCGCGTGAAGTACGTACGCGGCGGGCTGCTTGACCTCGAGTTCCTTGCCCAGGTGCTGGAGCTGGCCGACGCGGCGGAGCATCCGGCCGTGCTGAACCCTGATACGGCAGGCGCCTATGGCGCCCTCGGCAAAGCGGGACTGTTGCCCGCGGAGACCGCGGCACGTCTCGGCCGCGCCGTCCTGTTCCAGCGCACCGTGCAGGCGTGGTTGCGGGCTTGCCTGCGCGAGGAGCCGGACTCGACATCGGTGCCGCCGGCCTTGCTTGAGGCGGCGGCGCGCGTTGCGGGCACCACGTCTACCCGGCAGCTGATGGCGGAGCTTGTGCAAACCCAGGCCTGGGTCTACCAAATCTTCAAGGACACGATCGAGACCTTTTCTTCGTCTCAAGACGCAGAAATATCTCGTAAATCACTCTAATGACGGAGAAAACTTATGGTCGAGCGCGCAGGCCCCGCGGACGGCGACAAGGCTCCGGCCTTCACCCTGGAAACCGACGGCGGCGGCAAGGTCAGCCTGTCCGGCCAGAAGGGAAAGAAGGTCGTCGTGTACTTCTATCCAAAGGACGACACGCCCGGCTGCACGAAGGAATCCATCGCCTTCACCGGCGCGTTGGCCAAGTTCGAGAAGGCCAACACCACGGTCATCGGCGTGTCGCGCGACTCGTGCGCGTCGCATGCCAAGTTCCGCGAGAAGTACAACCTGGAGCACAGCCTTGGCGCCGATGAGGACGGCAAGGTGTCCGAGGCCTACGGCGTGTGGGTCGAGAAGAACATGTACGGCAAGAAGTCGATGGGCATCGAACGGTCGACCTTCCTGATCGACGGCAAAGGTGTGGTGCGCAAGGCGTGGCGCCGGGTCAGCGTCGATGGCCACGTGGACGAAGTTTTGGAGGCGGCAAAAGGCCTCGACACATGATCTTCGCCGCCGCTCGCGGCCAGGCTTGCAATACCCGCGCGCGTGGCCCCAAGCGGGCCGGCAGAATCTGCCTGTCAAGCTGCCAATTCCACGCGTTTCCGTTGCCAAGGGGCGGCGGAATCGGTACCAAGATTTGAGTTGGATTTGCCCAGGGGGATTGGGATGGCCAGCGGAGGGGCGACCGTGACCATTCAGCGCATTCGAGATGCGCTGAACCGATTCTTTCCCGAGCGGCAATTCTACTATCGCAGCCAGGGTGTTGTTCGCTTCATCACCCTTCGCAAGCCGGCCCAGATGTCGGTTGTCGGCGGCTTGGTCGTCCTGCTCGGCTGGATGACCTTCACCACGATCCAGGTGGTGATGCGCAACGAAATCATCGATTCGAAGAACGACCGCGTCCGCGAGGTCACCGCGGCGTACGAGGCCTTGGCCAAGGCCAGCGCCGACAGCGAGCGCCGCTTCCTAACCATCGCCGGTGAGGTCGAGGCTCAGCACCGCCAACTCGTCGCGCTGGTGGACTACCGCAGCCGCTTGGAGCGCGACATTCAGGACCTGCATGCGGTCCTCGATCGCACCACGGGCGAGCGCGACCAGGCCCGCGCCGCCACCAATGATCTGCAGGGCCGCGTTCAGTCGGTCGAGCATCAGATGGCCGCCGCGGTCGCCAACGCCGATGCCATGGGGCGCCAGATGGTTGAGGCCAAGCGCATGGCCGACGCGTTCGCCGCCGGCCGTGACGCGGTCATGGGCGAAAACCGTGGCATTGCCGCCCAGGTCAGCGAGCTGACGGCGGCCCTGCGCGTCGCGGTGGCCGGCGAAGAGCAGGCCACCACCCAGCTTGCCGAAGTCCGCGGCAAGGCCACCCAGTTGAGCCGCGAACGCGACGCCGCTCTGTTGCGCGGTGCCGACCTCGATCGCCAGGTCGCCGACCTCGCCGTTCGCAATTCCGCCACCACGGCCAAGACCACCGACCTGCTGCGCGACCTTGGCCGTGCCGAGGATCAAGCCGTGAAGGTTACGACCGAGCGCGACGAGGCGGCGCGCTCGCGCGACTTCATGGCTCAACTGGTCGATGAGCTGCAGTACCGCCTGGCGGGCCTGAAGGAATCCCAGTTCGACCTGGTTGCGCGCCTGCGCGATCGCGCCGACGCCAACATCGGGATGGCGGAGAACGTCATCAAGCGGACGGGTCTCGACCTCGACAAGGTTCTCGACAACCTGCCGGCCGGCGATGCAGTTGCCGGCATCGGCGGGCCCTACATTCCGCTCACCTACGGCGGCCGCGCGGCGGTCGAGGTGCAGGACGAGTTCTTCCATGCGGTCATGGCCGTCGAACAGCAGCTCGACCGGTGGAACGGCATGGAGCTGTTGCTGACCGCGCTCCCGCTGACCGCGCCGACCGAGAACTTCACGCTGTCGAGCCCGTTCGGCAACCGCATCGACCCGTTCACGCGCAAGCCAGCGTTCCACGAAGGCCTGGACTTTGCGGGGCCGCTGAACACACCGATCCGCGCGCCGGCCCCAGGCATCGTGACCCGCGTCGGCTACTGGGGCTCGTACGGCCTGATGGTCGAGATCGATCACGGCTTCGGCGTCACCACCCGCTACGGCCATCTGGCCAAGGCTACGGTCAAGAAGGGGCAAACCCTCGCTTTCCGCCAAGACATCGGCACCATGGGGCGCAGCGGCCGCACCACTGGCCCTCACCTCCACTACGAAGTACTTTTTGACGGGGAACCGATGGACCCCGCGAACTTCCTCAAGGCAGGACGCAATGTTTTCAAGAACGGAGACTAAGATGGCCGAGCCAGCGAGAGCGGTGCCCGCGGCAGCAGGCGGCGCGCGCGGCGCCCCATCCATCATCAGCGCCAATCTCCACATTGTCGGCAACCTGAAGACCGAAGGCGAGATTCAGGTCGACGGCATCATCGACGGTGACGTCACCGCCCAATCGCTGACGGTGGGCGCACACGCACGCATCGCCGGCGAACTGGTCGCCGACGACATCATCGTGCACGGCCAGATCTCCGGAAAGATCACCGCGCGCCAGGTTCGCCTGGTCAAGACGGCCAAGGTGGTCGGCGACATCGTGCATGAAGTCCTAGCGATCGAAGCCGGCGCCCACATCGAGGGCCAATTGCGCCGTATCGACGAAGAGAAGTCGCGCCGTGACGAGGAGCCGCGCCGCAAGCCGGAGGCGGTGACGAAGCTGACCATCAGCGAAAAGGCCGCCAGCTAGGGGCTTCGCTTTCCGCGACCGCCCGGCTCGCAGTGGCCGGCGTGCCGCCCCGCGCCGGCCGGACTCGATCCGGTGCTGGCGCAGCCGGCCGACATCGACCGCTGCACCGAGTGGGAACGCGTGTTTCAGTTCTACATCGCGCGACTCGGCGGCGCTGACCAAGGAAGCCGAGGCCTTCGCCGCCAAGTACCCGAAAGGCCGACTGGTGCTGGTCTACGTGCGCTGCGCCTGGGCCTACCTGCACTCGCCGCCCGCCAAGGACTGGGACGGCGTCGAAAAATTCAGACGAAATAGAAGTCTTGATGCCCCGGTTCATCCTCGAACCGGCCTCGCGTCTGCTTCGAGCGCCAGGATGCGACGCTCAAGGTCTCCGGTCTCGATCGCGCGGCGCTGAATTTCGATCATGACGACGATCTTGTGGCCTTCGGACGGCGTGAGTTCGCCGCTGCCGACCAGCGCCGTCACCTTTCCCATCGCGTCAGCCGCGTCCTTGGCGGTGACGATGGCCGGCAATTCGACGTCCACCGGCGCGTCGCGGCGCGGCGGCAGCAGCCGGCTGACGCACAAGCGTTGCGCGCCCGCATCGCCGCCCAGTGCACGACGGATGATGTCGCGCATGAGTTCCTCGGCCCCAGCTTCGAGCAGCTGGCGCGACACCAGGGTCGCCTTTCCGAGCGCACCGTTGGGGCGGCCGCTCCATCCCTTTGCGAAGCGCCCCGTGGCGACCTCACGACCCTCGGCGGGGGCCAAATCTATGGAGGATTTGTGGCCCCCCGCCGCCTGGGGGATGGGGTCGGCCGGCTCGGACAACAGGTCGTGGCGGCCGAGACGCTTGAGTTCGGCACACTCGATTTGCTCAGCGGACAGGTCGGAATAGTCGGGTCGCATGGCGTTCCCTCCAACGGGGGTGGGTTGGAGAAGAACGATACATTATGTGACTGAACGTGTCAATACTAAATGGGCTACTACGTCAAGTATATAGTCTCCACTAAATGTATATGGCGTCTCCCAGCCTCACCTTACGGGGGCGAGCAGTTCGGTGTGTTTGGCAACGAACATGTCGAGGGGGACGCGGCCTTCGAAGACTCCGGTCAGCGCGACGTAGCTCACGAGCACGGTGGCGCCGGAGAGGAACTCCTCGATGAGGAGCTTGGCGTCGGGGCCGGTGAAGGTGCAGGCGTTGGCGACGCAGCCGGTGCTTTCGATCGCCGGCAGCATGTCGATCTGGACGGTGGCGAGGTCGGGCACGGTGTTGGGGGCGCTGACGGTCACGGTCGGCTCACCCGGGCGGCCGTAGGACACGGCCGCGGCGAGCGCGATGGTGCGGGCGCCGTCGGCGGTCAGCAGCGTCGAGCGCATGGAGCACTCGGTCATCTGGGCGGTGCGGCAGGTGACGCGCCAGTCGGTGTACTCGTCGGTCAGAACGACCTTGCCGGCGGCGACGTCGGCGCGCATGGCGATGGCGGCGGCCTGGCGCGCGGCAAGGGCCGGCGCGGTTTGGGCCAGCGCGCTCGCAGCGATCAGAGTCGCGGTGGCGAAGGCGATGAGGGTGAACGGGCGCATGCGATCGGGGCCTCTGGCGTCTCCCTCCCCTCACCCTACCTGCGCTAGGCGCTGAAGCGCCAAGCCGCGGTAGCCCTCTCCCAAGGTATGGGAGAGGGAAGTGTTAGGGGGCGAGTTGGGCGAACTGGGGGGCGAAGGTGGTGAGGAGGAGACGGCCTTCGAAGGGGCCTTGGCGGGACTCGTAGCGGGCAACGACGGTGGCGCCGGTCTTGAATTCTTCAATCAGGGCGGCAGCGGCGGCGCCGGTGAAGCTGCAGGCGTTGGCGGTGCACGTCTTGGTCTCGATGCCCGGCAGGGTGTCAACCGTTACCACGGCGCGGGTCGGAAAGCTCGCGTCGGAGGCAATGCGCACCATTGGCTCGGCGGCAGCGGATGCCACGCTGATGGCCACCGCGGCCCGACCCAGGCCGTCGATCACCAGCATGCGGGTGAACAGGGAACAGCCGCGCACGTTGGTACGGACATCCGTCACGCACGTCGGCGCCCAATCGGTGAATTCTTCGATGATCGTGATCTTGCCGGCGGCGACCGCAGCGCGGGTGGCGGTCGCCGCCGCCTGGCGCTCGGCGGCGGTGGGCACCGTTTGCGCGACGGCCATCGTGGCGACGAGCAGCGTCGTGGCGGCGATCGGGAGCGAACGCCGGAGGCGCATCCGCGCGTCTAACGCCAGACGCCGCGGCGGGCCGACTGCGCTTCGGCCTCGGCGGCGTTGTACTGCGGCGCCTTTTGCGCGTTCTGCTTCAGGTAGGTGGGCCACGCGACGGCATTGCCGGAGCGGATCTGTTCCAGGCCGATATTGGTCCGGCCGGCGAAGCATTCGCCCATCATCTGGCCGAACGAGTCGCGGGTGACCTCGGTGCAACGGACTTCGACGGTGCCGATGATGCGCTCCAGGCTGGTGCGCGAGGTTTCGGCCTGGGCGGTGCCGCAGAACGGCTTCATCGGCTCGGTCGCGGCACGGCAACTGGTGATCTCGGGGGCGTCGACGCCCCACAGGCGGATGACGGCTAGGCCAACGCGCATGGTGTCACCGTCGACGACGACGGCGCGGCCGCTGACTTCTTTGGGGCGAAGTTCTTGGGCAACCGCAGGGACACCCGTGGCAAGAGCCACCAGCACGGCTGCGACCAGAGTACGCATTGCCTGCACGCGAAAGTCCCCCCCGGATCAATGGTACACCCGCGGCTCATCCCCCGCTCGTCATCGGGAACGTACCAAATGCCGCAGCGTACGGCGTGGCTGGGCCGGTTCGGCTACGGGCCGAGCGACGCTGGCACAGGTGGCATAGCTGCGGAGGGCGGCTGTCCCGACGGCGATGACCTCCACCATCTGCCGGCGATCGCCGCTAAGGGTGGCGGCGCCGGCCGAGAACCGGAGGTCGATGAAGGTTCCCGACTCGGCCGCCGTGAAGCGGCAACCGATGCAGGCGCCTCTCCAATCGCAGCGCCGGTACAGGCGGTTGTCGAGGTCAACGACGGCCAGCGGCTGGCGCCCCAGGCTGGCACGAGTCGGGCCAACAAGCCTAGGCTTGGTCGAACCTGCAGACGATGGGGCCGGCGCCAGAAGCGGCGGGCAGGAAGACCGCAATCGCGATCGCGCCACCGAGCAGGCATCTGAGTTGGAGGGGCATTCGTTCGAGACGATGCACGCAGATTCTGGCCGGAATTTGTTCGGAGCCCGCTACGAGGGCCCTAGCTTGCTTTGGCCTTGCCGCCGCCGGCTTCGAAGCGGGCGGCCAGACTGGCGTTCATGAAATCGTTGAGATCGCCGTCGAGCACGCCCTGGGCGTTGCCCTTTTCCACCCCAGTGCGCAGGTCTTTGACCATCTGGTAGGGGTGCAAGACGTAGCTGCGGATCTGGTGGCCCCAGCCGATGTCGGTCTTGGCGGCGTTAACGGCAGCCTTCTCGGCCTCGCGGATTTCCAACTCGCGCTGGTACATGCGCGCCTTGAGCATGCGCATCGCCTCGGCCTTGTTCTTGTGCTGGCTGCGGTCGCTTTGGCACTGCACCACGATGTTGGTCGGGATGTGCGTGATGCGCACGGCCGAGTCGGTGCGGTTGACGTGCTGGCCGCCGGCGCCCGAGGCGCGATAGGTGTCGATGCGCAGGTCTTTCTCTTCGATGACGATGTTGATGTTCTCGTCGACCACCGGATAGATCCAGACCGACGCAAAGCTGGTGTGGCGCCGCGCCGCCGAGTCGTACGGGCTGATGCGCACCAGGCGGTGCACGCCGGACTCGGTCTTCAGCCAGCCGTAGGCGTTTTCTCCGGTGATGCGCAGGGTGCCGGACTTGATGCCGGCTTCTTCGCCGGGCGTTTCCTGCTCGGACGTCACCTTGAAGCCGTTGGTCTCGGCCCAGCGCATGTACATGCGCTGCAGCATCTCGGCCCAGTCCTGGGACTCGGTGCCGCCGGCGCCGGCGTGGACTTCAAGGTAGGCGTCGTTCGCATCGGCCTCGCCGGACAGCAGGCTTTCGAGCCGGCGCTTGGCGGCCAGTTCGCGGATGCGAACCAGTTCGGCTTGGGCATCGGCGACCATACCGCCGTCGCCTTCTCCTTCAGCTAATTCAATGAGTTCGACGGCGTCGTTGAAGCTCTTTTCGAGCTCTGTGACGCGCGCCACGGTGGCCTGCAAACGGGTGCGATCGCGCATGACGGTCTGGGCGCGCGCGGTGTCGTTCCACAGGCCAGGGTCTTCGGCCTGGGTGTTGAGATCCTTCAGGCGCCGCTCGGCACCGATGGAGTCAAAGATGCCTCCTCAGGAGCGCGAACGACTCCCGGATGTCTTTGGCGATGGCTTCGGATTCAGTGCGCACGGGCGAGACTTAGCATCGCTGGCGGCGCGTTCCAACCTGCTGCAACGCCCACCCCTGCCCTTCTTCCGCAGGCAGGAGAGGGAAACCGCAGCGGAAGGACCTTGCGCGGTTTGCGGTGGCTTCGACAATTGCCCCCTCTCCCGCTTGCGGGAGAGGGTTGGGGTGAGTCGCGAGTTCAACGGCCTTCAAGCGCGAGGCCGCGCCAGTTGCGGCGCGACATGACCGACGCCGAGCGCGCGCTTTGGCAGCGATTGCGCAACCGGCAACTGGACGGCCTACGGTTCCGGCGGCAAGAGGGCATCGGACCGTACGTCGTGGACTTCGTTTGTTAGAAGTGGCCCTCGTGATCGAAGTCGATGGCGGGCAGCATGCCGGCGCGGTCGAAGCCGATGCTGCGCGGACACGGTTCCTTAGAATCGCAGGGGTTCCGCGTGGCGCGGTTCTGGAACAACGAGGTGCTTGAAGGCGTGGAGGGCGTGCTGACCCGCATTCTCGAAGCGGCGACACCCTCACCCTAACCCTCTCCCGCAAGCGGGAGAGGGGACCCGTTCGCCGGACGTTAATACAGGCCCTTGGCGAGCTGCGGGTCGTGGGGGATGAAGCCGTTGTCGAGCACCAGGGCCGTGTTGGTGGTGGGCTCGGTGCCCGGGCGAAAGGCCTCGAGGATGACGTCCTTGTCGCCGGGCTTGGCGAGCTGGCCGGTTTCGGCGTTCACGCGCACCAGGCGAACACCGTTGGGGACGCGGAACGGGATGCCGGGCTTGCCCTTGAGGGCGTCGGCCATGAAGTCGCGAAAGATTGGTGCGGCGGCGGAAGCGCCCTGCTCCTGCGGGCCCAGGGACTTCGGCCTGTCGAAGCCGACCCAGATGCCAACGGCGAGATCGGGCGAGAAGCCGACCCACCAGGTGTCGATCTCGTCGTTGGTGGTGCCGGTCTTGCCGGCGAGCGGCTTCTTCACGCTGTTGATGACGACGCCGGTGCCGCGCTGCACCACACCTTCCAGCATGGAGACCATCTGGTAGGAGGCGATCGGGTCGAATACCTGCTTGCGCGCGTCGGGCACCGACGGCTCGGTCTGGCCGCTCCACGAAACGCTCTTGCAGGCGACACACGGGCGCGTGTCGTGCTGGAAGATGGTGGCGCCGCGGCGGTCCTGTACGCGGTCGATGAGGGTCGGAGTGATCTTCTTGCCGCCGTTGACGATCATCGCATACGCGGCCGTCAGGCGCATCAGCGAGGTTTCCTCGGCACCGAGCGACAGCGAGATGTACTCGGGCATGTCATCGACGATGCCGGCGCGCTCCGCGTAGTCGGCGACCTTGTTCATACCGACGTGCTGGGCGAGACGCACGGTCATCAGGTTGCGCGACTTCTCGATGCCGAGACGCAGCGTGCTGGGGCCGTAGAACGTCTGGCTGTAGTTGGCCGGCTTCCACTTGCCGAGGCCGGGGCCCTGGTCGACGACGAACGGCGCGTCGAGCACGAGGCTGGCCGGCGTGAAGCCGTTCTCCAGCGCCGCGATGTAGACGAACGGCTTGAAGGCAGAGCCGGGCTGGCGCATCGCCTGGGTGACGCGGTTGAACTGGCTTCTCTGGAAGCTGTAGCCGCCGACCATCGCCAGCACGCGGCCGGTGTGCGGGTCGAGCGCGACCAGCGCGCCTTCGATGTCGGGAATCTGGTGCAGGGCGAACATGCGCTCGCCCTCGAACGGCTGCACGGCGACGACGTCACCGACCGCGACCACGTCGGCCGGGCGGCGCGGCGCGGCGCCGACGCGCTGGTCATCGCGCCACGGGCGCGCCCACGCCATGGCGCGCATCGGCATGGTGCCCTTGGTCCCGTTGACAAAGCCGATCTCGGCCGCGTCGTCGCGCAATGCGAGGACCACCGCGAGCTGGCGACTAGCGCCGAGCTCGGGCGGAACCTTGACCTTGCCAAGGCGATCGGCCCATCCAAGGAGTCCGGGAAACTCGAGGCGGGCGATCGGACCGCGGTAGCCGTGGCGGCGATCGTAGTCCTCGAGTCCGTCGCGCAACGTCGCGACCGCGATGTCCTGCAGCTTGGGATCCAGCGTGGTGCGGACCGTCAAGCCGCCGCCGTAGAGCTTTTCGTTGCCGTAGCGCTGGGCGAGTTCACGCCGGACCTCTTCGGCGAAGTAATCGGCGGTGAAAATCTCGGTCTCGGCGCGCGGATGGACGGAGAACGGAGTGGCCAGCGCCTCGGCGGCCTCGGCCTTGTTGATGTAGCCCTCTTCGAACATGGCGTTGATCACCATGTCCCGGCGCACTTTGGCGCGCTCCGGATAGCGGTACGGGTGGTAGTTCGACGGGGCCCGGGCGAGCGCCGCTATGTAGGCCGCCTCGGCCACCGTCAATTCGTCCATCGACTTGTCGAAGTAGTTCAGCGCCGCCTGGGCCGGACCGTACGAGCCGAAGCCCAGGTACATCTCGTTGAGATAGATCTCGAGGATGCGGTCTTTAGGCAGCGCGCGCTCGATGCGCAGGGCCAGGATCCACTCCTTGATCTTGCGCGTCAGCACCGACGGATCGTTGGCGTCGAGCAGGCCGAGGCCCGGCAGGCGCGCCACCTGTTGCGTGATGGTCGAGGCGCCGCCCGGGCGCTTGTCGTCGGCAAGGTTCTTCAGGTTGACGACCTGCGAACGAATGATCGCCATCACGTCGATGCCGGGGTGCGTGTAGAAATTCTTGTCTTCCATCGCCACGAAGGCGTGGATGACGCGCTGCGGAATGGCGCTGACCGGCACGAACACGCGCGGCTCGCGCGCGTACTCGGCGAGCAGGCGGCCGTCGCCGGCGTAGACGTGAGTCGTGGTCGCCGGCTCCCAAGCCGCGAGGTGGGCGTAGGTCGGCAACTCGCGGCCGTAAAAATAGAAGACCCACAGCAGCCCGGCGCCGCCGGCGATCAGGCCGACGAATAGCAGGGTGAATACTGCGGCGAAGAAGCGGACCATCAGGTTCCTCGGATCGGGCACATGTGGCAGGTCACCAGTCGTTCGCCGACCAGAACATCAGGAAATACCATGTCGGAAGTATGGCTCATAGCTCGTAAAGCCGCCGTGTACGCCGCTTTCCGGCTGTTTGTGACGATCAGACCGGGTGGGTGTCGAAATAACGGTTAACAGCGCGGGTTACTGCGTCGACGACCGGCTTGCGGCCGGCCGGTCCCTTGAGCGAGCGCTCGTCGTTGGGGTTCGACAGGTACCCCAGCTCCACAAGCACCGACGGGACATCAGGTGCCTTCAGTACGGCGAAGCCGGCGAAACGGTGCGTGTTGCGCACAAGGTGCCAGTCCTTGGAGAACTCTGGCACCAGCAGGCTGGCGAAGGTTGCCGACAGATTCATGGTTTCGCGCTGGGCGAGGCTGATCAGGATGGCGGCAACGTCGTTGGTCTGGTCGCCGAGGTCGAGGCCACCGATGAGGTCGGCGCGGTTTTCCTTCGCGGCCAATGCTTCAGCCTCTTTGTCGGAGGCCTGCTCGGACAGCGTGTAGATGCTGGCGCCGCTGATAGACGGGCTGCCAACCGAATCGGCGTGCAGCGACATGAACAGCAACGCGCCGGCTTCGCGGGCGATGCGCACGCGGTCCTGCAGCGGAATGAAGATGTCGGTCGAGCGCGTCAGGACCACGCGGTAGCGGCCGGAGGCCTCCAGGGCGGCCTTGAGCTCGCGGGCCATCGCCAGGGTGATGTCTTTTTCGCGCGCGCCGGTAGCGCCGATGGTGCCGGGATCGACGCCGCCGTGGCCCGGATCGAGGACGATGACCGGCTTGTCGAGCCGCGCCGGCGGCGAGCGGGCGGCGATGACCGGGGCAGCGGGCTTTGGCGGCGCGACGACCGGCTTGCGCACGAAGGCGTCCTTGCCGACCGGCTTAAGATCGACGACCAGACGGTAGCGCGAGGTGCCCTCGGGCGGCAGCACGAAGGTGCGGGCGACCTCGACCGGCCCGCCGAGATCGAGCACCAGGCGCGAGGTGTCGTTGTCGAAGCGGCCGTAACGGAAGCGCTCGATGACGCCGAGGTGGCGGGCCTCGTCGGCCGGGGTCAGGGTCCAGCCGACGACCGGCAGGTCGATGACGACGCGGTACGGGTCGTCGAGGACCGAGACCGTGTACTTGACCGACTCGCTGAGATCGAGGACCAGGCGGGTCGAATCCCCCTGGTCGCCCATACGGATACCGACCACGGTCGGCTCGGCAGCCGCTGCAGTTGTCCACAGCACGACGGAGGCGAAGGCGACAACCAGCGTTCGCCCCAGACACTGGGCGAATCGCCGAAGAAACGTCGCGAGAACTCGGCTGACGATCGTTGGGCCCGTCATTTTGTGTCCACGGTGGTGTGGACACACCACATATACCGCCGAACGTTGCGATTCGGCAACGGTCGCGGGCCAATCGCTGTGACCAATAGGCACCGTTCGCGCAATACCATTTGTTGATCGCGGGCCGGTGACCGTATGATGAATTCGCGAACCTCCGCAGTCGGCCTAAGGGGTTGGCGCCATTGGCGACCTCTCCCGGGCGGCGCTTCGTGCGAAGGCTAAATCCTTGCGTATCAAAGGATTTTGGCTTGCGCCGGGGCTCTTAGGACAACGCGGGGCCCATTAGACCCGAAGCCGGACCGGTCGTGTCCGGGAAGGGCTGCCAATCCCATCGCCACGGCGGTCGGATGTGGCGCTTCACGGCTTCGCATAGACAAGACGGAAAAGGAACCCTTTGTTCGCGGGGATCTCTACCGTCACGGAGGCAGCTGCCATCCCATGGCAACGCGCTTATTGATTGACGCCGCCCATCCCGAAGAAACCCGAGTTGTCGTCGTCAACGGAACCCGCCTCGAAGAATTCGACTTCGAGTCCGCAAGCCGGAAGCAACTAAAGGGCAACATCTACCTGGCCAAGGTGACGCGCGTTGAGCCGTCGCTGCAGGCCGCGTTTGTTGACTACGGGGGCAATCGCCACGGCTTCTTAGCCTTCGGCGACATTCACCCCGACTACTATCAAATCCCGTACGAGGACCGCCAAGCGCTGCTCGAAGAGCGCGCCGCCGAAGACGCCGAGCGCAGCATGCGCGAGTTCGGCGGCGACGATGGCCCGACCGACGCGCCCGAGCCTCCGGCCGTCGCCGAGGCAATGCCGGAAGTCATCGGCGGCGAACTATCGGTGCCGATGCCGACCGACGACGGCGAGCAGCCCGATCCGGTTGCCGCGCACCCGGAGCCCGGCCAGTCGCTGGTACCGCACGATCACCCGGATCGGTCCACCGATCATCACGACCAGGGGCACGACCACAACGGCGACTCTGGCCATCACGAGTCGGGGCACGAGTCGGGGCACGAGTCGCGCGATGAGCATCGTCGCGGGTCGCGCGGCGAGCACGCCGACCAGCCGGAGATCGTCGGCGGCGACGAGACCGAGTCGGAGTCGTACGCGCCGCGCCGCCATTCGCGCCGCTACAAGATCCAAGAAGTCATCAAACGCCGGCAAGTCCTGCTGGTGCAGGTCGTCAAGGAAGAGCGCGGCAGCAAAGGCGCGGCGCTCACCACCTACATGTCGCTGGCCGGCCGCTACTGCGTGCTGATGCCGAACACCGCGCGTGGCGGCGGCGTGTCGCGCAAGATCACTACCGCCACCGACCGCAAGCGCCTGCGCGAGATCATCGAAGGCCTGGAAGTGCCGGACGGCATGGGCCTGATCGTCCGCACCGCCGGCCAGGAGCGCACCAAGGCCGACATCCGCCGCGACTACGAGTACCTGCTGCGCATGTGGGACAACGTGCGCGAACTGACGCTGCAGTCGGTCGCCCCGGCCCTCGTCTACGAAGAAGCGTCGCTGATCAAGCGCTCGATCCGCGACCTGTACCGCTCGGACGTCGATGCCGTGTTTGTCGAAGGCGCCGACGGCTACAAGCAGGCCAAGAGCATCATGAAGATGCTCATGCCGAGCCACGCCAAACGCGTGCAGCAGTACGAAGACCGCATCCCCCTCTTCCACCGCTACCAGGTGGAAGCGCAGCTCGATCTGATGCACAGCCCGCGCGTGCAGCTGCGTTCGGGCGGCTACATCGTCATCAACTCGACCGAAGCGCTGGTCGCCATCGACGTCAACTCGGGTCGCGCCACGCGTGAGCGCAACATCGAGGAGACGGCGTCGCGCACCAACCTTGAGGCGGCGGAAGAAGTCGCACGGCAGTTGCGCCTGCGCGACCTCGCCGGCCTCATCGTCATCGACTTCATCGATATGGAGGAAGGGCGCAACAATCGCGCCGTCGAGCGCAAGCTCAAGGAATGCTTGAAGGGCGACCGCGCGCGCATCCAAGTCGGCCGCATCAGCGCCTTCGGCCTACTCGAACTGTCGCGGCAGCGCCTGCGTCCATCCCTGTTGGAGACGAGCACGGAGCAGTGCCCGACCTGCGGCGGCACCGGCCTGGTGCGCTCCACCGAGTCGGCAGCGCTGCATGTCCTGCGCGTCATTGAAGACGAAGGCATCAAGGGCGCGGCAATGCTCACCGTCGAGGTGCCGTCCAAGGTTGCGATCTACCTTCTCAACCAGAAGCGCACCGCGCTGTCGGACCTGGAGCGCCGCTTCGGCCTGCTGGTGACGATCCTGCCGGATGCGGCCCTGGTGCCGCCGGCCCATCGCATCACGCGCGAGGCGCGCCCGATCCCGGTCGAAGGTCCGCCGCGCGCCGAGGCGATGACGCCGCACGCGCCGCTGATCACGCTGCCCGAGCCCGACATCGAGATCGAGCGCGACGACGAAGAAGAGGAAGAGGAAGAGGAGGAGGAGGAAGAAGAGCAGACCTCCTCCTCCACCAGCGAGACCGTCACGGAAACGCCGCGCGAGCCGCGCGAACGCCGGCCCGAAGCCGCGCGCGAAGGCGTTGCCGGCGAATCGGCGGATGAGCGTTCCGGTAAGCGCCGCCGGCGCGGCAAGCGCGGAGGCCGCCGCCGCCGCCGTCGTGATGGCGACGAGGCACGGGCTCCGATTCAGCCGCAGCAGGCCCCGCGTGACGAGGCCGCGCCGATCGCACCGCATCTGTTGATCGGCCGCGACCTCGACGGCGTTCCGGGCGGCCCGGCACTCGACGATTCAGAGACCGACGACATGCAGCCCGGCCAGCGCGACGCGGCCGAGCCCGGCAACGAGTCGGGGGGCGAGCCCGGTCAGGGCCTCGCTCCGGGCGAGCCCGGCACTGGCCGTCGCCGCAGCCGCCGCAGCCGCCGCCGCCGTCCGGGCGAGGGTCACGCGTCGAACGGTGGCGACAACCAGAACCAGCAGGGTCCGCGCGAGCACGTCGCGGGTGGCAAGGCGCAGGACGAGAACGGCAGCGAGTACGACAATGATCCGCGCCCTCCCGAACAGCCTGTCGCGTTCAGCAGCCCGACGCCGCGCGCCTACGAACCTCCACTGCCACCGCCGCAACCTGTCGCGGCCGCGCCGGAAGCAGCACGCCCGCCCGTTGTAGAACGGTCGGCGCCTGTCGAGACCGTGCCGGCACCAGGCGAGGCCGACAAGCCGCGCCGCAAGGGCTGGTGGAACTTCGGACGCGGCTAGCGGCCAGAACCGGCTAGAGGCGGAGAAGCCCGCTTCACCACGAAGGGAGAATCCGTGCATCGGCGCGAAGCCGGCAGACTGAGCGCGCGCGACGCGTGCCGCTTCGTCCGCGAGGTCTATTCGCTCGATGCCGCCGAGGCGGCGCCGATTCCCGGCGCCCGCCACGAGGTGTGGCACGTGCGCGGCATCTTCGGCTCGTTCGTCTTCAAGCGCTTCCCGGCGGACGCACGCGCCAGCGCCGAACGCGAGCCGGACCTGGCCACGCTGCTGCGCGCGGCCCAGGTACCGACGGCCGCGTTCGTGCGCGCCAACGATGGCAGCTTCGTCACCGACTGCCACGGCCAGCCGGCGCACCTGCAGACCTTCATCGAAGGCACGACGCCGAATCAGAATGAGGCGCCGCCGTGGCTACTCGACCAGTCGGCGGAAATGCTGGGACGCCTGTGCCGCGCGCTGAGCGGCGTGCGCGGACTGCCGCACGGCTTCCCGAAGCCGTGGTTCACCTTCGACCTCAAGCGCAAGATGCTGGAGTACGACGCGCTGATCATCGCAACGTCGCGCAATCGGCGCCTGAGCGCCACGCAGAAGCGCGAGATCGCCGCCGACCTCGCGTACAAGCGCGCGACACTGACCGAGATCGCCGGCATCCGCCTGAGCCGCCGCACCTTCACGTGCGGACCGACGCACGGCGACTACTCCGTGCGCCAGCTGGTGTGCAGCGCCGACCAGATCTCCGCAGTGGTCGATTTCAGCGCCGCATGCCGCCAGCCACTGATGTGGGAAGTGCTGCGCTCATACAGTTACGCCGACCCGGCGTGCACCGAGGGCGCCTTGGAGCTCGACGCGCTGGGCCGCTACGTCAGCGCGTTTCTCAGCTTCATGCCCCTGACGCGCAAGGACCTGCTGCATGCCGCCGACCTCTACTACGTGCAATTGGTGCGCAGCACCTACGGCTACCGCCAAGTGCTGCTGGAGGGGAACACGCGCCCCGACCTGCTGACGTTTGCGCGCTGGCGCACGCAGCTGTGCCGCTGGATGCAGGAACACCGCAGCAAGGTAAAGGAAGCCCTCGCGGAACTGGCGCCAGCGCCCCGCGCCGCACGCTGACTTTTCTCGGCCCAACCCAGGCCCCAGGCATTGCGCAGCGGTGCCGGACTGCACATATGCGAAAGACCACTCTTTCGGAGGTCTTTCGCGATGCGCATCCTGCCCGCCGTGCTCGCCGCACCTGTCGTCGCCCTCGCCGCGCTGCCCGCCCTGGCGCAACCGATGCACCCGTACGGCTACGGCCACATGGGGTTTGGCTCACTGGTCTTTTGGGTGGTGATCATCGGTCTGGTGGTGTGGGCGGTGCGTCACCGCCGCCTGCCGTGGTTCGAAGGGCGCAACAACGCCATGACCATCCTGCGCGAGCGCTACGCGCGCGGCGAAGTCAACGCTGAGGAGTTCGCCGAGCGGAAGAAGCACCTGTCAGACGACGGGCGCTAAGCACTCCTACCGGCGCCACGCCCTGAGCCGGCGCGCGGCCTCGACCATGTGGTCGGCCGGACCGGCGATGGCAAAGCGCATGAATCGCTTGCCACGCGCGGGGTCGAAATCGATCCCGGGCGTGGTGGCGACTCCGGTCTCGGTTAGCATACGGGCGCAGAACGCCGTGCTGTCTTCGGTGAGCGCGCTGACGTCGGCAAAGATATAGAAGGCGCCATCGGCCGGAGCGAGGCGATCGAAGCCGGCCTGCGGCAGGATATCCAACAGCTGGGCGCGCACGCGTCCGTAGCCCGCGACCTTGGCATTGAGGAACGCCGTGCTGTCCAAGGCAGCTTCGGCAGCGATCTGCGACAACGTCGGTGCCGAGATGTAGAGGTTTTGCGACAGCCGCTCGACCGCGCCGACCAAGTCGGGCGGCACGATCATCCAGCCGACGCGCCATCCGGTCATGGCGTAATACTTCGAGAAGCTGTTGACGACGATGGCGTCCGGCGCGGCCGCAAGCGCCGTGGCTGCCGCCGTTCCGAAGGTGATGCCGTGGTAGACCTCGTCGGACACCAGCCGCACGCCGTTCGCGGCGCACCAGCGCGCGATGGCGGCAATCTCAGTCGCCGTCAGCATCGTGCCTGTCGGATTGGCGGGACTGGCGATGACCAGACCATCGAGGCTCCCTGCGGCGGTGAGCAGCGCCGGCGTCACCTGAAACCGTGTCTCATGCGACGTCGGGACCGCCACCGGCGTCATGCCGAGGGCCGCGATGATGTTGCGGTAGGCCGGGTAGCCCGGCTCCGACACGCCGATGCGGGCTCCGTCGCCGAAGGCGGCCAGGAACCCGAGCAGGAACCCGGCCGACGATCCGGTGGTGATAGCAATGCGCGCCGGATCGACTGCGACGCCGTAGCTATCGCGATAATGCTGGGCGATGCGGCGGCGCAGGGACAGCGAGCCGAGCGCCTCGGTGTAGCCCAAGCGAACCGACTCGACGGCCAATGCGGCGGCCGCAGCAGCCACCGCCTGTGGCGGCGGCGGGCCGCCGGGCTCCCCGAGTTCGAGGTGCAACACGTCGTGGCCTTCAGCCTGGCGGCGGTTGGCGGCCTTCAGCACCTCCATGGCGTAGAACGGCGCGATCTGCCCTCCCCGGGGGCCCGGTGTCGGCCGGATGTCGCGCGCGGGCGGTTGCCTCATATCGTATGCCTTGTTGGGTTCGGTTGACGCGGCCGGACTTCGTTCCTAGCTTCCGTCGCGCGGCAGCGCGCATACTGGTCGCGCTGGGGGAGCAGACTTCATATACCGGGCGCCAAACGCGTGCCCGCGACCCAGGACGGAGACGCCGTTGCTTGGACCCATCCGCTCCCTGACCGCGTTGGCGGCCGCCACCTCGGTCGCCTTTGCCGTGCCGCTTGCAGCGATCGCGGCCGAGCCGTCGCTGATCCGCGACGCCGAAATCGAACATATCAGCCGTGCTCTGGCGGCGCCAATCTTCGCCGCCGCCGGACTCAATCCAACGACGGTCGAGATTCACATCATCAGCGACGAGCGCGTCAACGCGTTCGTGGCGCACGGCCAGCGCGTGTTCCTGAACACCGGACTGCTGCTTGCCGTGCGTGACCCGCTCGAGATCGCGGGCGTCATCGCGCACGAGACGGGGCACATCGCCGGCGGTCACCTGGCGCGGACGCAGCAGGCGCTGCAGGCGGCGACCACCCAATCGATTCTGGCGTTCATCCTGGGTGCGGCCGCGATCGCGGGCGGCGTGGGCGGCGATGCCGGCGTGGGCGTGCTGCTCGGAGGACGCCAAGCGGCGGAAAGTTCGCTGCTGCGCTACTCGCGCGCGCAAGAGTCGTCGGCCGACCAGGCCGCGCTGACGCTGCTCAACAAGGCCGGATACTCGTCGCGCGGCCTGATCTCGTTCATGGAGTTGATGGCGCAGCAGGAAGGGCTCATCGAGGCGCGCCAAGACCCCTACCTGCGCTCGCACCCGATGTTCCCCGAGCGAATTTCCGCGCTGCGCGAGCGCGCCGCCGCGGGTGCGCAGGAGAAGCCGCTGAGCCCAGAAATCGCCGACGGCTTCGCGCGCATGCAGGCCAAGATCATCGGCTTCACCCAGCCGCTCGGCGCCGTGCTGCGCTCGTACCCGGTAAGCGACCGGTCGGTTCCGGCGCGCTATGCCCGCGCCATTGCCGATCATCGCCTCGGCCGCCTCGACGAGGCGATCACGGAGATGAACGCCATCCTCGCGATCAACGCGAGTGACGCCTACGCGCTGGAACTGCGCGGCCAGATCCTGCTCGAGAGCGGGCGGGTCGCCGACGCCATCGCCGACTACACCAAGGCCACCGCGCTGGCGCCGAAGGAGCCCCTGATCCGCGTTGGGCTGGCCAGCGCGCTGTTGGCGACCGACGACCCCAAGCGCGCTCCCGCGGCGATCGAGGCGCTCAAGACCTCGCTCGACCAGGAGCGCGACAACGGCGACGCATGGCGCCAACTCGCGCTCGCCTTCAACCGCGCCGGCGACGACGGCCAGGCGGCGCTGGCAAGCGCCGAGCAGTACCTGCTGGGCGGTGCCCCCAAGGAGGCCCAGCGCTTCGCCGAACAAGCGCTGCGGCGGCTCACCCAAGGCAGCCCTGGCTATTTGCGCGCCCAGGACATCAAGCGCGCCGTGGAAAGCCGCTAAACTACGGCCATGAGGGGACGGCTCTTCACACTCGTCACGGCCGGCATCGTCGCCGTCGCGGTCGGCGTGGCCGCGGTGGTGCTCGGTCCGCCGGCGTTCGAGCGCATGCTGCGCGACTACCTGCAGCAGCATCCCGAGGTCGTGGTCGAGGCGATCGACCTGTACCACCAACGCGAGGAGGCCAACGCCGATAACCGCCAGCGCGCGCTGCTGGCGGAGCGGGACAACGAGCTGCGCTTCGACACGAGGTCGCCGATCCTGGGCAACCCGAACGGCGACGTCACCGTCGTCGAGTTCTTCGACTACAAGTGCCCGTTCTGCCGCCAGCTACATCCGCAGATCGCGCCCCTGCTCGCGGCCGAGCCGGGCGTGCGCCTGGTGCTGAAGGAGTTTGCGATCCTGGGACCGGAATCGACCGCGGCGGCGCGCGCCTCCATCGCCGTGTGGATGCGTACGCCGACACGCTTCGAGGCGTTTCACGACGCGATGATGCGGGCGACGGGGCGTCTCGATGAGACGACTATCCTGCGGCTGGCGCGCGAAGCGGGCATCGACGCAGACGGCCTGATGCTCGACATGGCTGACCCGAAGATCGATCGGATCATCGCCGAGACCAACGTACTGGCGCACGCCATCGGCGTCAACGGCACGCCGGGACTGGTGATCGGCGATACCGTCGTACCCGGCTACATCGACGCCGCGGAGATTCGCCGCCTGATCGCGCAGGCGCGCCAGTCGTGCGTCTCGTGCCGCGCACGAGCTGTCACAAACTAGGCCGTCACTGACCGCAGCGCGGCTTCGATCGACGGTGCGAGGGTGGCTCCCGGCGGCCCGATGCCGTTGGCGCGGAGAACCCTTTCTACTTCAGGCCTTGCGCCCGTGACGATGAGGTGAGCACCGTCGCGCACCAGGCGAGCGACGAACGACTCGATCGTCTTGGCAGCGGTCGAGTCGAGGAACGCCACTGCCGAGAAGTCCAACACCAACGTACGCGGGCGCTCGGCGATGCGTTCGAGAGCTGCACCAATCGCGGACGCCGCTCCGAAGAAGAACGCGCCGCTGACGCGCACCACCATGACGCCCGGATAGCGCGAGGCGACGCCTTCGTACTGCTGGCGGCCGTCTTCGTCGGCGACGTCATCGGGCACAATCGGCACCGCCTCGACGCTGAAACCCTGCGCCATGCGATGAACGAACAGCAAGGTCCCAAGCGTGAAACCGACGACGATGCCGGTGGCGAGGTCGCGAAAGATCGTCAGCCCGAAGGTCGCCAGCAGCACGGTCGCGTCGCCCCACGAGGCGCGCGTGAGAGTAACGAAGGCATGGCGCTCGGCCATAGTCCACGCCACGACCGCCAGCACCCCCGCCAGCGCGGCCAGGGGGACGTAGGACGCGAGCGGCGCCGCAACCAGCAGGAACAGCAGCAGGAAGACCGCGTGCAGCATGCCGGAAATCGGGCTGCGCGCGCCCGCGCGCACGTTGGTCGCGGTGCGGGCGATGGTGCCGGTGACGGTGAGACCACCGAATGCCGACGACGCGATGTTGGCGACTCCCTGCGCCACCAGCTCGCAATTCGAACGATGACGGCGGCCGGTCATTCCGTCGGCGACAACGGCCGACAGCAGCGATTCGATAGCTCCGAGCATGGCAAACGCGACGGCATCGGGCAGAACCGCGCGCGCCAATTCGAAGGAGATCTCCGGCAAGTGCGGCGCCGGCAGCGCACGCGGAATGCTGCCGAAGCGCGAACCAATTGTCTCGATGTCGAGGGCCAGCATCGCGGCGGCCGCTGATGCGGCTGCGACGGCGATCAGCATGTACGGCCAATGCGGGCGCCAGCGCTTGAACCCGACCATGATAGCGACGGTGAGCGCCGCGATGCCGACAGCCGAAAAATCGACCGTGCCGATCGCTTCGGCGAGAGCGACGATCTTCGGGAACAGTTCGCCGGGTTCCGGGCCGTCGAGGCGCAGGCCGAGAAGATCGTGCACCTGGCTGGCGAAGATGATGACGGCGATGCCTGCGGTGAAGCCGACTGTGACCGGATACGGAACGTACTTGATGTAGGTGCCGAGACGCAGGAAACCGGCGGCGACCAGCATCACCCCGGCCATCGCGGTTGCCAGGAGCAGACCATCCATGCCGTGGCGCTGCCCCGTTGCAGCGACGAGCGCAATGAACGCGCCCGCGGGTCCGCCGACTTGGAATCGGCTACCGCCAAGCGCGCTGACGACGAATCCGCCGACAATTGCCGCGATCAGGCCGCGGTCAGGCGTGGTGCCGGACGCGATGGCAATCGCCATCGACAGCGGCAGTGCGACGACCGCGACGGTCAGACCGGCGAGCACGTCGGCGCGGAAGGCGCCGAGGCCATAGCCGGCCCGCAGCACCGTGATCAGCTTGGGGGTAAACAACTCCATGAAGTTGGGACCGGTGGGCGGCCCCAGTTGGCGACTTGGTCCGGCGGGCATACGTCTTTCTGGCGTCAGGCGTTGAGGCACGCGACGGAAACATGATAACGGTCGTGGGCGGTTCGGGCGAGGGCAGCACCATCATGCACGCAGCAGCGGACAGAGCCCCCGTGTCGCGCATCGGCACGTTGCGGGTGGAGAACCTCGCCCTGACGTATGCGGCGTCGAGCGGTGACCGCTTCACGGTGCTCGACATCGACCGCATGGAGATCGAACCGGGCGCCGTCGTCGGCCTGACCGGGCCTTCCGGATCGGGCAAGACTTCCCTCCTCTACACCCTCACCGGCATCGAGAAGGCGGATCGCGGGTCGATCCGCTGGGGCGATACCGACATCACGCAGCTGAGCGAGCGCGGCCGCGACCGCTGGCGGCGGCACAACATCGGCTTCGTGTTCCAGGACTTTCACCTAATCCCCGGCATGACGCCGCTGATGAACGTGCTGCTGCCGCGCACGTTCGAGGGGTTCTTCATCGGATCGGCGACGCGGCGGCGCGCCCAGGATCTTCTGGAATTGGTCAAGGCACCGGCGGCCCGAGCCTCGGTCGCCATGCTGTCGCGCGGCGAGCAGCAGCGCGTCGGCATCGCCCGCGCCCTTCTCAACCGGCCCGGCCTGATCGCCGCCGACGAGCCCACAGCCAGCCTGGACGCCGATGCCGGCCGTATCGTCATCGACCTGCTGTTGAGCCAGGCGGCGGCGACCGGCGCCACCCTTCTGATCGTCACCCACGACCCCGCTTTGCTGGCCCGGCTGAAGCGGGTGTATCATTTGCGCGGCGGCAAACTCCTCACCACATAAGGTTCAGGATGCAGCCTCGGACGTACTTGTTGGCGGGACTCGGAGCCGGCGCCGCGGTGATCGCGGCCGCCCTGCTGGTGTTCGCGCCCAGTGGAAGAGACCCAACCGCAAGCGCCGCCACGAAGCTGACGGCCGCTGCGACCCGTCAGGTCGGCGGCGAAGACGGCCAGTGGTACGAGTACGAGCCGGCGTTCTTTGCCGAGGATCTGACGCTCGGGCGCACCGTGCTGGTCGCGGTCCACGCCGACTGGTGCATCGATTGCCGGGCACAGTCGCCCATCATGTCGCGGCTGATGCTGGAGCCGGAATTCAAGGACGCTGTCGGCTATATCGTCGACTTCGACCATCAACGCAAGTTCCTCGCCGAGCACAAGGTGCGGACGCAGTCGACGCTGCTCGTGTTCAAGGACGGGCACGAGGTGACGCGCGCCGTTGCGATCACCAGCGAGCCGGCAATTCGCGCCCTATTCGAGCAGGGGCTTTAGCGCCCCCGCGAGCGGAGGTTCCCATTACCGACAGCCCTGACAACAACGCGAGCCCGCTGCCGCAATCGAGCGTCCCGGTGACCGAACGCAGCAGCGATCCGCGCGGCTTCACCATGGGCGGCGGCGACAGTTTTCTGGCGAGCGAGACGACCATACCGATGGTCGTCTATGTGCTCTACCTGATCGGGCTGGCGACGGGTGTCGCCGCGGTCATCGGAGTCGTGCTGGCCTACGTGAACCGTGACAAGGTTGCGGGGACCTGGCTCACCTCGCACTACCGGTATCAGATCCGAACGTTCTGGATCGGCCTGCTGATCTGCGTCGTGGGCGGCATCACGGTGCTGGTCGGGATCGGATTTCTGATCCTGCTTGGCTTCGCCGTGTGGGTGGCGGTGCGCAGCATCCTGGGCATCAACCGGCTCGCCAATCGGCAGCCGATTGCGAATCCGGCGGCGTGGCTTTGGTAGGACTCCCTTAGGCCAGTAGGTTCCAGGTGCTGAGCACCGGGTAGAAGGCGGCCCACCCCAAGGCGATGCCGATCAGGGCGTAGCGATTGAAGTTCGGAATGCCGATACCGAACAGGGCGTAGAGGAACGCCAGGGGCGCCAACAGCAGCGCCGGCAGCCATGCCCACAGCGGATACGGCAGGCCCGGAATTCCATGCACGTAGGCGGCGCCGAGGCTGAGGTTGGCGATCTGCCAGGCGAACCAGGCGATGAGCGCCAGGCCGCCACCGGCCGATAGCAGGCCGATGATGTTGGCGCGCGCGCCGCGCCCGCGCCTCACTAAGCCGGCGAGCGACACCAGCGCGCCGACGCCGAACATCAACACCGTGAAGCTCATGAATGCGCGCTGCATCGGGTCCTTCTCGAACAGAGACGACCTGGCGAACACCTCATTGGCACGCAGCAGGTGCGTCACGCTGCCGTCGGCGTCGCGCACGAAGCGCACGAACCTTGGCCCGTCCTGAAACAGGTCGAGGCCGACCTTCTGAAACGACTCGCCATCAACCAGTATGCGGACGTCGCTTTGGTTCTCGACGCGGACCGAGCTGCGCAGGCGCAGCACCTTGAGCGGCGTGTCGGGATCGATGGCGGCGTCGCGGAACGTTCCGGCATAGTCGGCGCGGTCGTCGGGCGCGATGTTGCGCACCGGCACCACCGCAGGCGGCACGGCCGGCCACAGCGCGGCAATCAGGTCGGTGCTCATCTCTTGCACCATCTGGCCGGCGGGACTGAGCGACTCGGGTCCGCGGTACATGCCGGCGTTGGCGGCGATGAACAGCCCAAGTCCGATGTCGGGCGCCAGTGCCATGCTGGCGGCAAATCCGCGCACCACGCCGTCGATCTTCCACACCGTGCGGCCGCCGAGCGGCGTCTCGACGAAGGCAAACGAGCGCCCCGCCATGCTCGGATCATTGGTGGACTTGCGGGTGATGAGGTCGCGATTCGACTCAGGACCCCAGGCGCGCGCGTCGTTCGCGCCGGTGCCGCCGACCAGGATGGCGCGCATGAGGCGCGCCGCGTCGGTGGCGTTGGCGACGAGGCCCACGGCCGGATACGTGCGGGCGAAGTCGTAGGGTACGGGCTCCAGGCTCTCGAGACCCCAGTGGTGGCCGGTGGCAAGGCGCGCGCGCGACGCAGCGGAAAGCTGCGGCGCGAAGGTCGTGCTGTCCATCGCGAGTGGCGTGAACACGAGGCGTTGCGCCAAGCGATCGAGCGACTCGTTGGCCGCGACTTCAAGACTGAGGCCGGCGAGCGCGAGGCCATGGGCCGACGGGAACGCGGTCGTGCCGTCGGGCAGAATCTGCGGCGGCATGGCGCGCGCGAGGTAGTCGCGTAGCGGCTCCCAGTCGGCTTCCTCGGCCGCGACCTGGCCGAGAATGCGGTCGCCGAAGCCGGCGCGGTGACTCAGCAGATCCTGCATGGTCACCGTGGTGGGGCCGTCGATGGTCAGATTGGCGCGCGCCCACAGCGGGTGAAGATCCAGGGTCAGGCGCAGTATGCCGGCGTCCGCCGCCGCGACACCGGTCGCCGCAACGGCGACCTGCGACAAGCCGCCCAGCCGCATCAGCGTTTGGGCCGGGTCCATCGGCTTGGTGCGGGCGTCGTCGGCGAAGCCGTAGCCTTTGAGGTGCACGATCTGGCCACCGAGCACTACGGCCACCACCACGCCCGGCGCAGCTCCGTCGGCGAGACGCTTGGCGACGTATTGATCGGCCCACGCGACGACCGCGGCCGCCGCCGGCACCTCTTGGGCGTGCGCGGTCGCCGCCAGCATCGCGATGCCCGCCGCCAGCGCGGCGACGCAGCGGCGCCAGGCCCGCCCCTCCCCCCCAAACGTCATGGTTGCCCCAAGATGAGCCCGGCCAAGGGCGAGGATGGATCGGCGTACGAACGCTTCTTCATGCGGCCGGCGAGGTAGGCGTGGCGGCCGGACTCGACCGCGAGACGCATCGCCATCGCCATGCGAATTGGATCGCGCGCCTCGGCGATGGCGGTGTTCATCAGCACGCCGTCGCAGCCGAGCTCCATCGCCACGGCCGCGTCGCTGGCCGTGCCGACACCAGCGTCCACAATCACCGGCACGTTGGACTGCTCGACGATGAGCGCGATGTTGATCGGATTCTGGATGCCGAGGCCCGAGCCGATCGGTGCCGCGAGCGGCATGATGGCGGCGCAGCCGACGTCTTCGAGCTTGCGCGCGAACAGCGGATCGTCGGTGCAGTACACCATGACGTCGAAGCCGTCCTTGATGAGCGCTTCGGCCGCCTTGAGCGTTTCGATCATGTCCGGGTAGAGAGTCTTCTTGTCGCCCAGCACCTCGAGCTTGACCAACGACCAGCCGCCGGCCTCGCGCGCAAGGCGCAACGTGCGCACGGCTTCGTCGGCGGTGTAGCAGCCGGCCGTGTTGGGCAGATACGTGTAGCGGCGCTGATCGAGGTAATCGGCGAGCATCGGCTGGCCGGGCTCAGCGATGTTAACGCGGCGCACGGCGACGGTGACGACGTCGGCGCCTGAGGCCTCGACGGCGGCGCGAGTCTGCTCGAAATCCTTGTACTTGCCGGTGCCGACGATCAGGCGCGACGCGAACCGCCGGCCGGCCACCACCAGGGGGTCGCCTTCATCGCTGTCGATGGCAGCGGATGCCTCGCCCCCGCCGCCGATGAAATGGACGATCTCGAGCTTGTCGCCGTCGGTCAGCGCCGTCGCCGTGTAGGCGGAACGCGGCACGATCTCGAGGTTGCGCTCGAACGCGACTCGGCGCGCATCGAGGCCGAGCTGCGCCAGTAGCGAATCGACATTGAGGGGGGCCGGGAACTCCTTGGCCTCGCCGTTGATGGTCAGTCGCATACGGGAAAAATCCTACGGTGGCGGCAGAGTATGGTGGCGCACTGGGCGGCAATCAACTCCGCCGCCTCCCTACGTTGCTTGGCGGCAACAGCATGCTATAAATCAGGCCCGGCCCCGGTGAGCGGGCTTTTAACCGCTGGCCCATGGCTGCTCCGGTCCTCGTCCTCAACGGCCCCAATCTCAATCTCCTGGGAACGCGCGAGCCCGAGGTCTACGGGACTGAGACCTTGCGCGACGTCCAGGCCAAGACCGAGGCGCGCGGCAAAGAGCGCGGGCTATCCATCGACTTCCGCCAATCCAACGCCGAGCACGATCTGATCGACTGGATCCAGGCCGCCCGCGGCGAAGCTGCCGGCATCATCCTGAATGCTGGCGCCTTCACCCACACCTCGGTGGCCATCGCCGACGCACTGGCGGCGGTTGCGGTGCCGATGGTCGAGGTACACCTCTCCAACATTTTCCGCCGCGAGCATTTCCGGCATCATTCCCACATGAGCCGGCTGGCCGAGGGCATGATCTGCGGCTTCGGCAGCGAGGGATACGTGCTGGCGGTGGATGCGATGGCCTCCATCCTGGCGCGCAAGAAGAACCCAGCCGCAACGGCGAGCGCCAAGCGCACGCCGCCGCGCTCACGGACGAAGAAGAAGTAGAGGGAGCGATGGCCGAGAAAGTCGACCGCGAGCTCATCCGCGCGCTGGCCGCGCTGCTGACCGAGAACAACCTGACCGAGATCGAGTGGGCCGAAGGCGAGCGCCGCGTCCGCGTCGTGCGTTCGGCCGGCCCGTCGATGGTCGCGATGCCGGCCGCCATGCCGATGGTCGCGGCAGTGCCCGCCGCGGAAGCCAAGGCGGCACCCGGGTACGGCAAGGACCACCCGGGCGCCGTGACTTCGCCGATGGTCGGCACGGTCTATGTCGCGCCCGAGCCCGGCACCAAGCCGTTCGTCAGCGAAGGCACGGTGGTCACCCGGGGACAGACGGTGCTGATCGTCGAAGCGATGAAGACAATGAACCCGATCCAGTCGCCGCGTGCCGGCACGGTGCGCCGCATCCTGGTCGAAGACGGCACGCCGACCGAGTTCGGCCAGCTTCTGATGATCATCGAGTAGCGCCCGAACCGGCGCCAAAGGGACTCAGATGTTTGAAAAGGTCTTAATTGCCAACCGCGGCGAAGTAGCGCTGCGCATCCACCGCGCCTGCCGCGAGATGGGCATCCACACCGTTGCGGTGCATTCGACCGCCGACGCCGACGCCATGCATGTGCGTCTCGCCGACGAGGCGGTGTGCATCGGCCCGCCGCCGGCGACCGACAGCTACCTGAACATCCCCGCCATCCTGTCCGCGGCCGAGATCACCAACGCCGACGCCATCCATCCCGGCTACGGCTTCCTGTCGGAGAACGCGCGCTTCGCCGACATCGTGCGCGCCCATGACATCACCTTCATCGGCCCGACGCCCGAGCACATTCGCCTGATGGGCGACAAGATCGCCGCCAAGGAAGCGGCGATCAAACTCGGCATTCCGGTCGTACCGGGTTCGGACGGGCCGGTCGGCAACGAGGCCGAGGCGAAGCGCGTCGCGACGGAAATCGGCTACCCGGTGCTCATCAAGGCGACCGCCGGCGGCGGTGGCCGCGGCATGAAGGTGGCGCAGTCGGAAGACAAGCTGCTCGAGGCGCTGAGCATGGCGCGGTCAGAGGCCGGCAAGGCGTTCGGCAACGACCAGGTCTACATGGAGAAGTACCTGAGCACGCCGCGCCACATCGAGGTGCAGGTGCTGGGCGACTCCCAGGGCCACGTCATCCATCTGGGCGAGCGCGAGTGCTCCATCCAGCGGCGGCATCAAAAGGTGCTGGAGGAGTCGCCCTCCCCCGCCCTCAACGCCACCGAGCGCGAGCACATCGGCGGGATCGTCACCCGCGCCATGACCAAGCTCGGCTACCTCGGCGCCGGGACGGTCGAGTTCCTGTACGAAGACGGGAAGTTCTATTTCATCGAGATGAACACCCGCGTGCAGGTCGAGCATCCGATCACCGAGGCGGTGACCGGCATCGACATCGTGCGCGAGCAGATCCGCATCGCCTCGGGCGCGCCGCTCGGCTACGAGCAGAAGGACGTGACCTTCCACGGCCACGCCATCGAGTGCCGCATCAACGCCGAGGACCCCAAGACCTTTGCCCCATCGCCGGGGCGGGTAACGGACTACCACCCGCCGGGTGGCCTTGGCGTGCGGGTGGATTCAGCTTTGTATGCGGGCTACAGCGTGCCGCCCTACTACGACAGCCTGATAGCCAAACTCGTCGTACACGGGCCTACTCGCAACGAATGCTTGATGCGGTTGCGGCGCGCCCTCGAAGAATTCGTGATCGGCGGGATCGACACGACCATCGACCTGCATCGCCGTCTGGTGTCCAATGTCGACTTCGTCAATGGTGCCTACGACGTTCACTGGCTCGAGCGATCGATGGCGACCTGGCGCTAGTCGCCGGCACGCCCAAGGTCTGGCCGACCGCCAACCCTTCCAGAGAATCCCGCGGGCCTAGCGCATGACCCGCATCACGCTCGACATGCTGTTGCGGGCGTATGCCCAGGGCATCTTCCCGATGTCCGAGAGCCGCCACGACCCGCACATCAGCTGGTTCGACCCGCACAAACGCGGCATCCTGCCGCTGGAAAAGTTCCACGTGCCCAAGCGCCTGGCGCGCACCATCCGCGACCAGCCGTACCGCGTGCGCATTGATGCCGCGTTCCAGGCTGTGGTCGAAGGTTGCGCCAGCCCGCGGCCCGGCCGCTGGACGACGTGGATCAACGACTCGATCATCCAGATGTTCACCGGCCTTGCTTCGATCGGCCACGCTCATTCGGTCGAGTGCTGGGAGAACGACGAACTGGTGGGCGGCCTGTACGGCGTGTCGCTCGGCGCCGCGTTCTTCGGCGAGAGCATGTTCTCGCTGCACCGCGACGCCAGCAAGATCGCCCTCACCTATCTGGTCGCGCGCCTGCGCGCCGGCGGGTTCACGCTGCTCGATACGCAGTTCGTCACCACGCACCTGCAGAAGTTCGGCGCGCTGGAAATCTCGCGCTCGGACTACCTGCGGCGGTTGAAGGTCGCGGTGGCGAAAGATGCGGACTTCCACCGCATGCCGGCGGAGACGCCGCCGGACGTGGTGTTGCACCTGGCGCGCACGGCCGGTGCAGACGAATAGCTAGCGGGCCCCGGTACAACCGATATCCGGGTCAAACTTCTCGCTCAGAAGAGCGTCCCGCGGATACGGCAACGCGAACACCGCTTGCCCCGAGGCCGTGGAGTTCCGGGTCGCCGACTCGGCGCTGATGTAGCCCCAGTTGACGATGTGCCGGCGAACGCACCACGGCAGACTGGCGAATCGCGTGGGTACGCTTGCGCTCAGTGCGGCATCGTACCCAGGCCCCTCGCCGGCGCGGGACATGCTGGCGGCCAAGAGTGCGGCCAGTGGCTGGTCCATCGCCAAGTTGCCGAGCGAGGCCAGCCGTGTGCCCTTCGATGCCAGTTCACTGCGGTTCTGTTGCTCGGCGCGGAAGTAGACGACGTCCGCGGCCCGCAGCCCGACTTCGATCCACTGATTGGTAATCAGGTCTTCCGGTGCAAACACCTGCACCGCATCGCTGACGAATGAGTCGGGCCTGAACTTGCAGTATTCGGCACCGAGGTTGCCGGACAGTCCACCGTCGGCCAGAGCGACGTTGTCAAACCGAACCGCGACGGAGCCGGCGCGCAGATTGGGCGACCGCATATCGTACCGCCGTGGCGCCAGCACCGGCGGGAAGCCGGCGGAGATGGCGACTGCGGTGGCAACGTTCATTGCCGGCGAATCGAACACCGGTCTGACCTGCACGCTGGCCGGATCGACCGGTCTGCCGTCCGCACCCACCATCTGGACGTCGGGGTCCCGGACGCCGATGAAGTCCTTCGTCAAATACCACCGCTCGCCGTTGTCGAGCCGGGTGGCATCGAAGGCAAATAGGGGCGTCCCAGGCTGCCACGCCGGCATTTCGCGGGTGCCGAACAGGTAGAACGCCAAGGCGCGCTCCGCGTAGTAGTTCGCCGGACCCGGCAGGACCATGGCGGCAATGACCGCGGGATAGTCGATGGTGTGCGCTACATGTGCGAAAAACCACCGGCGGGCGGTTGTGCTGCCTTGACGGATGAAAGCAGCGCAATCCCTTGGGGCCCGCCGGGACTACGCGCGGACACGCGGCAACCGCTGCGTACCGGCGGTTGTGCCGTGTGGCAGCCGCGCTGTCAGCGCGCCGCCGTCACGCAGTCGATCACGGAGATGTCGTAGACGGCGTGTTCCATCGCGGCGAGCGCCGGGCTCGAGGCGAACATCCAGCCCGAGTAGGCCAGCATTGGGCCGGTGCCCTGGCGCAGGTCGTAGATTTCGAGGAAGGCCGAAGTCTCAGGTGGCTCTTCGGGCGGGCGCTTGCTGCAGGTGCGGGCGGTGATCAGCAGCGTGCCGAAGCGCACGGGCTGGTTGATCGGTGCGCGAATGGTTGAGATGCGCGCGGTGACCTTGTCGAGGCCTTGCAGCACCGCGACCTTCTGGTCGGCGTTCTGCGATTCAGCTTGGCCCCCCGCCCATAGCAGCAGCGGCGCGACCAGCGCGCCGAGCAGGCGGGCGCTCATGCGTGCTTACTTTGGGGCGCCGAGAGCGGGCGCACCGAGCGTCGGCATCCCCAAGGCAGGCGCGGCAGCGGCCGGCGCCGGTGCGGCAGGCGCCGGTGCTTGCGGCGTTGTGATGCCGCCGCCGAGGAACTTGCCGAGCAGCTGCTCGAGGCTGACGGAGGCCTGCGTGAAGCGAATCTCCTCGCCGGGGGCGAGCACCCGGTCATCGCCGCCGGGAACGATCGCGAGATAGCGGCCGCCGAGCAGGCTTTCCGATTCGATCGAAGCGGACGAGTCGGCCGGCACCTTGATGTTGGGATCGACCGAGAACCGCACGATCGCGACGTAGGTCTGCGGGTCGAGGGTCTGGCTGCGGATGGTGCCGATCTTGATGCCGCCCATGCGGACGTCGGACCCAATCTCCAATCCATCGACGCGGTCGAAGCGCGCTGCGAGTTCGTATCCAGCAACGGCGCGACTGTCGGTGACCGAGAAGGCGAAACTAAGGAAGCCGGCCGCGACGACGATGACGACGGCGCCGAGCAGGGTTTCGAGGACGCTGTTCTGCATTTTCTTACGGACCTCGGTGTGGAGGATAGCCCCCTGTAGCCCTCCCCCGCGGTGCGGAAGGGGGAACTTCTTACTCGGGCCGCCAAGCCTCGTAGTCGCCAGTGGCGGGCGGGCGGCGGCCGGTGGCGCTGAGGCTGCCGGGTGGGCGCCAAGCGTTGGGCGTGCCGGTCAGGTTGGGGATGTGCGGGGCTTCCCACCGGTGATGCGGACGCTCGCCCAACGGCGCGGCGGCCGTCGTGTGGTGCAGCCAGGCGTGCCACTCGGGCGGAACCTTGGAGGCCTCGACCTGGCCGCGGTAGAGGACCCAGCGGCGGCGGCGGCCACGACCGGCGGCGGCCGGCTTGCCGCGTTCCTGGAAATAGCGATTGCCGAACGAGTCGGTGCCGACAGGCTCGCCCTTCCAGCGCGTGAACAGGGACGTTCCCAGGGGCTCGTTGGCCCACCAGCTGAACAGGCGCGCGATCAACTTCATGGCGCGGACTATCACACCGGGGCGCGGACGCGTCCATACGGCCGAACGGCCCAGCGGGCCGCGTGCCTGTTGTTGCACAACTATATTGTGTGTCCGGTCACAGATTCGTCACAAAATGTGGTTGACGCCTGTTTCGGGAGGGGACTACATCTTGGGCCTCAAGGCGGCCAACCCCCATTCCCTGGGATTTGGCCGCCCGGAGCAACCAGCGGAAGGCGCGCCGAGCGATATGGGCCTTCGTAAGAGCGTCTCCTTGCCGGCGAGCGAGCTACAAGCAATTCAGCTCGCCGGTCGACGTCCGCCAGCAGCGCGATTGACCACCGTCGCGCTCAGCGGCCTTCCGACTGGATGCACCAAGTAAAACGGGAACCCACCTTCCCTTCCGCAAGCGTTCCAGCCTGAGGGGTGGAATAGGGCCGCGCATAATTACTTCACGCGCGGCTTGTTTTGTTTGCGAGCCTCTTCGCGCTTTCCTACGGGCTGCACCCTTGGGCGTTTAGGCATTGACTCTCCCCTGCCGTGGGGGAATTCTAGATTTAGTAACCAATAAGAATCGCGACACTAGATTTGGTAGGGGGCAGACATGCGTATCCAGCGTCACTACACCGAGGCCGGCCAGGAGCCGTACTCGAAGGTCCCCTTCCGATCCGCGACCAGCGAGATTCGGAATCCGGACGGCTCAGTAGTGTTCAAGCTGGAGTCGTTCGACGTCCCCGCCGCGTGGAGTCAGGTCGCCGCCGACGTGCTGGCGCAGAAGTATTTCCGCCGCGCCGGAATCCCCGCGCGCCGGCGTGCCGTCGAAGAGAACGACGTGCCGTCGTGGCTGTGGCGCAAGACCCCCGACACGCGCGCGCTGGAAGGAATGCCGGCGGCGGACCGTTCGACCGGTGAGTCGGACGCCCGCATGGTGTTCGATCGCCTGGCCGGCACCTGGACTTACTGGGGCTGGAAGGGCGGCTACTTCGGCTCGCCCGATTCGGACGCCGAGGAGGACGCACGCGCGTTCTTCGACGAGACGCGTTTCATGTTGGCGACCCAGATGGGCGCGCCTAACTCGCCGCAGTGGTTCAACACCGGCATCCATTGGGCCTATGGCATCGAAGGCCCGGCCCAGGGCCACTACTACATCGACTGGCGCAGCGGCGAGATGATGCGCTCGACCAGTGCCTATGAGCATCCGCAGCCGCACGCCTGCTTCATCCAGGGCGTCGAGGACAACCTGGTCGAGGACGGCGGCATCATGGACCTGTGGCTGCGCGAAGCGCGGCTGTTCAAGTACGGCTCCGGCACCGGTTCCAACTTCTCGCGCCTGCGCGGCGACGGCGAGAAGCTTTCGGGCGGCGGGCGTTCCTCCGGCCTGATGAGCTTCCTCAAGATCGGCGACCGCGCTGCCGGCGCCATCAAGTCGGGCGGCACGACGCGACGCGCCGCCAAGATGGTCGTGGTGGACATGGACCACCCGGACATCGAGACGTTCATCAACTGGAAGGTGATCGAGGAGCAGAAGGTCGCCAACCTGGTGACCGGTTCCCGCGTCAACCACAAGCATCTCACTGCCGTGCTCAAGGCGTGCAACGCCGTCGAAGGCGAGCGCCGCTTCACGCCGTCGGACAACCCGGAACTGAAGAAGGTGATTCGTGCGGCCCGTGCGGCGCAGGTGCCGGAGAACTACATCCAGCGCATGATCGACTTCGCGCGCCAGGGCTACACCGACGCCGAGTTCGACTTCCCGACCTACAACACCGACTGGGATGGCGACGCCTACTTCACCGTTTCGGGCCAGAACGCCAACAACACGGTCCGCGTCACGGACGACTTCCTGAACGCGGTCAACGCCGATAAGGAGTGGACCCTGACCCGCCGCGGCGACGGCAAGGTTCACAAGAAGCTGCAGGCGCGCGACCTGTGGAACACGGTGGCGGAAGCCGCCTGGCAGTCGGCCGACCCCGGCGTGCAGTTCCACACCACCATCAACGACTGGCACACCTGCCCGGCCGGCGGCGACATCCGCGCCTCCAACCCGTGCTCCGAGTACATGTTCCTCGACGACACGGCGTGCAACCTGGCGTCGCTGAACCTGATGGCCTTCCGCCAGCCGGATGGCATGATCGACACCAAGTCGTACGCCCACGCCGTGCGGCTGTGGACCCTGGTCCTCGAAGTCTCGGTGATGATGGCGCAGTTCCCGTCGCGCAAGATTGCCGAGCTCAGCTATCGCTACCGCACCCTCGGCCTCGGCTACGCCAACTTCGGCGGCTACCTGATGGCCTCGGGCATTCCGTACGACAGCGCCGAGGGCCGCGCGATCTGCGCCGCCATGTCGGCGCTGATGACCGGCGCTTCGTATGCGACGTCGGCTGAGATGGCGGCAGAGCGCGGCGCGTTCGCCGGCTATGAGGACAACCGTCCGCACATGCTGCGCGTCGTCCGCAATCATGCACGTGCCGCCGGCGCCCTGGGTGGCAAGTACGAGAACCTGCACACCGAACCGGTGCCGCTGGACGAAACCAACTGCAAGGACAAGGCGCTGGTTGCCGCCGCGCGCGAGTCGTGGAAGCAGGCCCTCAGCCTCGGTACCAAGTACGGCTTCCGCAACGCGCAGACGACCTGCATCGCGCCCACCGGCACCATCGGCCTGGTGATGGATTGCGACACCACCGGCATCGAGCCGGACTTCGCCCTGGTGAAGTTCAAGAAGCTCGCCGGCGGCGGCTACTTCCGCATCATCAACCGCTGCGTGCCGCTCGCCCTCGAGACCATGGGGTACGACGAGGAGCACGCCAGCGCCATCGTCACCTACGCCGTGGGCCACGGCACACTGGACGGCGCACCGCACATCAACCACCAGGCGCTGATGCAGAAGGGATTCCTGCACGACTCGATTCATGCGGTCGAGCAGGTGCTGTCGAACGCTTTCGACATCCGCTTTGCGTTCAACAAGTGGACGCTGGGCGAAGGCTTCCTGACCAAAACGCTCGGCATCGATCCGGTGCGCTTGGCGGATCCGTCCCTCGACGTGCTGACCCATATGGGCTTCACGGCCAAGGAGATCGCGGCGGCGAACCTATTCTGCTGCGGCGCCATGACGGTCGAAGGCGCGCCCGGACTGAAGGACGAGCACCTGGCGGTGTTTGACTGCGCCAGCCCGTGCGGTGCGCTCGGCACCCGCTCTCTGTCGTGGGAGAGCCACATCCGCGCCATGGCGGCGGCCCAGCCGTTCGTCTCCGGTGCGATCTCCAAGACCATCAACATGCCGAACTCGGCGACGGTCGAGGACTGCCAGAAGGCCTACGAGCTGTCGTGGAAGCTGGCGTTGAAGGCCAACGCGCTCTACCGCGACGGCTCAAAGCTGTCGCAGCCGCTCGCTAGCGCCATCGCCGCCGCCGACATTGCGGATGACGACGAGGAGAACGCCGCTGCCGCGGCGGCCGTTCCGACCGCCGCCATTCCGGAGCGCGTCAAGCAGGCGGCCGAGAAGATGGCCGAAGTCGCCATCGCGCGCCGCAAGCGCCTGCCGGCCCGCCGCAAGGGCTACACCCAGAAGGCCACCGTTGGCGGGCACAAAGTGTACCTGCACACCGGCGAGTACGACGACGGCTCCCTGGGCGAGATATTCATCGACATGCACAAGGAAGGCGCCGCCTTCCGCAGCTTGATGAACAACTTCGCCATCGCGATTTCGATCGGCCTGCAGTACGGCGTGCCGCTCGACGAGTTCGTCGAGGCATTTACCTTCACACGCTTCGAGCCGAGCGGCATGGTCGAAGGCAACACCGCCATCAAGATGGCGACAAGCCTCGTTGACTACGTGTTCCGTGAACTCGCGGTGTCGTACCTCAACCGCACCGACCTCGCCCACGTGTCGCCGGAGAACCTGCGTCCCGACGCCATGGGCCAGGGCGAGAAGCCGCGCGAGACCGCGGTCGGCGAGAGCCCGCGCACCGCCGAGTACGCCAGCAACGGCTATATCCGCGGACACAAGCTGCAGCTGGTTTCGAGCGTGAAGATGCCCGCCGCCGTCGGCGGCGAGACCCGGATGCTGGCGGTGGCCGGCGCGATGGGTCACGCCCATGCGCAGGCCCAGGTCGGCGAGACCATGACGGCCATCGAAGCCGAAGCGGTCGGCGTCACCCTGCGGCGCATCGAAGCCAAGGTGAAGGGCTACGAAGGCGACAATTGCGGCGAGTGCGGCAACTTCACCCTGGTGCGCAGCGGCACCTGCTTGAAGTGCGTCACCTGCGGTTCCACCACGGGGTGCTCGTAACACCGTGCCCGGCCTAGGCCAGATCGCGCACTGCAGCGAGGCGATCGATGCGACCATCGATCGCTACCAGCGGCAGCAGCGTGCACTGGCCGCACGCCGGGCGACCGGCGTGCATGGGTTCGACGACGAAGCAACGGATGCGCGGCTCGCCGCGCACATCGCGCGCCTGACCGACTGGTTGGCCCAGGCGCGCTCGGCGCACGCCGCGGTGTCGCATGGCGCCGCGATCGCCCGCCAACCGGCGATGGGCCTCGGATGAACGACGACATACGACCCGACCCGCTTTGCGGCTCCGGTGCTGCTGCAATCCCCGCGACGGTAGCAGCAGCGGATGGCCGGCGGATGCTGAACCCTCTTCACAGCAGAGGGCTCTCCCGCCGACCAAGTAGCGTAGTCCTAGTGGTAGATCCTCCCTGATCGACTGGC
>CAMDCA010000015.1 GCA_945889645.1 Rhizobium sp. Q54
GCACCGCTGCGCAGCAGCTGGCGCAGCTGCAGAACATGGAGCGCACGGACACCGGCTACACCGATCCGAACGAGTTGCGGGTCGAGGACATGGTCCTGACGCTCGGCGCCCTACAGAAGGTCACCTTGCCGGACAAGGAACTCGCAGCACCCTAGTGAACGTCGCGCCAGCCATGCGCGCTGTTGAGAGCCGGCCCTGGGAGGGAGCCGGCTCTCTTGATTTTGATTCCCCCGCACCCGCCCAGGCTTGCAACACCCGTGCGCGGGGGGGGGCCACTCGCCTTCGTCATTGCGAGCGAAGCGAAGCAATCCAGGGCTGCGGGCTCTACTTCAGACCTTGGATGGCGCGGATGTAGCCGGCGATGTCGGCGTTGCGCATGTACTCGAGGACGTACTCGCGCTGCGTTTCGTTCGGCACCTGGAAATCCATGCGCGTGCCGAGGACCATGTTGCCCGGGCCGCGCAGCCACTTGTCCATCGTGGTCTCGGTCCACACGATGCCGGACGCCTTGAGTTCGGGCGTGTAGTCGTAGCCGGGGGCGGTGCCCGCGACGCGGCCGAACACGCCCCACAGGTTCGGTGCCTTGCGTCCCGGTCCGGCGCCTTCGGCAAAGTTGTGGCAATCGCGGCACTCGCCGAACAGCGTCTCGCCCGGATACATCTCTTCCATGAACTGTGCGCGAGCCGCGTTCGGTGCCAGCAGCCACGCCGCGATCAGCAGACCGAGGGCTGCGGTGGTACGGGGTCGCGCGCGCTTCATTTCCCGTGCTGCTCGCATCACGCTACGCTAGCGCATCATGTCGCGTTGGTTGCGCATTTTCCTGCTGGCCGCACTGGCGCTGTCCGCTCCGTCGCTCGCGGACGCCGCCGGCCTGCGCACGCGCCTGACGCCGGCGCTGATCCAGCAGGTGTTCCCCGGTGCGGAAGACGTCGGCCCGGACGAAGGCACACCGCCGGCACTGCCGGTTACGATCGGCGGCGTTGTCGCCGGCTACATCTTCTCGACGCGCGACACGGTCAACGCCACCGGCTACGCCGGCACAGCGTTCGACCTGATCGGCGGCATGGCGCTGGATGGGCACATCACCGGCGCGGCGCTGCTGGAAGAACACGAGTCGATTCTCGATCGCGGCGTCGGGCGCGCCGTCATGGACAAGTTTGTCGCCGGCTTCGCCGCCGCGACGTTGAACGACTGGCGCGCGGTGCGTGCCGATCAGGTCAAAGGCGCCACCACCAGCGCGCGCCTGATGAAGAGCGGGATGCAGGCGGCGGCGCGCGTCGTGGCCAGCGACCGGCTGCCGCAGGCACCCGCGGAAGTACCGACTCTGGACCGCGTCCACGTCGAGACCGCGACCGTTGATGAACTGATTGCGCGCGGCGCCTTGATGCGTTGGCGCGTGCCGATGCGCGACGTTGCGCGCGCGTTCGTCGCGGCCGGTGGTGACGGCGCGGCGCCGCAGCACGCCCGCGCTGATGCGGACGCCGCGTTCCTCGACGTGCAGTTGGCGTTGCTGACGCCGCCTGCGATCGGGGCCAACATCCTTGGCCTGCAGCGATTCAACGAAGCGATGGATCGCCAGGGCGAAGGTGGCCTCGCCCTCTGGATGGCGAACACCGGCACGTTTCCTTATGCCGCCACGGGGCGCACGCAGCTCACTACCGGGTTTTTCGAGGACACCGTAAGCCTGGTGCAAGGTGGCCTGACCATCCGCCTGCGTCCCAGCATGGTGCGCGGCATCCGCGCCACCGGCGGTGACGGCCCGCTCGACGACATCGATGCGGCCGTGGTGTTCCTGCCGCCGGATGCCGGCCTTGACCCCTTGCAGCCTTGGCAGCTGGTCGTTGCGGTGCCCGGCCGCAGCGCGAACGGCGCCGCACTGTCGGTGCCGTTCGCGCTGACCTACTCGATGCCGGCGCGCTACATCGTCCAGCCGCCGCCGTCGCCGCCTGCGCCGCCGCCAGCGTGGGTCGAGCCGTGGACCGAGCACCGCATCGACATCGCCGTGCTGGCGGTGTTACTCGTCGTCGTCACGGCAGTGTTTCTGTCGCAAAACGTACTGACTCGGCGGCCACGCCTCTACGCCGCGACGCGCGTCGCGGTGCTGGCGTTCACCCTCGGCTGGCTCGGCTGGTACGCCGGGGGGCAGCTGTCGATCGTCAACGTGCTGGCCTACCTGCAGGCGCCGGTCACCGGAACGCCACTGACGACGTTCCTGCTCGATCCGATTCTGGTGATCTTGTCGGCGTACGTCGCGCTATCGTTGTTGATCCTCGGCCGCGGCGTCTATTGCGGCTGGCTGTGCCCGTTCGGCGCGCTGCAGGAACTCAGCAACAAGGCGGCCGTGGCACTGCGCATTCCGCAATTGCGCGTGCCGGTGGCGGTGCAGGAGCGCCTCTGGGTGGTGAAGTACCTCGCCGCCGCGGCGATCATCGGCCTGACGTTCTTCGCCGTGGACTTCGCCGACAGCGCAGCGGAGGTCGAGCCGTTCAAGACCGCGATCAGCGTCCGCTTCGACCGCGAGCTGCCCTACGTCCTGTACGCGGGTGCGCTGTTGCTGATTGGGTTGTTCGTCGAGCGCTTCTACTGCCGCTTCCTCTGCCCGCTCGGCGGCGCGCTGGCGGTATTCGGCCGACTGCGCATGCTGCGCTGGCTGCGGCGGCGGCCCCAGTGCGGCACCGAGTGCCGCATCTGCGAGTCGGCCTGCCCGGTCGGCGCCATCGCGCCGTCGGGGGCCATCAACATGAACGAGTGCCTGCAGTGCCTTGATTGCCAGGTCGCGTACCACGACCCTGGCATCTGCCCGCCGCTGCGGGCGCGGGTCCAGCGGCGCATGGCGCCCCCCACCGGAATTACCGTAATCACAGTGTGAAACAGGCGAAGTCAGGCTTTCTGCGGGGAATGCGGGCACCGGACGGAGTCCCGGAGACCGGCTCTGGTAGCCGGTTCCAGCCCCTATGCCTGGTATAGGGTGCAGCCACAGGGCGACCACCGCACATTCCGCCCAGGTTTTTTCTTGGGAGGTACTTATCCATGACGATTCGCTTGCGCGGCCTAGCCGCACTCGCGGGGGCGGCCGTGGCTGTGGCCATGACCGGTGCGGCCCTTTCCGCCAACCCGGGACCGTGGTCTCCGGGCCCGGCGAACTGGAAGGGCGATCTCTCGCCCATCACCGCCGCCGATTGGAACTACGACCGCGCCGCGCACCTGCTTTCGCGCGCTGGCTTCAGCGGCACCCCGGAAGAGATCGCGCGCCTGGCAGCGATGACGCCGGAACGCGCCGTTCGCTCGCTCGTCTACTACGAGACCATCCCCAACCCGAAGCTGACGCCGTTCATCGAGTCGGGCTTCTGGGATCCGTCTCTGACCTATTTCCCCGATAGCCGCCCGGCAGCCACCGACAAGGCGCTCAAGGATGGCGGCAACATCGGCGTGATGAACAAGCCGGACGGCAACCGCGCCGTTCAGCCGACGTCCGACCGCTTCTTCTACTGGCTGCGCGCCACCGACCTGGAGTCGCGCCGCGTCGGTCAATGGTTCGCCGAGCGCATGCTCGACACCACGCATCCGCTCGAAGAGAAGATGGCGCTGTTCTGGCACGGCCACTTCGCCACCGCCGAGGGCAAGGTCCGCGACTATCGCAAGATGGTTCAGCAGATCGACATGTTCGAGAAGTACGCCACCGGCAACTTCGCGCAGCTCGCCATCAACGTCGCCCAGAACCCGGCGATGCTCTACTTCCTCGACGCCGGCGTGAACGTTAAGGGCGCGGCCAACGAGAACTTCGCCCGTGAGGTGATGGAACTCTTCACCATGGGCGTCGGCAACTACATCGAGAAGGACGTCCGCGAAGCCGCGCGCGCCTTCACCGGCTGGAACTTCGACAACCTCGACTTCGTCGTCGACAAAGAGAAGCACGACGATGGCGTGAAGACGTTCCTCGGCCGAACCGGCAACTTCAACGGCGTTGAGGTGCTCAAGATCATCTTCGAGCAGCCGGTGACCGCCAACTACATTGCCGGCAAGGTCTACAACTACTTCGTCCGCGACGACATCTCGGCAGAGCAGAAGGCCCAACTCGGCAAGATTCTGCGCGACAACAACTACGAAATGAAGCCGCTGCTCCTCACCTTGTTTATGTCGAAGGACTTCTACTCGGCAGCGTCCTACGGCTCGCACATCAAGGGCCCGGTGGAGCACGTCGTGACGATGATGAAGCAGCTGGGCGCGCCGGAAATCCCCGGCATCCCGGACTTCACCTTGACCACGACCGGACTCGGCCAGACCCTCCTGAACCCTCCGTCGGTTGCCGGCTGGGCCCAGGGCAAGTCGTGGATCACGCCGGCGATCGTCATGGAGCGTGGCAACATCGCTCGGGACTATCTGTTCCCGAACATCGTCAGCTTCCGCGATCCGAACCTCCTCACCACGAACACTGGTACGGACGGACAGATCGGTGACCGCCTGCGCAAGGGCGCCGACTACACCCAGGCCACGGCACTTGCCGACCCGGGCATGATGGGCGCGTTCGACATGGTGGCGCGCGAGCGTGACGAACTCTTCAACACGCGCGTGTCCGGGTACTACGCGTGGGAGCTCGCCTATCGCAAGCTGATCCCGACCCCGCGCGGCGCGGCTCGCGTCGACATCACCGACATGGTGGTCGGCTCCGGCGTCAAGACAACGTCGGAAGCGGTCGACTACATGCTCGGCCGGTTCCTGCGCGTCCCCGCTTCGGCAGAGATGCGCAATGCGCTGGTGGCGTTCCTCAACACAGAGCTCGGCACCACCGACATGGTTCGCGCCCGCACCTACTCCGAGACTCCGCTGCGCATGGTCACGCACATGATCATGAGCACGCCGGAATACCAGATCAACTAGGCCCTAGAGGCTAGGAAAGGACTACTCCCATGCGTTTCAACCATCTCTGCGGCGACGCCGGCGTGTCGCGCCGGCAAGCTCTGAAGGCGGGCGCGGCGGGCGTCGGTTTCAGCCTCGGCGCCGGTCTGGCTCCGTTGCCCCCGATCTTCGCCGGCATGAACAATGCGATTGCCGCGACCCCGGGCAAGATCCTGGTCGTGTTCGAGTGGTTCGGCGGCTATGACGGCCTCAACACCGTCATCCCGTACGGCGACGACGCTTACTACAAGCAGCGCCCGAACCTTGCGTACCAGGAGAAGGACGCGCTTAAGCTGGGCGACAACATGCACGGCCTGCAGAAGTCCATGGTCGGTATGAAGAAGATGTGGGACGAGGGCCAGCTCGCCGTCGTCCACGGCGTTGGCTACGAGCAGCCGTCGTTCTCGCACTTCTCGTCGATCTCGTACTGGCACACCGGCGCGCCGAACTCGGGTGACCCGTTCGGCTGGTTCGGCCGCACGGCCGACGCCATCGATCCGGCCAGCTCGCAGAACTTCCTCGTCAACGTGTCGACCAGCCAGACGCTGGCCGTGCGCGCCGACAAGCACGTGCCGGTGGTGTTCATCGACCCGAACTCCTTCGCGCGCGACTTCTACTATCAGCAGCGTCCGGTCGTTCAGGCGCTCGGCACCGGTGCCGCAGTCTCCGACACCCACAAGTACCTGCTCGACATCACCAAGAGCGCGACGTCGGCCTCGGCCCTCGTCGGCGAGGCGTGGACCAAGTACGGCCGCACCCGCAACCCTGACCTCAACCTGCGCGACCTCGACCGCGTCGCCGCGCTGATCGAGGGCGACTTCCCGGCCCGCCTGTACTACGTGCCGCTGCGCGGCAGCTTGTTCGACACCCACGTCAACCAGCAGAGCCCGCACGACCGCATGGTGCAGTACAACTCCGACGCAGTCTGGGGCTTCTACCAGGAGATGAAGCGCATCGGTAAGGACAAGGACGTGACCATGCTCGTCCACTCCGAGTTCGGCCGTCGCGTTCCGGAAAACACCTCGCTTGGCACCGACCACGGCGCCGGCAACACCGCCTTCATCATGGGCGGCGGCGTGAAGGGCGGCTTCTACGGCGAGAAGATGTCCCTCACCAACCTCGTGCTCGACGACAACCTGCAGTACACGACCGACTTCCGTCGGGTGTACGCGACCCTCATCGAAGAGTTCCTTGGCTACAAGGAATCCGAGAAGGTCCTGCAGGGCGTGAAGTACAAGACCCTCGGCATGTGGGGCTAACCACATCCGATCGTCTGACGAAACAAAGGGCCGCCGGGAACCGGCGGCCCTTTCGTTTTGCGCCGGTGCGGGCGTTGCGGCCGGCCAAATTTTCGCAGAATTCCGCGCCTCGCGGACCGTGGCCCTTGCCCTACGCCGCACGCCAATGGCTGCCATAGGTTGATACTTCGCCCCCCGGCAGCGAGGTAAAGCGGGACGGCGGGGAACGTCCTGCCCGGACCCTTCGCGGACGCTGCCGCCTCACCGGCTTTTTGTGCGGGAAAAGTGGCTCTTTCCGCGGTGCAGCAATAGTGGGCAGCAGGGCGGGATGGTATGTTGTCTTCCGGACTCTGGCAGAGGCGCTTACCCCGCATGGAATGCCCTCAAAGAACGAATTTAGGGAGACCAAGATGACGATGTTGAGAAGGGCTTTTGTGCGGAAGGCGATTGTGTCGGCCGGCGCCGTGATGGCGATTGGGCTGATGAGCAGCAGCGCGCTTGCACAGGCAGCGCTGCCGAAGGTGCGCGTCGGCGTAATGGCCTCGGGCACCGTGAAGTGGGAGCTGTTGACGATGGCCGCGCGCGGCCTCGACAAGGCCAACGGCTTTGAGCTGGTGATCGGCGATTACGCCACCGGCGACGCGGCCGACATTGCCATCAACGGCAACCAGGTCGAAGTCATCGCCAAGGATTTCATCGTCGTCTCGGCGCAGCGCGCGCAGGGCCTCGACTACACCTGGGTCCCCCATTCCGCCACGGTCGGCGGCGTCATCGTCAAGAAGGACAGCGGCATCAACACAGTAGCCGACCTCGCCGGCAAGACGATCGTCGTGTCGCCGAACGCGCTCGACAAGAGCTACATCCTGCTGCGCGCCTGGACCCAGTCCAAGCTCGGCAAGGACGTGACCGCGGTGGCGAAGGAAGTGAAGTTCGCTGCTTCGCCGCTCGCCAACGAAACGCTGACCAAGGGCGATGCCCAGGCGGCGATGAACCTGTGGAACTGGAACGCGCGCTTGCTCGCCAACCCGGACTACAAGCAGCTCATCGGCACCGAGGACATCCTGAAGGACCTCGGCGTCGAACGTAAGCTGCCGATGATCGGCTGGGTGTTCCACGAGGCATGGGCCAAGGCCCCCGCCAACGTGGCCGCCATCAACGGCTTCCTCACGGCCAGCCAGGCCACCAAGCAGATCCTGTTGAAGGACGACGCCGCCTGGAACGGCCTCAAGGAGGCCATGGGCGTCGGCGCCGACAACAATCTGTTCCTCGCGCTGCGCGACCAGTATCGCCGCGGCATCGTAACGACCTACTCCGAAGACGACCGCAAGGCGGCTGCGGCGGCGTTCGCGATCCTGGCCAAGCTGGGCGGCGAAGACCTGGTTGGCAAGTCGCCCACCATCTCGCCGGGCACGTTCTGGGCGGGCTTCACGTTCTAACGAGTTGCGGTGATGTACGCGTAGAGTCAGCCACACATGACTGCTGAAGTTGGTGCCAGGGGCCGCGTGCGGTCCCTGGTTCCTTCCCGCGCCTCATTCCCTGGCTGGGGGGTGCGGCTCTTCTCGTTGCTGCTCCTGCTGACGCTTTGGCACGTCTCCGCGATGCGCGCCGACAGCCATTTCTATCCGACGCCGATCGCCGTCGCCAAAGCAGGCTGGGCGATGGCGCGACCGGTGCAACAGACCCCCGGCTCCTACACCGTTCCGGTCAAGCGCACTGTCGGCGACGTGATCCGCGCCGCGACCATGATCGAGGTCACCGGCCTGAGCGTGCAGATCGGCGAACTGCCGTACCACATCGGCGTTACCTTGATCCGCGCCACCATCGCTTTCGTAGTCGCCATGATCCTGGGTTCGGTCGTCGGAATCATGCTGGGGCGCAAGCCGATGCTGAACTGGCTGTTCGACAGCTGGATCGTGCTGGGGCTCAACATGCCCGCACTGGTAACGGCCATCCTTTGTTACATCTACCTCGGCCTCAATACTTGGGCGCTGATCCTCGCCGTCGCCATCAACAAGATCCCGCTGGTCGCCGTGACCATGCGCGAGGGCGCCTCCGCCATCGAGCCCGAGCTCATCCAGGTCGGGCGCGCGTTCCGCCTCTCGACCATGCAGATGATGCGCAAGGTGTTCTTGCCGCAGCTTTACCCGTACTTCATGGCGTCGTGGCGTACAGGCCTCGCGCTGGTGTGGAAGATTGTGCTGGTGTTCGAGCTGTTCGGGTTCTCGAACGGCGTCGGCTTCGTGCTGCAGCTGCACTTCCAATTGGGCAACGTTGACCGCCTGCTCGCCTATGCGGTGGGCTTCATCGCCGTTGTCATGGTCATCGAGGCGCTGGTCACACGGCCGCTGGAGCGCCGGGCCACGCTGTGGCGCTTGTGACGGGAATACGCTCGTGAACGTTCTCGACGTCGACATCCGGCGGAAGAACTTCGTCTCGTCCAACGGCGGCGAGTTCGTCGCCATCGCGGACATGAAGTTCGCGGTCCCGCGCGGGCAGTTCGTCTGCATCATCGGCCCGTCCGGTTCCGGCAAGACGACGTTCCTGCAGATCGTCTCCGGCCTCGACCCCAAGTTCGACGGCGAGGTCCGCATTGCCGGCCAAGCACCGGGCATGGGCCCGCGCCTCGGCTACATGTTCCAGAGCCCGCGCCTGATGCCGTGGCTGACCGTGCGGCAGAACGTCGAGCTCGTCGCCACCCACCGCGCCGTCGGCCAGGGCATGCCGCAGAAGCTGCTGGAGCAGGTCGGCCTGGCCGAGTTCATCGACTCCTATCCGAATCGCCTGTCCGGCGGCATGCAGCGCCGCGTCGCGCTGGCGCGGGCGTTCGTCAACGAACCGCCGCTGCTGCTGCTCGACGAGCCGTTCATTTCGCTCGACACGCCGGTGGCCGACAAGCTGCGCGGCATCCTGCTCGATCAGTGGCGCGCTCGCGGTGCGACCATCGTGTTCGTCACCCATGACCTGCGCGAAGCGATCCAGCTCAGTGACCGCCTGCTGTTCATGTCGGCAAGTCCCGGCCGCGTCGTGCTCGACGTGCCGGTGCCGCTCGATCGGCCGCGGGTGCCCGAGTCGGCGGAGAGCGAAGCGTTCCGCGCGCAGCTGCTCGCCCAATACCCGGCGCTGCTCGCCGGCCTGGAGAAGTCGCGCTTGCAAGACGGCGAGGCCGTTCGTCCGGCGGCATTGGGAGCGGCATAAATGGATAGTGCGACCGGCCGCTCCGACATCGCTCTTTCCGTCACCGACGTGGTGAAGAGCTACGGCCCCAACAAAGCGCTCGACGGCGTCACCATCACAGTGCGGCGCGGCGAATTCGTCGCCCTGCTCGGCCCCAACGGCGCCGGCAAGTCGACCCTGTTCCAGCTGCTGTCGGGTCTGTTCACGCCGGACGGCGGGGCGATCGAGGTGGCCGGGTTCGACATCCGCAAGAATGCCGTGCCGGCGCTATCCAGCCTCGGCATCGTGTTCCAGGCGCCGACCCTCGATCAGGAGCTGTCGGTCCTCGCCAACCTTAGGTTTCATACCGACCTGCACGGCATTCTGCCGCGCGTCGCCAAGGAACGCATCGCGTCCGAGCTTGCCGCCGTCGGCCTGACCGAGCGCCAGCACGATCCGGTGCGCAACCTATCGGGCGGAAACAAGCGTCGCGTTGAGCTCGCCCGCGCGTTGTTGCACGAGCCCACCATCCTGCTGATGGACGAGCCCACTGTCGGCCTCGACCCACGCAGCCGGCGCGAGATTCTCACCCACGTGCTGAACCTCAAGCGCGAGCGCAGGATCGCGGTCCTGTGGGCCACGCACCTGGTGGACGAGGCGGAGGAATCCGACCGGGTCGTCGTCATGCGGAACGGCAAGGTGCTGACGTCCGGCACCTCGGCCGACCTGCGGCGCGACGTTGGGACCAAGACCCTGTCCGAGGCGTTCCTCAAGCTGACTGGCGGCGGCCAGACGACCGAAGCGGCCTGAGGCGGGCAGCAGCGGCGCGCGGCTTTCCCCCTTGCGGGGCGGGCCTTGGCTGAGGGCTAATACGGGGCGCATCCCGCAGTCCCCAAGCGGGGCCGGAGGGCCCGGTGATCCGGATCTACTCGCTCAGAGGGCTGCTACTCGCCCACGATTTGGCGTTCTTGCTGCTGATCGCAGTGACGGGCGCGATGGGCTGGCTCGGCCTCAGCCTGCGGCAGGAGGCGGCGGAAGAGTCGCTGCGCCTCAACTCCTTGATGACGCTGGTGCAGGAGGCGCGCGCCGACGTCTATCGTCAGATGTCGGAAGTGTTCGACCACGTGTTCCTCGGTGAGCCGACGGCGGTCACCGAGTACCTGTCCATCGGCCAGCGCATCCAACGCACCTTCCTGCGTATGGATATTGTGGCCGAGGAAAGTGTCGAGCAGGCCGCGGTAGACGAACTGCGCGGCTCCTACCAGGAAGTGCGCGGCCGCGCCGATCGCATCATGTCGTCGCCTACGCGCGCCATTCGCCAAGCCGACCAGCTGGCGGTGTTCGTCACCGGCGACCTGCAGATGTCGTGGGTCGGCGACTACGAGCGCGTGCTGAACGCCACCGACGGGCTGCTGCGAATCACCCAGGCGGCCGAGCAAGCGCGTGTTTTGGACCTCAACCGCAACGTTGGCATCGTGCTCGCCATCCCGATCGTTCTTGCGGCGCTGCTGCTGCTGACGTCGCGCGGAATTCTGCAGCGCGCGTTCGTCCGGCCGCTTGCCGGCCTGCTGCGCGGCCTGGAGGAATATGCCCGCGGCCGCCTCGACTACATGGTGCCGGAAGTAGGCTCGGCCGAGCTGGTGACGTTAGAGCGCGCGGTCAACAGCATGGCCCGCGATCTGGCACAAAGCCGCGAGGCGCAGATGGCGTCGGAGCGCCAGGCAGCGCTCGGTGCCCTGGTGCCAGTGGTGGCGCACAACATCCGCAATCCGCTCGCCAGCATTCGCGCCGTCGCCCAAGTGCACGAAGGCGGCACGACGCCGCCCGAAGTCAGCCAAGGCCTGCGCGACATCCGCTACACCGTCGATCGCCTTGAGCGGTGGCTGAGCGCGCTGCTGTCGTATCTCAACCCGCTGCGCCTGACGCGGGTAGACGTGCGGGTCGCCGATGTCGCCGAGCAGGCCGTGACGATGCTGGCGCCGCGGTTTGAGGCCAAGCATATCCCCGTGCATCGCGAGGGATGGGATCTCGCCGTTCTCGCCTTCCTCGACGTTCACCTGATGGAACAGGCGGTGTACGGCCTGCTGGTCAACGCCATCGACGCTTCGCCGGACGGCGCGCCGATCGCGCTGACCGTCCGTCGCAGCGGTCCCTCGGTGCAGCTGGTCATCGCCGATCGCGGCACCGGCATGCCGTTCCGCCCGACGCCCGGCGATCTCAACCCGGGTCCGACAACCAAGAGCTACGGCAGCGGCCTTGGGATCCCGTTCGCATTCAAGGTTTGCGGCTTGCATCAGGGCATGCTTGAGTTCGCCGCCCGCGAGGGTGGGGGCACCGAAGTGATCGTGACCCTGCCGGCCGCCGAAGGCGCGCGCACCGCAGCCTAGGACCGCATGAGCGAAGCAGCACGCAAGGTTGACGACTCCAGCGCCCCGCACACCGGCCCGTCGTGGCGTATTCTGGTGGTCGAGGACGAGACCATGTTCGCCCGCGCCGTGGCGACCTGCCTGCAGCGCGCGGGACACCACGTTTCCCTTGCCGGCACGCTGGCCGAGGCGCGCAAGGTCCTGGGCGCTGCGGCCGTACCGCCCGACCTGGTCATCCTCGACATGCGGTTGCCGGACGGCGAGGGCTTCGATTTGCTCACCGGATTTGGCGAGGCAGGCGAGGCCATGCCGACCGTCATCGTCGTCACCGCCTATGGCGACATCGGCCAGGCTGTGAAGGCGATGAAGCTTGGCGCCGCCGATTACCTGAAAAAGCCGGTCGATCTCGACGAACTCCTCGTCACCCTCGACAAGGTGATGCGCTCGGCGCGGCTGCGCTCGCATCTCGACTATTCGCGCACGCGCGAAAGCCGCAGCGCCGACACCGGCGCGCTGATCGGCACGTCCGCGCCGCTGCGCGAGGCACGCAAGCAGATCCAGACCATCGCCGCCGTCACCGGTGAGAACCCGCCGACGGCCTTGATCCTGGGCGAAACCGGCACCGGCAAGGACGTCACCGCGCGCCTGCTGCACCGCCTGTCGCCGCGTTCCGACCGCCCGTTTGTGCATGTCGACTGCGCGTCGCTGCCCAAGGACATCATGGAGGCCGAGTTGTTCGGCCACGTGCGCGGCGCGTTCACCAGCGCCCACTTGTCGCGCGCCGGACTGATCGAGGCGGCCGAGGACGGCACCGTATTCCTCGACGAAATCGGCGAGCTGCCTTCGGAGCTGCAGGCCAAGCTTCTGAATGTCCTGGAGCGGCGCGTCCTGCGCCGGGTCGGCAGCACCCGCGAGGTCCCGGTGACCGCGCGGTTCATTGCCGCCACCAACCGCGACCTCAGCCAAATGGTGGCGCGCGGCGAGTTTCGCGACGACCTGTTCTATCGCCTCAACGTCCTGACCATCACGCTGCCGCCGCTGCGGTCGTGCCGCGAAGACATTCCGCAACTGGCGCGCCACTTCCTCGAAGGCACTTCGCGCTCCTACGGGCGGCCGATCCCGGAACTGCACGACGATGCGGTGGCGGCCCTCAAAGCGTACCCGTGGCCGGGCAACGTGCGCGAGCTCAAGAACGTCATCGAACGCAGCGCCCTGTTGTCGGGCGAAGACGGCATCACCGCCGACAGTCTCGATCTGAGCGCGGTGACTGCGCCGGGGCTGTCGGCGCGCCGATCGACCCCGCCGCCGGAAAGCGGCGTCAACACGCTGGCGGGGGCGGAGCGTTCGCTGATCGAGACGGCGCTACAGGAGACCGGCGGCAACACGTCCGAGGCGGCGCGCCGGCTCGGTATCACGCGCATGGCGCTGCGCTACCGCATGGAGAAGTACGGGATTCGCCCCGCCGACTACACGCGCGGCTTCTGACGGCGGAACCAACTGGTCGCGGACGCGACCAAGCAACGCACGGCCGACGACGGTACCGGTGCGCCGCGGCGCCGTTTGCCTAGACGCGTCCCGGTGGCACGCGCTTTGCGACAAGGGAGCCCGAGTGCCCTCCTCCCTAGAGCGGGTGGCGGCGCCGGCCTTGGCCGGATGGTCGTTCCCGATGCAAATCGCACGGCACTTCCAAGAGAAAGGCAGCCCCAGGCTATGGGGCTGCCTTTTTCGTTTCAGTCCTTCGGCGGAGCCGCCATCCCAAGGTGGTGGCTAATGACAGCCACCATGGCCCCGAGCGTGACCAACTAGTGGTCCTCGGCAGCGGAAAACGGCCGGATTCCTGCCAGTTTGGCAGGCTCCGGGTTCTGGCATAGGCTTTGCCAATGGGAGTCATCGGAATAGCCAATCGGCTGGGGCTCCGGTCGCGGGGACCCGGAAATTCCAGTCCTAGAAGCGCACATGCGCCGATATTGAGGGAGGCACACACATGAAGTTCTCACGTTCCATCATCGCCGCCGGATTGCTGGCACTTGGTCTCGTTGGGCCGGCCACTGCCGCCGGCAACCTGACCACCGGCGCCACCGTCATCAAGATCGACATGGCCGCCAACAAGTTCAGCACCACCGCAATCGAGATGGAAACCGGCAAGGCCTACAACCTCGACATCACCAAGGTCGCCGGTGGCGAGTACCAGTTCCGTGCGCCGGACCTGTTCTCCAACTCCTACATCTTCCAGATCGCCGTCGACGGTAAGGAGATCAAGACGCGTCACATCGACTTCCTCGAGTTCGACGATGCGGGCACGATCCGCGTCAACCTGGTCCCGAACCGGATCGGCTCGTTCAAGTTCTGGGTGACCGGTCAGGAAGCGACCATGACGGGAACCATCACCGTCAAGTAGCGTCCGGTAGGGAAATCGCGAAACCGGTAGGGGTTGTCGTGGTGGCTGCGTATGGCCACCACGCCAACCCCCACCTCGTTTTCTGACTCAACGCTTTCCTATTACAATCTGGGGAGATGGATCGTGAAGAAGAACGCACTGATTGCCGCCGCTGCGTTGGCGGCGGGCCTTATGTGGTGGGTGACACCAGCCACCGCCGCCGGAAACTTGGCGGCGCGGCCGGTGGACATCAAGCTGACAGTCGATCGCGACCTCAAGCCTTCCGACACCATCTACCAACTTGAAACCGGAAAGTACGTGCGGTGGACCATCCGCAACGACGCCCCCGGCGAGGAGATGCAGTTGATGGCGCCGGACCTGTGGCGCTACTCGTATTTGAATTACATTAAGTTCGGCGAGAACGAAGTGTTCCCGTTCGGCATCTACACCGTCGAAATCGACGAGGACGCCGAAGTGCTGATCTTCTTCATTCCGATCCAGCCGGGCGACTACGACTGGTGGATCAAGGGACAAGAATCGCGCGGCCTGAAAGGCAAGTTCATCGTTCGCTGACGCGCTTCGCTCGCGTCAATTCTCTGGGAGGAGAATCATCCGTGACCAGTTCGCTTTGGACTCCGAGCCGCCGCGGTTTGCTGCAAGCCAGCGCCGCTGGTGCGGCCCTGGCATCGGCACCGTTCGGCGCGCATCCGGCGAAGGCCGTCGGCACTGGCCGTGTCTACGTCAGCCACGAAAAGTCCCATGAACTGGCGGTGCTTGATGGCACCAGCTTCAACGTCGTCAAGCGCATCAAGACCTCGCGCCGTCCGCGCGGCATGGTGTTCAACCCGGCCCACACGCTGCTGTACGTGGCGTGCGGTGATGAGGACGTGGTGGACGTGATCGACGTCGCCAAGGAGGCGGTTGTCGACTCGATCCCGACCGGTCCGTCGCCCGAGGTTTTGACCATCAGCCCCGACGAAAAGACGATGTTCATCGCCAACGAGGAAGACTCCTCGATGTGGATCATCAGCATTGAGGACAAGGTGCTGCTGCACGAAGTCCCGTCCGGAGCCGAACCTGAGGGCGTGCTGGTGACGCCGGACGGCAAGACCGTCTACCTGACGTCGGAAGTCGCCGACATGATCCACAAGGTTGACGTCGCTAAGGGCGTCATTCTCGACAACGTCGTCGTCGGCACACGACCGCGCCGCATGCGCGTGACGCCGGACCAGAAGGAACTTTGGATCACCTGCGAGTTGTCTGGCGAGGTCTATATCGTCGATATCGCCACCTACAAGGTCAAGGACGTCATCAACTTCCTGCCGCCCGGCTTCCGTCAGGTTGACGTGACGCCGGTGGGGCTTGAGATGACCGCTGACGGCAAGAAGGTGTGGGTTACGCTCGGCCGTGCCAATCACGTCGCTGTCGTCGACGCCGCGACGCGCAAGATCGAGAACTACATCCTGGTCGGCTCGCGCCCGTGGGGCATCACGTTCACGTCCGACGAGAAGACCGCGTTCGTCGCCAATTGCCTGTCCGACGATATGTCGATCGTCGATATCGCGTCGAAGCGCGTTCTCAAGTCGGTTCCGACCGGGCGGGTGCCATATACGCCGCTCGTCAACGATCGTATCGGCTGGGCACCCGTCGGCAACTAAGGCTGTCGCAGGAGGAGCGCGTCATGACTCGTTTCGTCACCGCCGCGGCCGCAGCCTTGCTGCTGGCACTGGGTGCCGCTGGTGCCTGGGGCCAGGCGGCGGCGCCCGCGGCTCCGGCCGCTCCGGCTCCAGCTGCGGCGCCGACAACGCTATTCAAGATCGGCTACCTCGATATCGAGGATGATCCGCGTTACGAGCGCGAATTCGTCTATCAGATGACGCTGGCCGATCGCACGCGGGTGGGCATTCCGGCAGTGCCGCGCTACCGGCCGATGCCGGGCGCGGTGCTGGGCATCGACGAGTCGAACCAGACCGGCCGCTTCAGCGGACAAACCTTCGAGATGGTCCGCCATTCCGGCATCGACGCGGCGGACCTCACCGCATGGGTTGAAAAGACGCGCGCCGAGCAGGGCGTGAACTTCTTCCTGATCGACGCCAGCACCGACGTCATCCGCGCCGTGTCGCAGAGCGTGCGCGGGCAGGACGTGTTCCTCATCAACGTCTCGAACGAAGACGACCGTCTGCGCGGGCCATTGTGCGCCGCCAACTTGGCGCACACCGCGCCAAGCTACAACATGATGACGGACGCCGTGACGCAGTACCTGGTGTTCCAGGGATGGGTGAACATCCTGCTGCTCACCGGCCCGCTCGAAGAAGACAAAAAGGTCGCCGACGCACTGAAGCGTTCAATTCGCCGCAACGGCGCGCGGCTGGTGGAGGAGCGCAACTTCATCGCCTCCAACGATCCGCGCCAGCGCGAACAGAACAACACGCGCCTGCTGACCGGTGGCAACCGTGACTACGACGTCGTATTCATCGCCGACACCGACGGCGAGTTCGCGCGCACGTTCCCCTACCAGACGGTGCGCGCCCGCCCCGTCGTCGGCGCCGCCGGCCTGACGCCGGAAGCGTGGCACTGGACCTGGGAGCGCCAAGGCGCGCCGCAGCTGTCCAGCCGGTTCCATGTTGCCAACAGCCGTTTCATGTACGGGCCCGATTGGTCGGCATGGGCGGCGGTGCGCGCGCTGACGCTGGCCCAGACGCGGGTGAAGTCCCTCGACTACCGCCAAATCCGGGAATACGTGCTCAGCGACCAGCTGCGCTTCGACGGATACATGGGCAGCCGGCTCGATTTCCGCTCGTGGGACCACCAGTTGCGCATGAACGTGTTTCTGACCATGCCCAATGCGGTGATTGCGCGGGCGCCGTTGGAGAAGTTCGAGCACGCGACCAACGACCTCGATACACTCGGCGTCGATCGCCCCGAGACCACCTGCAGGTTCTAGAGAATCCGATGACGGCCCAGGCGACGACCGACGTCCTGCCGACTGCGCGCCCGGCGCAGAAGTCCTCGACCGCGGTGCACTGGCTACTGGCGCTGAAAGCCATCAGCCAGCGCGAGGTCGGCAAGTTCATTCGTCAGCGCGGCCGCTGGGCGTCGGCGCTGGTGCGTCCGGTGTTGTGGTTGATCGTGTTCGCCGCCGGTATCGGGAGCCTGCTCGGCATTTCGATCACGCCGCCGTACCAGACCTATGTGACGTATCAGGAGTACATCATGCCGGGCTTGCTCGGCATCGTGCTGCTGTTCTACGGCATGCAGTCGTCGCTCTCGATGGTCTACGACCGTGAGATGGGCATGATGCGGCTACTGCTAACGGCGCCGCTGCCGCGTTGGTCGCTGCTGCTATTCAAGCTGCTGGGCGCGACGTTCCTGTCGGTGCTGCAGGCCTACATTTTCCTGCTCATCACCTACGGGTTCACCTTCATCTTTCCGCGCCTGACGGCGGCCCTGCCGTGGTCGGGATGGTTCTATGTGCTGGGGCCGCTGTTCCTCGGCGGCATGATGCTCTCCGCGGTCGGCCTGCTGTTGTCGGTCTACATTCGCCAGCTGGAGAACTTCGCCGGCGCGATGAACTTCGTGATCTTTCCGATGTTCTTCATCTCGCCCGCGCTCTACCCGCTGTGGAAGCTGCGCGAGGTCGGCGCCGACGTCGTGTTCTGGGGTTCGCAGATCAACCCGTTCACCCACGTCACCGAATTGATCCGCTATGCGATCTACGGCCAGTTCAACGCCGTCTCGTTCGCGGTGGTGATCGGCGTGACCTTGGCGTGCTTCGTGCTCGCGGCGGTCGGCTACGACCCGCAGCGCGGCATGATCCAGCGCATCGGCCGTTCTAACTAGCGGAAAAACCTATATATTGTTGTGCAGGCCGGCGTTGCCGGCGGCCGTCCCACGTTGCCGCGAGTGTGGTACAAGATTGCGGCGCGGACAGGTAGGGACCGCGCCGGGGAGGGGTCTTATGGGTACCAATGTCAGGCGCAGTAGCGCGGGCACGCCGAGCCGGCGCCGCGTACTGGAAATCTTTGGCGCCGCCGCGGGGCTTGCGGTCGCGGGCGGGCTGCCGGGCCGGGCGCATGCCGATGCGCAACTGTTCACATGGGAAGGCACGGCGCTGGGCGCCGAGTCGACCATCACGCTGGCGCACACCTCGCGCGAAGCCGCCGACCGCATCATTGCCATGGCCGTCGCAGAAGTGCGCCGCCTTGAGGCGATCTTCAGCCTCCAGCGCGCCGACAGCGAGCTCAGCCGTCTCAACCGGGCCGGCCGACTGACGCGTCCGTCCGCCGACATGATCTACCTCCTGACCGAGGCCAAGCGCTTCGGCGAGATGAGCGACGGCGCGTTCGACGTCACCGTGCAACCGCTGTGGACGCTCTATTCGGACCACTTCAAGCGCAACCCGGGCGACGAGGCCGGTCCCGCCGCGGCCGACGTCAAGGCGGCCTTGGCGCTGGTCGACTACCGCCGCATCGACGTCAACCCGCTGTTCGCGACTCTTGATCGCAAGGGCATGGGCGTGACCCTCGATGGCATCGCCCAGGGCTACATCACCGACAAGGCGTCGGACCTGCTGCGCGAGGCCGGCATCACCAACGTGCTGGTCAACCTCGGCGAGGCGCGGGCGCTCGGCCAGCACCCCGAGGGCCGGCCGTGGGTCATTGGCCTCAAGGATCCGAAGAATCAGAAGCGCATCGAGCGCAATATCGACCTCGCCAACAACTCGGTGGCGACGTCGGGCGGCTACGGCACGGTGTTCGACAAGGAAGGCCTCTTCCACCACCTGTTCGACCCGCGCACCGGCCGCAGCGCCACGCATCACATCGGCGTCTCGATCGTCACGCCGCGGGCGACCCATGCCGACGCGCTGTCGACCTCGGTCTACGTGTCGCCGGCCAGCGAGACCGACCGCATCCTGCGCCGTCACGGCAACGCTGTCGCCTACGTGACCTATCCGGACGGCAGCCACCGCACCTTTGGCGCCTGATCGGCGCTTTCGCCAAGAACAAAAAAGGGCCGCCCCTCGGGGCGGCCCTTTTTGTTTGGTCTCTGCCGTCTAGCGGCGGGCGAGCGGCTTGGGATCGAAGTTCATGCCGACCACGGCGCCGTTGCCGTCGAGGGTGAAGCGCGCGACGGTCTCTTCGATCTGGTCGTGCATCTCCAGCGTCGCGTAATAGACCAGCGTCACGACCGGGTTCAGCTTCTCGACCTTCACCGAAACCGGCACGCGGTCGATCAGGTTGGTGGCCAGGTACTGGTGCACGTTGACCGTGTATTCGCCCTGCATATAGCCACGCATCGACACGGTTTCCTGGTTCAGCGGATTCTGAATCTTCACGCCGTCCACCGTGATGGTGTCGCGGAAATTACCGCGGTCGTCGCGGTCCAGGTGCATCAGGCCGGCCTCGCGGCCCTTGTACCAAACCATGCCGCCCTGCGGATCCTGGACGTACAGGTCTATGTCGTCCGGATGGTTGTCCGGCCACGTCACAGAGATGAGGAACTCAGCTTTGGGGTCGATCTTGGCGTCCTGTGCGACCGGATTGATCAGCATGAACGCGACCAGGAACATGAACGTGAAGCTCAACAGCGCGTTGAACAGCATGTCCTGGAACGGATAGAAGACCTCGCCCTCGTAGAAAAATCCGTCAGACGACCTCATGACCCGCGCGGCTCCTCCTTGGAGCGGGGATCAAACAGGCAGCGAGGGCCGGATGCAAGGGCTTCGCGCAGGGTTGCGCCGTACGGCCCTCGGCCGCCCGCAATCCCTTGGAAATCGGCCAGATTCGGCGCCTAGACGCGGCAGCCGGACTGGGGTGCGATGACGCCCAGTTTCTCGACCACGCGCAATTGACCGGCTTCGGTGCGGGCGATGTACATCTGCATGGCGACGTGGTGGTCGCCGGCGGCGATTTGGACGTTTCCGGTGGCGGTGGCCAAGGTCAAGCCAGCCATGCCGTTGACCGCCGCTTCGCGGCTGATCTCGCGTGATTTCTCCAGGCCACCCTTCAGCGCCATCAGGGCGTTGTAGTGCGAGAACACGTAGTGCGAGACGCCGGTGTTGGCACCATGCATGGCGCGCACGCGGGCGACGAAGTCGCGCACGCCGGGCTCCGGGTCGCTGGCGACGAACGGCACGCCGGCGACCATGTTCTCGCCTTTGCCTTCGCCGAAGGCGCCCAGGTACGTCTCGCTGAAACCGAGGAACGCCACGGTGACCCGCTTCAGCAGGCCGAACTCTTCCGCCTGCTTGATGAAGGTGATGCCGGGTGCACCGGGCAGGGCGAACAGGAGAATCTCGGCGCCCGAATCGGCGATCTTGCGGATGACAGGGACGAAGTCCTTCTCGTCGCCGGGGGTGTACTCCTCGGCGACGACGGTGCCCTTGGCCGCAGCGATCATCGGCTTGGCGGCCTTGAACATGCTGCGCGGCCATACGTAGTTCTGGCCGAACATGTAGTAGCGGCTGCCCTTGTTGCTGGCCGTCAGCCACGGGATCAGCGGCGCGGTGTCCTGGTTCGGCACCGTGTTGAAGAAGAACAGGTAGCGGCCACATCCGCCGCCCTGGTCGGTGGCGCCCTCGTAGTTGGTGGCGTACAGCAGCGGCGTCTTCAGGCCTTCCATGATCGGGGCCATCGCTTCGCGCGACGACGACAGGATCTCGCCGGCGATGGCGATCGCATCGTCGCGTTGGATCAACTCGCGCGCGCGCTCGGCGGCGGTCTTGGGATCGGTCTTGCTGTCGCGATAGAGCATCTCGACGGGGCGGCCGAGAATGCCGCCGGCAGCGTTGATCTCGGCGCGCGCGAGTTCAAGGCCGAAGCGCGCCTGCTCGCCGAACAGCTCGAGACCGCCGGAGAACGGCAGCACGGCGCCGACCGGGATCGGCCGCGTCTGGGCGATGGCCGGAAAGCCAAACGGTGCGGCGGCCGCGACGATGCCGGCCGCACCGGCGCCAATGAGGAATTTCCGCCGGGTCGCCCGGAAAATGTTCAGAGAGCTTGCCATGGGTTTTCCTGGTCGTTGTCGGGGGTGTCCGGCGCTAGTCTCGGGGTTCCCCGGCGCTGCGGTGCCGCGAAATATAGCCTACCGAGCCAATCGGTCCAGCCGAGGCCACGCGACGTCCATGGCGCTTCTCCAACTCACTGACGTGCGTCGATGGTTCGGCGGTGTGCGGGCCGTAGACGGCGTTGACCTGCGTTTGGAGCGGGGCGAGCTGCGCGCTTTGATCGGTCCCAACGGTTGCGGCAAATCGACGCTTTTCAACCTGATCAGCGGCACCCTGCGCCCGACGGCGGGGCACATCCTGTTTAACGACCGCGACATCACCGGCCTGCCGCCGCACCGCATCGCGCGGCTCGGCCTCAGGCGCAAGTTCCAGGTCGCCGCGGTGTTCGACGACCTGTCGGTTGACGACAACCTGCGGGTCGCCGCGCGCACCAAGCGTGCAGCGGTCAGCACCGACGCGCTGCTCGGGCGGCTTGGCCTGTCCGGGCGACGTTCGGTGCTCGCCGGCGTGCTGTCGCACGGCGAGCGCCAATGGCTGGAGATCGGCATGGTGCTGGCCGCGGCGCCACGACTCCTGCTGCTCGATGAACCGACCGCCGGCATGACGGTGCGCGAGACCGACGCCACCGTCGACCTGATCCGCGCCATTGCCTCCAGCGGCGACGTCGCGGTGTTGGTGATTGAACACGACGTCGGATTTCTTGAACGCCTTGACTGCGCGGTCACGGTGATGGCGAAGGGGCGCATCTTGCGGTCCGGCTCGCTCGCCAACGTGCGCGCCGATGAGCAGGTGCGCAGTCTCTACTTCGGCACTGCCGCCTGATGCTCGAAATCCGTGATCTGCGCGCCGGCTACGGCCAGAGCATGGTCCTCAACGGCGTCAACCTCGACATCGCGCACGGCACCGTCACAGCACTGCTCGGGCGCAACGGCATGGGCAAGACGACGCTGTGCCGCGTGCTGATAGGCCTGCTGCCGATGACGTCCGGCACCATCACCCTCGACAACGACAGCATCAGCCACATGGCGCCGCACCGGCTGGCGCGCCGCGGCCTCGCCTACGTGCCGCAGGGACGCAGCATCTTCGCCCGCTTCACGGTGCAGGAGAATCTCGATCTCGGCCTCTCGGCACGCGGCGGGCGCATTCCGCCGCACATCTTCGAATGGTTTCCGATGTTGGCGGAGCTGCGCGGCCGTCGCGCGGGCACGCTGTCGGGCGGCGAGCAGCAGATGCTGGCCCTGGCGCGGGCGCTCGTCGCCGAGCCCAGCCTGCTGATCCTCGATGAGCCGTCGGAAGGATTGCAGCCGTCACGCGTGACGGCGATCGGCGACGTGTTGCTGCGCATCGTCGCCGACAAGCGCGTCACCGTCTTCCTGGTCGAGCAGAACCTCGCTCTGGTGCGCCGTGTCGCCGCCATCACCGCGTTTCTGGTCGACGGCGTGATCGCCGGCGGTGCGGCGGGACGCGATCTATCGCCGCAATCCCCGCTCATCCAGCGCTACCTCGGGCTTTAGAGATGGGCGCGTTCCTCACCTGGGCGCCGCTGCTGCTCGATGCACTGTCATTCGTGCTGGTGCTTGCCCTCGTTGCCCTGGGCCTGGTGGTGATCTTCGGCCTGATGGGAGTCATCAACCTGGCGCACGGCGAGCTGTTCATGCTCGGCGCCTACACGGTCGTGCTGGCGGTGGGGTGGGGCGTCCCGTTCTGGCTTGCCGTCGTGCTGGCGCCGATCGCCGTCGGCGCGGTCGGTTGGCTGGTCGAGGTGCTGCTGATCCGCCGCCTCGCCGCGCGCCCGCTCGACACCATCTTGGCGACGTGGGGGCTGGCCATCGTCCTGCAGCAGGCGGCGGTCCTGGCGTTCGGTCCGGGCTCGCGCAGCGTGGCGCGGCCGACCGACGCAACGGTGACGTTCGCCGGGATTTCGTATCCGGCGTATCGCCTGGAGTTAATGGCCATCGCGGCGTTGGTGCTTGTTGCGACGATGGCCCTGTTCGCGCGTACCCGCGTCGGCCTGCGCGCCCGCGCCGCGATTGCCGATCCCGACATGGCGGCGGCGCTCGGGGTCAACGTACGCCGCGTCCGGGCACAGTCTTTCGTTCTCGGCGCGGCACTGGCCGGACTTGCCGGAGCGTTGGTGGCGCCCATCATCAGCGTCGATCCGCACATGGGATTCGGCTTCCTGGTGCCGGCGTTCCTGTCGATCCTGGCCGGTGGCGGCGTGTCGCTCGGCGGAGTCCTGGGCGGCGCGGCGATCATCGGCGGGGCCGACAGCCTGCTCGGTCACTGGATGTCGCCGGTGGTGTCCCAAATCGTCGTATTCCTGATCGCCATCGTCGCCATCCGCCTGCGCGCGGCACGCGCGGCGGGTTCCTAGGATGCGCGACGCACCCCTGCCCGTGGCGCTGGCGGTGTTCGCCGGACTGGGCCTCGTGCCGTTCGTGCTCGGCGACTACTGGACCGGCCAGCTTGCGCGCTACGTGCTGTTCGGTCTGTTCGCCATGTCGCTGGCGCTGGTATGGGGCCGCGCTGGCATCCTGTGCTTCGGGCAGGCGATGTTCTTCGGCATCGGCGGCTACGCCATGGCGACCGTCACGCTCGGTACGTTTGCGGCGGTCCCGTTCACCGCGGCGTTGCCGGCGCTTGTGTTGGCCGTGGCCGTCGCGGCCGCAGCGGCGCTGCTGGTGGCGCTATTCCTGTTCTGGGGTGCCGGTATCGGCGGCGCCTACCTCGCCGCGGTGACGCTGGCGCTGGCGGCTATCCTCGAACAGGCGGTGCGCGGCTGGTACGGGCTCGGCGCCGACAACGGGCTGTCGGGCGTGCCGCCTCTGCCGCTTGGCGACAATCCGTGGGATCCGCGACCGATCTACTTTGTGGTGCTCGCCGTCGCCGCGGCGGTCTACTTCGGCCTGCTCGCGCTGCTGGAGTCGCGGTTCGGAACGCTGCTGACGGCGCTAAGGACCAACCCCGAACGCCTCGCGCATCTCGGCTACTCGGTGGTGGCGCTGCGCGTTGCCGTCTTCACGCTGGGCGGCGCGATTGCTGGGCTCGCCGGCGCGCTGTTCGTGGCGACCGACGCATTCGCCTCGCCGAGCTTGATCGGCTTCGCGCTGTCGGCCGAGGTGTTGATCTGGGTCGCGCTCGGTGGCCGGTCGGTGCTGCTGGCGGCGTTCCTGGCGGCGATTCTCATTCGTGTTGCCGAGGCCTATCTGTCGGAAACGCTGGGGCCGTGGTGGCTGCTCACGCTCGGTACGTTGTTCATGGTCTCGGTCGCCGCCGTGCCGAACGGAGTGCTCGCGACTCCGTTACTGTGGCTGCAGGGGCGGCTCCGGCGCACCTCCTGACGCCATGGTAGGCTCGGCTCATGCGCCGCCTGCTTCTCGCACTCGTCCTTTTGCTCGCCGCCGCGCCGGCGATCGCGCAGACCGCGACCCAGGACGCGCTTGCCGCATTCCGTGCGCTGGGCACCGGCGATTGGGAGCTGGCGGAATTCCTGTCCACGCGCGCGCTGAACGCCGGAACGCTGGCCCGGGGTGACCAGGCGGCCGTGTTCGGCTATCGCGGCGACGCCCGCCGGCACCAGGACGACCACGAAGGCGCGATCGAGGACTATACCCAGGCGATCACCGTCGGCCTGGCGGCGCAGTTCGCCGCGCGCGTGTTCAACAGCCGCGGCATCGCCTTCGTCGAGATCGGCGAATTGGAATTGGCGCTGGACGACTACACCCGCGCCATCCGGCTCGACCCGGCGTTCGGCGAGCCGCTCAACAATCGCGGCACGGTGCACATGTTCCTGCGCGAGTACGATCTTGCGCTGGCCGACCACAACGCGGCGATCCGGATCAATCCGAACAACAGCCGCGCCTACACCAACCGCGGCCAGGTGTACGTGCGCCTGAAGTTCTTCGAGGAAGCAGTGGATGACTTCACCACCGCCATGGATCTGGCGCCGAGCGAGCGCGAGGCAGTGGTGGCGCTGTTCAATCGTGGCATCGCCTGGGAGGGCCTCGGCGAAGAGGCCGAGGCGCGCGATGACTTTGCCTTGGCGTTTGAGCTGGCGCCGGACGAGCCGACCTACCGCGAAAAGTACCTGGAATACGGCCTGATCCGTCCGTGAGGCGTGGCCATGGTTAACTGGTTAACGCTGGCGACCCTTGACGAATCCCACAGCCTGGGTAGCGTTGTCGCTGCCGGGGGATGCCGTTAGGGCCATGGTCGCCAGCCTTTACCAGTTCCGATTCGAGTACAGCGCGGAGGAGGACCGCGTCCTGTTTCGCGTCAGCACCACCGACCGCGCCGAGTACCTGATCTGGTTCACGCGCCGCTACGTGAAGATGCTGTGGCGCCAACTGCAGCAGTCTGTCGAACTGCACCCCGAAGTCGTGCGCCACGCCAGCCCAGTGACGCGTAAGTCCGTCGCCGCGTTCCGCCGCGACACGGCATTGGCCAAGACCGACTTCAGCCGCGAGTACGAAGCGCCCAAGGTCGCCGACCGCCCGCTCGGCGAGCAGCCGATCGTCGCGGCGCGCCTGCGCATCTCGACCAACGCCGCAAGCATGAAGGTGATGCACGTCTCGCCGCTGTCCGGCAAGGAGATCAGCGTGGCGCTGACCGACGAACTCTTGCACTCGTTCCTCCACATCCTCGGCCAGATCGTCGCCAAGGCGGAGTGGGACCTCGATTTCGCAGTCCCCGGCGACGGCGTCCCGGTCGAGATCGTTCCCGACCGATTGCACTAACGAACGCACCTACTCCCAGCGCATGGCGGCGACGTCGTTGATGAACATCGGCGCGTTGGTCCACAGGCCGCGCAGACCGGAACGCGCGACCGCGACGCGCGGCAGCTCGAACAGGAACACATTGACCGCGTCGGCGGCGATCTTGCGCTGAGCATCGCCCCAAGCGCGGTTCTGTTCGGCGACGTCGGTGGCGTGATTGGCGCGCGCGAGAATCTCGCGCATCTCGGCGTTGTCGTACTGGAAGTAGTAATTGGAGTTTCCGTAGACAGTGATGTCCATCGGCTCGACGTGGCTGACGATGGTCAGGTCGAAGTTCTTGCGCGTGTAGACCTCATCGAGCCAGCGCGCCCACTCGACTTCGACGATGCGCGATGTCACGCCGACACGGGCTAGCTGGGCCGCAACGATCTGGCCGGAGCGGCGCGCGTAGTCGACCGGCGGCAAGGTCAGGGTGACCTCGAAGCCGTTGGTGAATCCCGCCTCGGTCAGCAGCGTGCGCGCCTTCTCCTGGCTCGTCGCGTAGACGTTGGTGAGATCGACGTAGGCCGGGTTGTGCGGCGCGAAGTGCGAGCCGATCGGCTGCGCCAGGCCCGACATGGCGCCAAGAATGATCTCGCGCCGGTCGATGGCGTACGACAGCGCTTGGCGCACGCGCAGGTCGGCGAGCGGTCCGCGCTTGTTGTTAATGGCGAGAATCGTTTCGCCCTCAGTCGAGCCGATCAGGACCCGGAAGCGCGTATCCTTCTGGAACTGCGGCGCCGCCTCGATGGCCGACAAGTTCGGGAAGAAGTCTACGTCACCCGCCTGTAGCGCCGTCACTTGGGCGGCGCCGTCGCCGATGAACTTGAAGGTCACGCGATCCAGCGCGACACTGGCGGCGGCGCGATAGCTCGCGCTTTTCACCAGCGTCACCGAATCTCCTGGGTGCCAGCGCTCCAACACGTACGGCCCGGTGCCGACCGGCTTGGTGCGGTTGGTCTCGGCGCTTTCGGGCGCGACGATGACCGAGGCGTTCTCTGCCAGGTTGAACAGGAACAGAGCGCTCGGCTCCTGCAGCCTCACCACGACGGTGGCCGCATCCGGCGTCGCGATCGACGTCATCTGCGTGAAGTAGCTCTTGCGGCTGTTGGTGCTGTCGGGCTTGGCGTTGCGCTCGAAGGTGAATTTCACGTCGGCGGAGTCGAAATCGGTTCCGTCCGAGAACTTCACGCCGCGGCGCAGTTGGAACGTGTACGTGCGCCCGTCGGCCGATACGTCCCAGCGCTCGGCAAGTCCGGGGAGCACGCGGCCCTGCTCGTCGATGCGGGTCAGGCCTTCGTAGATGTTGAGCTGGGTGATCTCGGCGATCGCGGCCGCCGGATTTATGGTCGGATCCAGCACCGGCGGTTCCAGCGCCAGGCCGATGACAACGCTGCGCTTCGCCTGGGCGAAGGCTTCGTGCATTGGGCCGGTCGCAACAAGGGCGACGGCGAATAGAATCAGAGCGCGAGTCATTTTCATGACCGCGAGCCTCCTTGGGCTCAACGTGTGCGGAAGGCGGGAATATCCCCTAAAGGCCCGGCCGAGTAAACCGCCCGGCCGATGGCGCGCTCGACACAATTTGCCGCAGCGTCGCCGATCTGGCTGAGTTCGGCCGCCTCGACCAGGCGCGGATTGCGGCCCGTGGCCAGGGCGAACAGGGTGTCGCCGTCGAACGGGCTATGGGCCGGCCGGACGGCCCGGGCGATGCCATCGTGCGCCATCAAGGCGACGCGCTGGGCCTGGGCCGGGGTCAGGGTCGCGTTGGTGGCGACTACGCCGATGGTGGTGTTGGCGGCCGGCTTTGGGCTTTGCTTGCCGTACGGGAGAGTCCAGTCAGGCATAGCGCGTGGCGGGCCTTGGTTGCCGAACTCGCCGTCCTGTTCCACGGCCCACGCCCACAGTGTGCGCGTGCCGGGGATGATCGGCGAGCCGACTGCGTTGGCCGCGACCAGCGCGCCCACGACAATTCCGTTCGGCAGGGTCACGGACGCGCTGCCCAAGCCGCCCTTTACCTCGCCAGCGACGGCGCCGAGTCCGGCGCCGGTGTTGCCGACGGCAAAGTCGCGGCTGATGGTTTCGCACGCGCGCAGGCCGAGGGCACGATAGGGCGCCTCGGCGCCCCATGCCTTGTCGCCGCCGTTCAGCAGGTCGAACAGGATGGCGCCGGAAACGATCGGCACCCGCACCGGCCCGACGGGGAAGCCGCGGCCCGCTGCCAGCAGCCAGGACGACACGCCGCTGGCCGCTTCCAGCCCGAACGCCGAGCCGCCCGACAGGACAATGGCATCGACGCGCTGCACCAGCGAGGTCGGCGCCAGAAGGTCGGTCTCGCGTGTGCCGGGTGCGCCACCGCGCACGTCCACTGCGGCGACGAACGGTTCTTCGGCCAGTACGACGGTGACGCCGGAACGCGCGCGTGCGTCCTCGGCGTTGCCGACCCAGATGCCGTCGACGTCGCTGATCAGGTTGCGTCGCTCGGAAGCAGCGCCGGGCGCGGTCGCGCTAGTTGACGAGGTCGGGGGGTGGCGCACGCAACCAGCCGGGATCCGGACCGAACCGCACCGGTTCGGCGTAGCAATCGACGCGCGCTAGGGTTTGGTAGCAAAAGCGCTGCGGCTCAACCCGGACCTGGCGTTCATAGCAGAGCCCGTTGTCGGCGATGTTGCCTTGCAACTGACAGCGGACATCCAGAACGCGATAGCCGATCCGTTCGTAGCCGACGCAGCCGGACAATGTTGCCGACGCGACCCAGGCAAGGATCGCTATTAACCATAGGCTGCCGCGGCTACGCATCGGGAATCTCCAGCCGGAACTGCGTGCCTCGCTCGTCGCTACGAACAAGATGAATGTCGCCGCGATGGGCCCGCGCGATGTCCCGTGCAATTGCCAGGCCAAGGCCGGTGCCGCCGGCGCGGGCGCTGCCGGCGAATGGCTTGAACAGGGCCGCGCGCGCTTTGGGCGGCAGCCCGGGTCCTGTGTCGATGATGTCGATGGTGATGTGGCCGTCGGTGCGCTCGGCCCGCGCCACCACTTGGCCGTCGCGCGTTGCGTCGCTGTCCAGCGCCTGTACGGCATTGCGCGCCAGATTCAGCAGCGCGCGGAACACCTGCTCGCGGTCGGCGCAAATAGCGAAGCGTTCCGGCACCTCGTTGCGCCAGGTGACGCGCGCGTTCTGCCCGACACCGGCCGAGCTGCCGACGTCGTCCATCAGGTCGTGCAGGTCGAACTCGCTGCGCTGCGGCGCTGCTTCGTCGGCACGGCCATAGCGCAGGGTTTCGTTGGCGAGCGTTGCGGCGCGATCGATGGAGCGCACCAGGGTCGGGGTCAGCCGTTGCACTTCCGGATCGTCGATCGAGGCGATGCGATCGGACACCAGCACGGCGGTGGCGAGAATGTTGCGCAGGTCGTGACTGATCTTGCTCACCGCCTGGCCCAGCTCGGCGAGGCGGCGGTTCTGGCGCAACGCCGCGCGCAGGTCGGTCTGCATGGTGGCGAGCTCGCGCTCGGCGACGCCGATCTCGTCCCGCCGATTGCGCGGCCGCGCCACCGTCCACGGGTTCGACGGGTCGTGGCGGAAGTCGACCATACTTTGGGTGACACGGGCCATCGGCTGCACCAGGCGCCAGTGCAGGCTGACGTAGACGAGCACGGCGGTGAACAGCGAGATGACGATCGAGATGCTGAGAATCTCGCCAGCATAGGCGTGTAGGTGGGCCACCAACGGTCCTTCGTCCATCACCACTTCGATGAACGCATCGGGCGCCTGGCGCGACGGGGCGATGACGCGCAGCATGCGATTGTCGGTCCGCACCAGAGCGATGAGCGCGTCGCGCACGCTGCCGAGCAGGGTCTCGTCGCGCATATCGAGGGTTGCATCGAGCGCGGCCGGCATGGCGTCGGCAAGCACGAGGCGCCGCGTCTGGCCGCCGCGATAGACGATGCCGTGCACGCCGACCGAGTCGAGGATCTGGCGCGCAAGCTCCGGCGTAACCATGTTGTTGGGAGTTTCCTCGAGCGACAGGGTCGCTAGGTCGGCGTCCATCACGGTGGACTCGAGGAAGCTCAGGCGCTCGCGCGCCACCGACGGCACAAAGATGAGAACCTCGGCCAGCATGACGAACAGCACGGTCAGGAACAAAAGCTGGGCCGACAGGCTGCGGTACCACGGTACCGCCGGCCCCGCCTCGGCGGTCGCCGGAGCGGGTTGGGCCGAAACGGTGGCTGAGGCGAGGTCAACGCCGACCCGGTCCGGCCGGCTGGTGCCGGCAGGCGGGTGGCCGGCACGCGGATGGCCGCTCATGGGCAGGGACTCTAGTCCTTTGGAAGGTGGGGCAGCAAACTGCCGCAACTCGTATTCCGGCCGTTAGAATTCCTGCCCAGGGGGGAAGGTTGACGACCTTTGCGCCCTCCCTGTATTAGGTGCCGGCCCGCCCGCCGGAAAGCGGCCGTCCTCTTGGACGGTAGCCACCCCGCGAGCGGCACGGTGCGTTACGAGCGCGCGCCCGCCATCAACAAGCGCAAGCTTCTGGGAGAATTGCCGTGAAACGGACCTATCAGCCGAGCGCTTTGGTGCGCAAGCACCGCCACGGCTTTCGCGCCAGAATGGCTACTCCCGGTGGCCGCAAGGTTCTGGCACGCCGCCGGGCCAAGGGACGCAAGAAGCTCTCCGCCTAGACGGCCCAGCGGCTCTCGGGCTCCAATGACTGCGCTGCCGCACGCCGGGCGTACGGCAGGGAATCCAATCCCGGTCGGGACAATCCGCGTCGGGCGGCTGCGCAAGCGCGCCGAGTTTTTGCGCGTTGCCGCCAGCGGCAAGAAGGCCGCGGCGCCGGGGGTCATTGTGCAGACCCGTCGCGTTGATGCCGCCGTTCCCCACCTCGATGCTGTTGCCGACTTGTGGCTCGGCATTACCTGCAGCCGAAAAGTTGGCAACGCCGTGAAGCGCAATCGCGCGCGCCGTCGCCTGCGCGAGGCGGCGCGGGTCGTGCTGCCGCGCGTCGCCGCATCTGGACAGGACTACGTGCTGATCGGCCGCGTCGAGACACTGACCCGACCGTACGCCGCACTGATTTCCGACATCGAGGGCGCCCTGCGCCGCCTCGGCGTGGCGCAGACCGGAGAGTCGCGTTGAGCCCGCTGGCGCGGGTGCTGTCGGTCGGCGTGTACGCGTATCGCTACACCCTTTCGCCGCTGCTAGGCCCCGCCTGCCGCTACGAGCCGAGCTGTTCAGCCTATGCCCTTGAGGCCGTGCGCCTGCATGGGGCCGTTCGCGGCACCTGGCTGGCGCTGCGACGCATCGCACGCTGCCATCCGTGGGGCGGTTCGGGCTATGACCCGGTGCCGCACGCGGTGGCCCACAAAGGACACCGGCACTAGCCGCATGGAACAACGCAATCTCATCCTCGCCATCGTTCTGTCGCTGGCGATCCTCGTCGGCTTCCAGTTCCTGTTCCCGCCGCCGGCACCCGTTGCGCCGGTGCAGCAGCAGACAACGGAGGAAGCTGCCACGCCCGCCGCTGCTCCGGCCGCCACGGGCGTGCCCGCTGCGGCGCCGCCTGTGGCGCTTACGCGCGACGAAGCGCTGACGCGCGGCCCACGCGTCGCCATCGACTCGACCCGGCTCAGTGGATCGCTATCCCTCCAAGGCGGCCGCATCGACGACCTGCAGCTGCGCGACTACCGCGAGACCCAGGTACCAGGCAGCCCGCAAGTTGTGTTGCTGTCGCCGCCGGGTACGCCGAACGCGTACTACGGCGAGTTCGGCTGGATTGCCGGTGCCGGCACCGTGGTGGCACTGCCTGGACCCGACACGGTCTGGACCGCAACCGGCGGCACGCTGGGCCCCAACGCGCCGGTTACGCTGATGTGGGACAACGGCGCCGGCCTGCGCTTTGTGCGCACGGTGCGGGTGGACGAGAACTACCTGTTCACGATCAACGACAAGGTCGAGAACACCACCGGCGCCGCTGTGACGCTGTATCCGTACGGCCTGGTGTCGCGCTCCGGCACGCCCAAGACGCTGGGCTACTACATCCTGCATGAGGGTCCGCTCGGTGTTCTCGACGAACGCCTGGTCGAGGTGGACTATGGCGACCTGCAAGAAGGTGGCGCCCAGACCCAGCGCAGCACCAAGGGCGGCTGGCTGGGCATCACGGACAAGTATTGGCTGGTTGCCGCCATTCCCGACCAGACCGCGCCGTTCGAGGCCGCGTTCCGCTACGCGCCCGTACCGGTGGACAAGTACCAGACCGACTTCCGCCGCGACGCGACGATGATTCCGGCAGGCGGAAGCGCCGAGGTTAAGCACATGCTGTTCGCCGGCGCCAAAGAGGTCGCCACCCTCGAGGCGTACCGCGACGATCTCGGGGTCTCGCGCTTCGACCTGGCGATCGACTGGGGTTGGTTCTTCTTCCTCACCAAGCCGATCTTCCTGGCCATCGACTACCTGTACCGGGCGATCGGCAATTTCGGCGTGGCGATCATCGTGTTCACGATGTTCATGCGCTTGCTGTTCTTCCCGCTCGCCAACAAGTCGTTCAAGTCGATGGCGGGGATGCGCCAGATCCAGCCCGAAGTGGTGCGCGTCCGCGAGCTGTACGCCAACGATCGCGAGCGCCAGACCCGCGAGATCATGGAACTGTACAAGCGCGCGAAGGTGAACCCGCTGTCGGGCTGCATACCGATCCTGCTGCAGATCCCGGTGTTCTTCGCGCTCTACAAGGTGCTGTTCGTCACCATCGAGATGCGCCACGCGCCGTTCTACGGCTGGATCAAGGACCTGTCGGCCCCCGATCCGACCAACCTGTTCAACCTGTTCGGCTTGATCCCGTGGGATCCGCAGATCTCGTTCCTGCACGTAGGCATCCTGCCCATCATCATGGGCATCAGCATGTTCGTGCAGCAGAAGCTGAATCCGGCGCCGCCCGATCCGATCCAGCAAAAGATGTTCATGTTCCTGCCGGTAATCTTCACCTTCGTCCTGGCGGGCTTCCCGGCCGGATTGGTCATCTACTGGACGGCGAACAACATCCTGTCGATGGGCCAGCAGTGGATCATCATCCGCCGCACCGAGGCAGCCTCGCCGCCGCCCAAGACCTGATCCCTTGGCAGAGCCGCGCACGCCTGAGGAGATCGAGTCCGGCCGCATCCTGTTCGCGCAGAAGTGCACGTTCCTGCGCGCCGCCGGCAGCATCGATGAATTGCCGCCCGACGACCTGCCCGAGGTCGCCTTCGCCGGCCGCTCCAACGTCGGCAAGTCGAGCCTGCTGAACGCGCTCATCGGCCAGAAGGCGCTGGCCAACGTCTCCAACACGCCCGGCCGCACGCAGCGCGTGACGTTCTTCGACCTGGCGGAGCGCATGCGCCTGGTCGACCTGCCGGGATACGGTTACGCCAAGGTGTCGAAGCGCGCCGTCGATGCCTGGACCCAATTGATCGAGGACTACCTGCGCGGCCGTCCCAGCCTGCGCCGTGCCCTGCTGCTCATCGACAGCCGCGTCGGCATGAAGGACAGCGACGAGGCCGCTCTTACGGTGCTGGACGAAGCGGCCGTGGCGACGCGCGTCGTCCTGACCAAGATCGACAAGCTGCGTCCGGGCGAGGTGGCGGAACAGATCGCCGCGGTCACCGCCCGTTTGAAGCCGCACGCGGCCGCGTTCCCGGAAGTGTCGGTCACCAGCTCCTCCACCGGCGTCGGCATGCCCGAGCTTCGCGCCGATCTGAACGAACTGCTGAAGTCCTAGGGCGCGTTAGGCCGCGAACACGCGGTTGCGGCCCTCTTCGTTGGCCCGATAGAGCGCCTTGTCGGTGCGCGACATCGCCGACTCGACCGTGTCGTGCTCCGGATCGAACTCGGTCATGCCAAAGCTCGCCGTCACGTTGAACCGGCACGAACCCGACTCGATGGCCGTCGAGGCCACGGCGCGGCGCAGGCGCTCGCACACCGCCTCGGCGCGCAGCGGTTCGGTCTCGGGCATCAGAACGGCGAACTCTTCGCCACCGACGCATCCATCCGCGTTCGTACCCTCACCGCCGCGACGCTGCCGGGCGCATCTTAGAGAACCCGGCCCGTCACGGGGGTTTCATCGCGTGACAGCTTCCGGCCGGGCGGCTATACGGGGGCGCCCGCGGGCACCGTTCCTGCCGCTTCGGAATTCGCCATGCCGATCAAAAAGAAGAAGGCCGCCGTCCCTCTCCGCAGCCGCGAGCAGTGGTTGGAGACCGCCAAGACGCTGTCCGAGGCGCTGCCGTACATGCGGCTGTTTTCGGGCCAGACCTTCGTCATCAAGTTCGGCGGCCACGCGATGGGGGACGACACCCTCACCGAGTCGTTTGCGCGCGACGTCATGCTTCTCAACCAGGTCGGCATCAACCCGGTGGTGGTGCACGGCGGCGGGCCGCAGATCGGCGACATGCTGAAGCGCCTCGGCATCGAGAGCCGGTTTGAGCGCGGTCTGCGCATCACCGACAAGGCAACGGTGGACGTGGTCGAGATGGTGCTGGCAGGCTCGATCAACAAGTCCATCGTCAGCGCCATCGAAGAAGCTGGCGGCCACGCCATCGGCATCTCGGGCAAGGATGGCAGCCTGGTCGAGGCGCGCAAGCTCAAGACCAAGCGGCCGCCGCGCGGCAGCGCCGAGAAGGCGATCGACTTCGGCTACGTCGGCGAGCCGACCAAGATCAATCCGCACGTCCTCGAAGTGCTGATGAGCACGGACGTCATCCCCGTGGTGGCGCCGATCGGCATCGGCCCCGAGGGTGAGACCTACAACATCAACGCCGACACGGTGGCGGGCGCTATCGCCGCGGCGATGGGCGCCTCCAAGTTGATCCTGCTGACGGACGTCGAAGGTGTGCTCGACAAGAACAAGAAGCTGTTGCCGCGCGTGACCGCCAAGGACGCCAAGGCGATGATCGCTGACGGCACCGCCACCGGCGGCATGATCCCCAAGCTCGAAACCTGCCTGACTGCGTTGGCGGGGGGCTGCAAGGCCGCTCACATTCTCGATGGCCGCCAGCGCCACGTACTGCTGCTCGAAGTGTTCACCGAGCTCGGCATCGGGACGATGATCTCGCGCTAGACGCGCGAACGCCTAAGTCGCGGCCGCTTCGACGTGCTCGCGGAAGTAGGTCAGGAACCACTCCATCTCGGCGTCGGACAGGGCGTACTTCACGCCGTCGCGCGCGTGGATCATGGCGTTGGCCGGTACGCGCGCCGCCAGCTGCTGCAGCTTCATTGCGCCACGCGCCGACAGGCCGGCCTTCCACGACACAGCCGTGGTCGCCTTGCCAGAGCGCGACTCGATCATCTTGTTGACGGCGGCAACGGGGATCTCGGCCTTGAGCGCGAGGGCCTCGGCGACGAAGCCGCGCTGGCCCTGCTCGGCGGCCTGCACGATGGCGTCTTCAGTAAGCTTGCCGGCCTGTTCCAGTTTGACGACCTTGGCCGCCGCGGTCTCGACCTGCTCCGGGTTGGTTTCTTCGTCGCGCAGCCGCTTCTTCACCGCGTTGTTGACGACTTTGGCGGTTTCCTCGTCCAGCGCGTGCTCGTGCTGCATCACCTGCAGGATCGCCGCGCTGACGAACCCGGCGATGCGGCGGATGGCGCCGACCGACAACTCGGCGCGGCGCGCCAGGGGTTCGTGCAGCGGCTCATTTTGCTCGGCGACATCCACCACCCGATCCAATGTCTCAGGCTTCAGGCGCACATTCGGATTGGCGAGCAGGGTCGCGGTGGCGGCGATGTCGTTGGCCTCGACGATCGCCTGGGCCAACTTGGGGCTGACCTTGTTGCGCTTGGCGATCGCCGACACGCCGCCTTTGGTCGAGCCGACCGAGATGATCTCCATCAGCTCGTGGTCGCTGAGCAGCGGCGAGTATTCCAGGATCGGCGCCGCGACGATCAGTTCGACGTCGCGCGCCAGCTTGCTGATGATCTGTTGCGGCACCTGGGTGGCGTGTTTGATCTCTTCGGCGATGATGGCGCGCACGCGCGGCAACTGGTCGCGCGCCAAGACCTGCAGCACATCAAGCGTCACCTCTTGCAGGCGTTCGTTCGCCATCTGCGAGATGCCGGGAATCAGGCGGCCGATTTTCAGCGCCAGGTCGCAGCGCACCTCCTCGTCCCGGTCGCGCGCCAGCACCAGATCTGCTTGGCGCGGCGTAATGCTGTTCGCCGCCACGCTGCGGCGCACGTCGGCTTCTTGGTCCTCGGCCAGGAAGTACAGCAGTTCGGGCTGCACGTCGTCGCGCGAAGCGAGTTCGGCGCGCACGTGGCGGTCCGGCGCCCGCGCCAGCGTCTTCGCTTCCTCGTACGTGATGTCCTGCGGGATCAGCTTGCGCCGCGCCGGCGTGGCGGCAGACTTCTTGGCGCCGCCCGGGCCAACGCGCTTCAGCGCCGTCGGCGGTTCCTTCCTGCGCCCGAACAGGCCGAACAGGGCCATCGCCTAGCGGCCCCCGGCCGTGGCCAGTTGGCGCGCCGGCACCACGCCCATGCCGGGTTTGCCGAACAGGTAGCCCTGGCCGTACTGCACGGCGAACGCGAAGGCGACGAAGCGGTCGCGCTCGTACTTGATGTCGGTGGCGGCGGGCGCGCTTTCGCCCATATGCGGTCCTCGGCGGTCGGCGGCGACCGGTAGCATAGTGTAGTATCCGCCCGCGACTCAGTATGAACCCCGACCTCGCCCCCCCGCCGCTCGCCGCCGCCCTCGCCCATGTCGATACCTGGGTGTTCGACCTCGACAACACGCTGTATCCGGTGACGTGCGGGCCGTATCCGCAGATCGACCAGCGTATCCGGGACTTCATCGCCCGCGCTCTCGGCCTCGATGCCGACGAGGCCCGCCGCCGCCAGAAGCACTACTTCCATACCTACGGCACCAGCCTGCTGGGGATGAGCCGCGAGCACGGCACCGAGCCGCGCGCATTCCTGGACTACGTCCACGACATCGACCTCACGTGCATTCCGGCCGACCGCGAACTCGACGCCGCGCTGGGCGAGCTGCCCGGCCGCAAGATCGTCTTCACCAATGCGGACACGGCGTATTCGGAGCATGTGCTCGCGCGCATCGGAATCCGCGCCCATTTTGAGGCGATCTTCGACATCGAGGCGGCGGACTACCTGCCCAAGCCGCACCGCGCCACCTACGAGCGCATGCTGGCGCAGCACCGAATCGACCCGCACCGATCGGCGATGGTCGAGGACCTGCCACGCAATCTCGCCCCGGCCACCGCTCTGGGAATGACTACCGTGTGGATCCGGAACGACGGCGAATGGGCGTCGCGCGACTTGCGCGCCATGGGCGCGGAGCGCCCCTCCGAGGCGACGCCGGATGACCGCAAGGACGCTGTGAAGCGGCAGTTCGCCTCGGACGGCGCCAGTGCCCAGCACATCGTTGACCACCTGCCGAGCTGGCTGCGGCAGATTTCCGTCCGTTGACACCCCGCAGGCTGTGTCTATGTTCGCGCAGCCGCACCTGACAGGAGCCCTGCCTTGAGCCCGGACCGCCTGGCCGCCGCCATCGATGCGGCGTGGGAGAACATCAAGTCGATCACCCCCGGCACGCGCGGCACCGCCCGCGACGCGGTGGACGAGGCGCTCGCCGGCCTCGACTCGGGCGCCTTCCGCGTCGCCGAAAAAATCGACGGCAAGTGGGTCACCCACCAGTGGCTCAAGAAGGCCGTGCTGCTGTCATTTCGCCTCAACGACTCGGTGATGATCCCCGACGGGCCCGGCGGCTCGTCCTGGTACGACAAGGTGCGCCCTAAGTTCCAAGGCTGGGACGAGAAGCGCTTCCGCGACGCCGGCATCCGCGTGCTGCCGGGCGCTCAGGTCCGCTACCCAGCCTACATCGCGCCCGGTGCGGTGCTGCTGCCGTGCTTCCTCAACATGGGCGCCCGCGTCGATGCCGGCACCATGATCGACACATGGGCCACCGTCGGCAGCTGCGCTCAGGTTGGCAAGAACTGCCACATCTCCGGCGGCGCCGGCATCGGCGGCGTGCTGGAGCCGGTGCAGGCCGGCCCGGTCATCATCGAGGATGACTGCTTCATCGGCGCGCGCGCGGAGGTGGCGGAAGGTGTCATCGTCGAGCAGGGCTCGGTCCTGTCGATGGGCGTCTACATCGGCGCTAGCACCAAGATCGTTGATCGCACCACGGGCGAGATCCACATGGGCCGCGTGCCGGCCTGCTCGGTCGTCGTCTCCGGCACCCTGCCGGGCAAGCCGATGCCCAATGGCGAGCCAGGCCCGGGTCTGTATTGCGCCGTCATCGTCAAGAAGGCCGACGCCAAGACGCGCTCCAAGACGTCGATCAACGAGCTGCTGCGCGACGAGACATACCCGCACAACGCGCGACCGTAGAGAAATGCAGAACGCCACCGATCCGGTCGCGCTGACCCAGGCATTGGTGCGCTGCGCGTCGGTGACGCCGCAGGACGCGGGCGCCCTCGACGTGCTCACGGCCGCGCTCGAGCCGCTCGGATTCACCTGCACCAAGCTGCCGTACGGCGAAGGCCTGGAGCGCGTGCCGAATCTGTTCGCGCGCCTCGGCAGCGGCGCGCCGCATTTCTGTTTCGCCGGGCACACGGACGTCGTGCCGGTCGGCAGCGCCGCGCAATGGCGCTTCCAACCGTTCGAAGCGCGCATCGCCGACGGCATCCTGTACGGCCGCGGCACTGCCGACATGAAGGGCGCGGTGGCATGCTTCGTCGCCGCTGCCTCCCGTCTGCGCGCCGAAGGTCTGCCGAGCAAAGGTTCTATCAGCCTGCTCATCACCGGCGATGAAGAAGGCCCGGCGCGCAACGGCACGCGGCGCGTGCTGGAATGGATGCGCGCCAACAACCACGTGCCCGACGTCGCGCTGGTGGGGGAGCCGACCAGCCCCGACCGCGTCGGCCAGGCAATCAAGATCGGGCGCCGTGGGTCGATGACCGGCCGCCTGCTGGTGCGTGGCGTTCAAGGCCACGTCGCCTATCCGCATATCGCCGACAATCCGCTGCCGAAGATCGTTCGCATGCTGGCCGCCCTGACCGAGGCGCCACTCGATCGTGGCAACGAACGCTTCGAGGCGTCGAATCTCGAAGTCACGACGGTGGACGTCGGCAACCCCGCCGCCAATGTGATTCCGGCCGAGGCGCGCGCGACATTCAATATCCGCTTCAACGACAACCACACCTCTGCGGCGTTGGAGAAGTGGATGCGCGGCCGGCTCGACTCGGTCGGCGCGACGTACGAGCTCAGCGTCGAGGTTTCGGGCGAGGCGTTTGTCACCAAGGCCGGACCGTTCACCGACCTGTTGCGCACCGCCATCGCGGCGCAGTTCGGCACTCCGCCGGAGTTCAGCACCTCGGGCGGCACGTCCGACGCGCGCTTCATCAAGGACTACTGCCCCGTGGCGGAGTTCGGTCTCGTCAACCGCACCATTCACAAGGTCGATGAGCACGTCGCACTCGCCGATCTCGCCGTGCTCACGGATGCCTACACGCGCATCCTGCGCGGCTACTTTGCCTAGGGTGCGATGACGCGCGTCGAAATCGTGCGCGCGGTCACCGGGGCGGCCCGGCTGGCGCGCTTCGATGCGCGCGGCATGACGTACTTCGATGTCTCGGCCGATGGGTTCTGGAACTCGTTCTTCGCCGCGGTGCTGACGGTGCCGTTCACCCTTTACTGGGTGGCGATCGACTATCCCGAGAGCGAGGCCGCGCTGGCGTGGGTCATCACCGTGGAGATGGTGCGCTACTGCGTCGGTTGGGCGCTGTTCCCGCTGGTGATGATTCCCATCACACGCGCGCTTGGACTGTCGGGATCCTATGCGCAGTTCATCATTGCCTACAACTGGTCGATGGTGGTGCAGGCCGTGCTGTACTTCGTCGTCACGGTGATTAGCCAGACGGCCCTGGTGCCGCCGGACCTGTACTTTCTGGTGAGCCTTGCGACGCTGGTCTACACGCTGGCGTATTTCGTGTTCATCGCCCGCACCGCGCTCGGCGTGTCGATCCTTGTCGGCACGCTGCTGTCGTTGCTCGACTTCTTCCTGTCCTACGCCCTCATCCTGCAGAGCGACCGGCTTCTCTAGAGCATTGTGCGATCACGTTGTGACGTATCCGGCGTGGTGGATGTAGTTGACGCACTCTGCTGGCGTGAAGCGATCGAGTAGCTGTCCGACTCGCTGCCAAAGGCTTTCGGTGGTTCGTTCGGCGGCGACGCGCAGTAGGGACTTGAGCTTGGCGAA
>CAMDCA010000016.1 GCA_945889645.1 Rhizobium sp. Q54
CGGATATCCTTCGCTACCCGTTCACCGGGCGTCGTCTTATGGGGCAAGGGTTTTGGTCTCATCTTCGTTCCTACGTCACTGCGATGAGACCAAAACCCTCCGCTAGCGGGAACCCTCAATCTGTCTCATTGGCGCTGACGGCGGACACCGCCGCGTACACAAGCAGCCAACAAAGGGCGGTCGCTACCAGCGAGAGGAGGGCAACCCAGCCCGCGTCGGACCAAGCAGGCCACAAGAATGAGAAATCGGCAGAACAGCCGGTAAGACCGCCACGTTCTAGGCAGGCACGTAGCGCCTGCTCGTATTCGCCAACGCTGTAGACGCGATGCCACACGACGGCCACAACGGGTGCGATGGCACTCGCAACCACTCCAATGCGTTGCCATCCGTTTAGGACCATCGCATCCCCCTTCCGATGGTCCGCCAGCATCGCGAGTGCGGGGACCAAAGCTAAGTATCGGCGTCCGGACGGGGCGGCATAGTCCGGTACGAAATCGCCTCAGGCGCTTACCCCGTGCTTGCCCAACAATCGCTGCCCAAATGGTAGCCCGAGAAAATGTCCCCTAAGTGTTTGAAAACTTTGGTGCCCCTGGCCGGACTCGAACCAGCACGTTCTTGCGAACAACAGATTTTGAGTCTGCCGCGTCTACCATTCCGCCACAGGGGCACAAACGCGCGCGGATAATAGCCGCCCGACCGGAGGCGGCAAGCGCCGCGACAAGAAAAGTCCACGGAATCAAGGCTGGGCTGGGCCCACCCCGGCAGCATCGCTTGGCTACCCTTGGGTTCGCTGCTATAGCGCAGCGTAATTTTTCGCCCCCACCGCGGGCCACTCCTCTGCCACACCGCCTCTTCCTCTGGACGATGTCGCTTGCGGGTCATCGCCATGCACAATGGGCGTTGGCCGCGATTGCGTTTGTCGAAAGCTCGGTCTTTCCGGTACCGCCGGACGTGCTGCTGGTGCCGATGGTGCTGGCCGATCGCCGCCGCGCCTTCCGGCTCGCGGCGATTTGTACGGCGGCCTCCGTCGTCGGCGGCATGATGGGTTACGCCATCGGTGCACTGGCGTTTGAGACGGTCGGCCGCGCCATCATCGACTTCACGGGAGCCGGCGAAGACTTCACCGCCTTCCGCCAGATGTACGGCCAGTGGGGCTTCCTCATCGTGTTCACCGCCGGTCTGACCCCCCTCCCGTATAAGGTGTTCACCATCGCCAGTGGCGTCGCCGCCCTCAACCCGGTGGTGTTCATCCTCGGCTCGCTGGCCTCGCGCGGCATCCGCTTCTTCGGCGAGGCGTGGCTGCTGCGGCGCTTTGGCCAACCGGTACACACCTTCGTCGAAAAGAATCTGTGGGTGTTTTCCGCCTGGTTCGTGGTCGCCATCACCGGCGGCTTCGTCGCGGCGCGATTGATGTTCTAAGAGGCGGCAGGTGGCCTTCCTCCACCCCCTGGTGCGAGACCGGCGCGGGCCGCTGCTGATCGCCCTGCTGTCGTTTCTCGTCGTCGGCGGCGCGTTCGCCTCGCAGTATTGGGGTGGCCTGAACCCCTGTAAGCTGTGCTGGTACCAGCGCATCCCCTACGGCATCACCATCGTTCTGGGACTGACCGCCGCCGCGCTGGCGGAGCGCTACAGCCGCGCCGCCGCCTTCGTCAGTCTGCTGTGCGCCGTGGCGTTCGCCAGCGGGGCCACCGTGGCGGCGTTCCACGTCGGGGTCGAACAGGGCTGGTGGACCGGGTCGACCGCCTGCGTTGGCGTCGGCCGCGGCATCGCTCGCACGGCCGACGAGCTGCGCGCCCTCCTGGAAACCGCCCCGATCGTGCGCTGCAACGAGGTGCAGTGGTCCCTCTTCGGCGTCTCGATGGCGGGATACAATGTCCTGGTGTCGATCGCCCTAACCGCCTTCGCCCTGCTGACCTCTCGCTCCCTTGGCCGCGCCCAGGGTCGCGCCCAGGACCGCACATGAGCAAGCCGCGCCGCCTACCCGGAGACCCGACGCCCGACCGCGCCGTCGAGCGCGCCCTGCGCGTCGATCACGCCGGGGAATACGGCGCGGTGCGCATTTATGCCGGCCAGCTCGCGGTGCTCGGCCAGCGTCCCGAGTCCACGAACGCTGCCGCCAAGGTGCGCACCATGGCCGAGCAGGAGCACAAGCATCTCGCCGCCTTCGACGCACTGCTCAACGAGCGCCACGTACGCCCTACCGTTTTGGCGCCGGTGTGGCACGTCGCCGGGTTTGCGCTCGGCGCCGCGACCGCGCTGCTGGGCGACAAGGCCGCCATGGCCTGCACCGAAGCGGTCGAAGAGGTGATCGACGATCACTACCGCGACCAGGCAGAGCGCTTGCGCGAGACTGAACCGGAGTTGTCCGCGACCCTCGACGCCTTCCGCGCCGAAGAAGTCGAGCACCGCGACATCGCGCGCGCCGCCGGCGCGAAAGAGGCGCCTGCGTACCCGGCGCTGTCCGGCGCGGTGCGCTCGGCCACGCGCCTCGCCATCTGGCTGTCTACGCGCATATGAGTCGCGCCGGTCGCCTTGCCGCGCAGATGACGCCAGCGCCCGAGACCCGCGCCGCGCTGGCGGTGCTGCTCGCCTTCTTCGCCTTGCTCATGCCTGCCTTGCTGCCCTACGGGCCTTCGCCCGTGGTGCAGGCCGGACCCTTCGTCGCCCCGCACGCGCACATCGGCGCCATCGATCCGAGCAAGTCGCACGATCACAGCGGCAAGCAGGCGGCGATTCCCGACGCCGCGCAGATGTTGGCGCCGCTCGTCCCGGCCGTGCTGGCCGACGCGGGCCTGCCAATCCTCCCGCGCGCGCTGGAGGTTTCCCCGCGTGCGCCATCCCCGGTCGCGACCCCGCCGCGCTACGCGTCGGCACGGCCTCGTGCTCCTCCCGCAGCAGCGTAGTTCCGCTTGCGAACAGATCGTCCGGCGCCGGCCGCCGGACGCCATCCCGCTGCCTTTGGAGAACCTGCATGTCTCGAATCACAGTCTGCGCCGCCGCGCTCGCACTGGCCGGCGCATCGCTGCCGGCACTGGCGCACGTCGGCCTGGAACCGGCGCAAGCCGTTGCCAATAGCACCGTCAACGTCGCCTTCCGCGTCGGTCACGGCTGCGGCGAATCGCCTACCACGGCGATCAAGGTCCGCATCCCCGCCGGAGTCACCGGCGTGCAGCCGCAGCCCAAGCCGGGCTGGACGCTCGCCGTCACCAAGGGTCCGCTGCCGGGCGTGGTGGCCGCCGCCGACGCGGCTGTTACCGAAGGCGTCATCCAGGTCGACTGGACCGGCGGCAAGTTGCCGGTCGAGTTCTTCGACACCTTCGTGCTGCGCATGAAGGTGCCCAACGCGCCGGGCACCACGCTGTACTTCCCGGTCGTGCAGGAGTGCGAGAACGGCGTGCACCGGTGGATCGAGCCAACGGTGCCGGGCCAACCGGAACCGCCGGAGCCCATGCCGGGGCTGCGCCTGACCGCGCCGTAAGCCGCTGCTGACTCGTCTCCTTCTGGCGATCTGCGTGCTCGCGGGGGCCGTGCTCGGCACGGCCCCCGCGTTCGCGCACGCAGTGCTCCTCAGTACCGTACCCGGCGATCGCGCTGCCCTGACCGAGTCGCCGGCGGAGATCACGCTGCGCTTCAACGAGCCGGTGCAGACAGTGTTCGTCCGCTTGCTCGACATCAGCGGCCGCGTGATGGTGGAGGTTCCCGCCGGCACCACCGATAGCCTGCTGCGCCTGCGCCCCGCGGCTGCAATGCCGGCCGGCCAGTATCTGGTGAGCTACCGTGTCGTGTCCGACGACGCGCATCCGGTCGCCGGTACCTTGGTGTTCGCCGTCGGGGCGGCACCGCAGGAGTGGGCCACCGCCGCGGCTAGCGTCAATGCGCCGATGTGGCAGAGGTTCGCCGCCGCCAATCGCGCGCTGTACTTCCTCGCCCTGTCGCTCGCCGGTGGCGCGACGCTGTTTCTGCTGTTGATGCGCGGCGATGCAGCCACGTTGCGCGCCGCGCTGCGACCGACGTTCCGCGTCAGTGCCACTCTCGGCCTGGCGACAGCCGCGTTGGCGATTCCGATTCAGGGAGGCATCGCCGTCGATGCAATCCCTGCCGCGTTCCTGACGAGCGAATTGTGGCGCGCCGGAATGGACACGACCCAGGGGCGCGCGTCGGTCGCCGCGATCCTCCTGCTGGTCGCTACCTGGCGTGTCGGGTGGAGCGTCGGCGCGCGGGCAGTCTTTGCGCCCGCGCTGCTCGCCGTGCTGCTGCTAACGACGCTGGCGCTGACCGGGCATGTCGTCACGGCCGCGTCGCACTGGATCACCGTGCCGATCCTGCTGGCGCACGCGTTGCCGGCAATGCTGTGGATCGGATCGTTTGCGCCGCTGCTTGCCTCGCTCAACGGCACCAACGGCGGCGGCGCCGTGACCGCCTTCGCGCGCATCGCGCCACTCCCGTTGCTTGTGCTCGCGGCGGCCGGAGGAGCCGTCGCGTTCCTGCAGGTGCAAACCCTCGGCGGCCTCACCGGAACCGCCTATGGCAATACGCTCATCCTCAAATCCGCGCTCGTCGCCGTGCTGCTCGGCCTCGCCGCGATCAATCGCTGGCGCCTGACACCGCTCCTGCTGGGCGGCGATGCCGGCCCGCTCCGCCGCAGTATCGGACTCGAACTTGCGGTCGGCGCGCTGGTGCTCGCCGTGACCGCCAGCCTGGCGCAGACACCGCCGCCGCGCTCCTTGCGCGACGCGGCTCCGTCCGCCGCAGCCGAGCACGACCACGAGGGCGCAGCCGAGGAGGCCTACGCGGTCGGCATGGTCGCCCAGGGCAAGACCGCGATCCTATCGGTGTCCCCCGCGCGCAGCGGCCGCAACACGGTTACCGTCGCGTTGCGCGGGAGCGGCTGGACCGGCATCGAACCGCTGCAAGTCAGCGCCGTGTTCTCGTTGCCCGCCGCCGGGGTCGAGGCGATCGTGCGCCCGATGCCGCGCATCGGCAGCGGCGTCTACGAGGTCGTGGGCGGCGACATGGCGATCGCCGGCGAATGGACGGTGAAGATCGACGTGCTGATCAACGACTTCGAGAAGGTGACGTTCAGCGCGCCGATCCCCGTGCGCTGATCGGCGCTTCGGCGATCTTGCGCTTCGCCGTTGAGCGCTTCGGCGCCTCTCGCCCCACGGGTGGTCTTCCCCGCCGCCAGGGAGCGAAAAAGGCGTAGGAGAGGATTTCCCTGCCGGCGCTGCGCAGCGGCGGCCTTGGTCGGACGAGCGGCTGCCACGCGCTACGGATCCAGCGGCGTATCCCAGTACAGGAAATCGCGCCAGCTTTCGTGCAGATGGTTGGGCGGAAATGCCTGGCCGGCGCGCTGCAGCAGCACCACCGACGGCTCGAACGGATGCACCTTGGGGAACATCGCCGCTTCGCGCGACAGGCGTCCGCCCTTGAGCAGATTGCACGGCGCGCACGCGGTGACGACGTTGTCCCAGCGCGTCAGTCCGCCGCGCGAGCGCGGGATCAGATGATCGAACGTCAGGTCGTCGTCGTTGCCACAGTACTGACACTCGAAATGGTCACGCAGGAAGACATTGAATCGCGTGAAGGCGGGCCGCCGCGACGGCGCCACATAGCGCTTCAGGGAAACGACGCTGGGGAGCTGCATCGACATCGTCGAGGAGTGCACGACGCGGTCGTAATGGGAGACGATGTTCACACGATCCATGAACACCGCCTTCACCGCTTCCTGCCACGGCCAAAGCGACAGCGGGAAGTAGCTGAGGGGGCGAAAATCCGCGTTCAATACAAGCGCCGGACAATTCTCGGGCGCCATGTCCACGCCTCCCGATCTTCCACCGGTGCAGCGGTCACCGCAGCAAACGATGGACGCGCACATTGTGGCGGGGATTCAGTCCGATGGCTAGACCCGGACCCCGGAGCCTGCCGGTAGCGGTGCGGGCTAGGACGCGGGCGTGAACGCCGCGCGCAGGAAGGCTACCGCCAGCGTCGCCGTCTCCGGGTCGATGCCGTGACCGTAGCCGCGCGCGATGTGCGTTTGCACCGGCACACGGGCAGCTTTGAGTGCGGCCTGACCGGCGATCGTCGCCGCCACCGGCACCACGTTGTCCTGGTCGCCGTGCGCCAGGAATACCTGGGGCACGGGCGTCGGCATCGCCAGAGGCAGATCGCCCAGCGGACCCGACAAGGCCACCACCGCATGCGCCGGCCGCCGCAGGCCGACGTGCAGCGCCACCGCAGCGCCTTGGCTGAATCCGACCAGGGCCAGCGCGCCGTTGCGCAACCCAAGCCGTTCGAGTTCAAGGTCGAACGTCCGGTTCAGCGCCTCGCTGGCGGCTCCGACTCCGTCACGCAGGTCGCGCAACCGGTCCTCCGCCGTGCGGTCGACGCTCGACCCCAACGCGTACCACTGGCGCCCGTAGCGGCCGAACGGAAACGGCTCGGGCGCATGGGGCGAGAAGAACGCGGCGTGCGGCAGGTCGCGCGCCCAGCCCGCGCCAATGCCGATCAAGTCGTTGCCGTCGGCACCATAGCCGTGCAGGAACACCACCAGCTGGCGCGCCGCGCCCTCGGCCGGTGGTAGACGCGGTCCTTCGAGAAGCAGAGGGTCCTTCATTGCGGCGCAGTATGATGGGCGCCGGTGCTGTAAGGAACCTCCATGGGCAAGGAAGCTGACTGTCGCGCCACCATCGACGGCGTCGCCGTGAAGGGCCGCGCGCTCCTCGAGACCGACGAGATTCTGATTCGCCGTCCCGACGGCGAGCGGCGCCTGAAGGTGCTGCTCAAGGACATTCGCGACGTGAAGGTCGAGCGCGGCGCCCTGGTGCTGCGCCACACCAAGGGCACCCTGTCGCTCGAACTGGGTCCCAGCCAGGCCGCCGCCTGGGCCAAGCGAATCCTTGAGCCGCCCGGCCTGCTCGACAAGCTCGGGGTCAAAGAGGGCAGCATCGTCGTCACCGTCGGCCTGAACGACGAAGAGTTCGCCCACTCGCTGGAGCTGCGCGGCGCCACGGTGATCCAGGGCCGCAAGGGCAAGGACGCCGACATGGTGCTGTTCGGCGCCGAGTCCACCGCCGACCTGAAGAAGCTCGCCGGCCTCGACGGCCTGATTCATCCCGCCGGCGGCATCTGGATCATCTATCCCAAGGGCCAGGCGCACATCCGCGAGGCCGACATCATGGAGGCCGGGCGGGGCGCCGGCTGGTCGGACAACAAGACCTGCCGCTTCTCCGACACCCACACCGGCCTGCGCTTCGTGATCCCTGTGGAAAAGCGGGCGGCCGCGAAGCGTTAGAAACCGCCCTACGGCCCGGAGTACCATCCCCGCATGCAAGCTCTCTTCACCGGCCTGGTCATCGTCTCGCTGATCGTCACGGTCGGCTTTCTGCTGTCGGGTGTCATCGGCATGCTGCAGGGCGCCGACTTCAACAAGAAGTACGGCAACCTGATGATGCGCGGCCGCGTCGCCTCCCAGGCCGTCACCGTGCTGCTGATCGTCGCCTACGCCCTGCTGTTCGGTACCAGCTGACGCAATGGTGCGGCTGACCCGCATCTACACGCGCGGCGGCGACGGCGGACAGACATCGCTGGGCGATGGCAGCCGCGTCGCCAAGCAGGCGGCACGCATCGAAGCCCTCGGCGCGGTCGAGGAAGCCAACGCCGCCCTCGGCGTCGTTCGGCTGCACACCACGCCCTACGTCGCCACCGAGGCGATGCTGCGCCGCATCCAGAACGAGCTGTTCGACCTTGGCGCCGACCTGTGCACCTTGGGCGAAGACTTCTCCGCCCCCGACACGCTGCGCATTGTGCCCGACCAGGTGAAGCGACTGGAGGACGAGATCGACGCCATGAACGCCGCCCTGGCGCCGCTGGAGTCGTTCATCCTGCCGGGCGGGGCCGCCGCCGCCGCGCACCTGCACCTTGCACGCACGGTTGTGCGCCGGGCCGAGCGGGCCATCGCCGCCCTTGCCGCGGCCGAGCCCGTTAACCCTGTTGCCCTGCAATACGCCAACCGGCTGTCCGACCACCTCTTTGTCCTGGGCCGGGTTTTGAACCATGACATCGGCGGCGACGTGCTTTGGCAGCCGGGAGCGACTAGAAAGTAGTTCGAGAGACCCACCCGCAATTGATCTGCGGGCGGGAGTGGTTCGGGCGCGCAGGGATCCAGGGGCCCTGCGCGCGGGTGTTGTAAGCCTGGGCGCGCGCGGGGAACAAAGACGTGCTGGAGTTCGATACGGTCACGCTGGTCGCCGGCGTCGTCACGCTGCTGCTTGTCGCGGGCGCCACCCGCGTCATCACCGACCGCCTGCGCTTCCCCTACACCGTCGCCCTGGTGCTGATCGGCGTCGCCGTCGGCGAGGTGGCACGCCGGGTCTATCCCGACGTCAGTCGCTTCACCGAAATGCCGATGGCGGCGGACATCATCCTGTTCGTCCTCATCCCGACCCTGATCTTCGAGGCAGCGTTCCACACCAACGGCCGCCTCCTGCGCCAGAACCTGTGGCCGGTGCTCACCCTCGCCATTCCCGGCGCGCTGGCGTCCTCGTTGCTGATCGGCGTGATCGTCTGGGCCGTGAGTCCGCTGAGCTTCGCCGCCTCGTGGCTGCTCGGCGCGATCCTCAGCTCCACCGACCCGGTCGCCGTGGTGGCGATCTTCCGCAAGATCGGCGCCCCCGCCCGCCTAACCATGCTGGTCGAAGGCGAGAGCCTGCTCAACGACGCGACGTCGATCGTGCTGGCGCGCATCCTGATCGGCGTCCTCGCCGTCGGCAGCTTCGGCAGCGACAACCTGGCCGACGGCCTGCTTGAGTTCGTGCTGGTGTTCTTCGGCGGCGCGTTGATCGGCTGGATCTCCGCCGTCGCCATCGGCTGGCTGATCTCCAAGGTGCACGACGACCCGTTCACCACCACGGTACTGACCGCCATCCTCGCCTACGCGCCGTTCCTGATTGCCGAGCGCGGCTTCCACCTGTCCGGCGTCATGGCGGCGGTCGCCGCCGGCCTGGTGATGGCCGACTGGGGCCGCACTAAGATGTCACCGGTCGACGAAGAGCACATCGAGACGTTCTGGCACTTCGCCGGCAATGCCGCCAACGCCATGCTGTTTCTGCTGGTTGGCTTCAGCGTGCAGGTCGGTGAGTTGATCGCCAACCTCGGCCTGTTTGCCTGGGTGCTGTTCGCGCTGCTCGCCTCGCGCGCGCTGGTCGTCTACGGCGTCGCGCCGCTGATGCGCTTCCTACCCAACACGCGCCCCATCAGCTTCGCCTACCAGACGGTGCTGTTCTGGGGCGGACTGCGCGGCGGCATCGCCATCGCCATCGTGCTCGGCCTGACGCAATACGACTTCGGCCAGACCTTCGTCGCCCTCGTCATGGGTTCGGTGCTGTTCACCCTGATCGTCCAGGGCATGAGCATGGAGCGCCTGGTGCGCTGGTTCGGCCTCGACCATCCGCCCCTCGCCGACCGCCTGGCGCGCGGCGAGACGCAGATCGATGCGCTGCGCGCCGCCAGCGGACGCATCCCCGAGTTGCGCGAAGGCGGACTGTTCTCCGCCCGCATCGGTGACGACCTCGACGCCAAGACCAACGCCGAGATCGCCCGCGTTAGCGTCGAGCTCGACGAGTTGCGCCGCGCCGAGCTCGACCCCGACCAGGAGCGCCGGCTGCTGCTGTCGCGCTGCTTCGCCGCCGAGCAGGCGTACTATCACGGCCTGTTCCGCAAGGGGCACCTGTCGGAACGCACCTACCGGCACCTCGTTGCCGACGTGACGATGCAGATCGACGCGGTGCGCGACGGCGTGCCGCTGCCGGACCGCGGCGCCGCCCGCCGCGCCCGCCGCTCCGGTCTGCTGCACCTGTTGAATCGCGTCGCCCCGGGCACCGCCAACCGCCTCGGCCGCGGCAACATCGCCGGCGACTACGAAGCCGCCTGGGGCAGCTTCCAGGCGGCGACGCACCTGCTCGAGGACATCGCCCAGCTCGCCCTCGCGCATTCGACGCCCGACGCCATCGTCGCCGACGTGCGCGCGATGTACGTCGCCCTGCAGGCCACCGCGCGCGAACAGCTCGATGCAACCGCGGCGCAGTTCCCGGAATTCGTCACCGCCATGCAGGAGCGCCTGGCCCAGCGCCTGCTGGCCCTGGCGCAGACCGCCACCATCCAGGACAAGGCCGCCGCCGGCGCCGTGCCGGCCGGCATCGCCGACGACTTGCTGCGTACCCTGACCATCGAGCACCGCACATTGCGCGGCGGCGTCACCGAGCCGCTGGCCGTGCAGCCCGCCGAGCTGTTGCGCAAGGTGCCGTTCTTCAAGGACACCCCCGACAGCGAATTCGCCAAGGTCGCCGACGTTCTGGTCGAGCGCAGCTTTCCCGCCGGCGACACCATCGTTGCCCAGGGTGCACGCGGCGCCTCGCTGTACCTGATCGCGCGCGGCGTGGTGCGCGTCAGCAGCCGCGGCACCGACGGCTTCGACCACGACCTCGCCACCCTGGTGGCCGGCGACTTCTTCGGCGAGATGGCGGTGCTCACCGCGGAGCCGCGCTCCGCCACCTGCCGCGCTGTGACGCCGTGCGCGCTATATGAGTTGCGGCGCGCCGACTTCCAGCGCGTCGTCGCCAATCTGCCCGCCCTGCGCGCTGCCCTTGAGCGCGCCAACCGCGAGCGCCGCAAGGCCAGCGGCACCCACGCCGGCCCCGCCGCCTGACATGCGGGTGCTGGTCTCGGTGAAGGCAGTCTCCGATCCGGCCCAGCGTCTGCGCGTCCGCGCCGACGGCATGGGCGTGGACCTCGACGGCATTCGCACCATCCTCAATCCATTCGACGAAGTGGCACTGGAGCAGGCCCTTCGCTGGCGCGAGAGCGGGGCCGTGACCGAGGTCGTGGTCGCCGGCGTGGGTGCCGATCGCGCCAAGGTCGCGCTCCGCATGGCGCTGGCCCTGGGCGCCGACCGGGCGATCCACGTCCGCGCGCCGGATACGCTCGCCCTGCTCGCCGTGGCCAAGGCGTTGCGGGATGTCGTGCGCAGCGAAGGATGCGGCATGGCCATGCTCGGCATGCAGGCAAGCGAGGATGGCGAGGCCGAACGCGGACCCATGCTCGCCGCGCTGCTAGACTGGCCGGAAGCCACCGGCGCCATCGCGACGACACTGACCGGCACCGCCGTGCAGATCGACCGCGTCGCCCGCGACGGCGTCGAGACCATGGAGATCGACTTGCCATGCGTCTTCACCGCCGACCTGCCGTTGGCCACGCCGCGATTCGCCAACATTGCCGCGGTTCTGCGCGCCAAGAACGCGCCGATCGAAGAGCGCAGTGCCGCGTTCGTCGCACCAGCGGCAACCATCTTGTCGATGCAAGAGGTTCCGCCCCGCCGCGCCGGGCAGCGCGTCGCCTCGGTGCGTGAATTGCTCGCCGCGTTGCGCGCGCGTGGAAGCCTTGTATGACCGCTTCGGCCGCCCTCGTCGTTACCACGACACGATCGCCGGCCGACGCGGCGGCTCGCCTGGCGACGGCGGCGCTGCGTCTGGTGCCCCGCGTTGACGCCCTGATCGTTGGCGATGGTGCCGATATCCCCGAGATCGCGGCGCCGGAACTCGTGCGACACGCGCGCGGCTATACCGTGGTGCTATGCCCCATCGACGAGTTCGGGCGTGATGTCCTGTCGCGCGCTGCGGCAATGCTGGACGCGGCGTTCCTGCGCGGCGTCATCGCAATTCCCACCCCGACAACCGTCGTGCGCCCGCTGCACTTCGGCAGCATCAACGCGACCTTCGAATTGCCTGCCAATGTGCCGCTGCTAATGACCGTGCAGACGCGCGCCTTCGCCGCAGCGGACCCCGCCGTCATCGGCCGGACGACACGCATCGACGTGCCGCTCGCCGGCGCCAGGTCGCGCCGGTTGCGCCCCGGCCAGCCGCAAAGCGCCGACATCGGCGCGGCGCGCATCGTCATCGGCGCCGGTCGCGGCGCCGCGACCCCGCGACGCATGGAGGCGGTCCACCGCATCGCCGAGCGCCTTGGCGCAGCGGTCGGAGCGACGCGCCCGACGATCGACGAAGGGTTCGCCTCGCCGGACCAGCTAGTGGGCCAGTCGGGCAAGGCAGTGGCCCCGGCCCTCTATCTGGCGCTAGGCGTTTCCGGAGCGCTGCATCATCTCACCGGCATTCGCGACGCCGCGGTAATCGCTGCGATCAACACCGACGCGTCGGCACCGATCTTCGACGTTGCCGACTACGTCCTGGTGGCGGACCTCGACGTCGCGCTGCCCGAGCTGGAAGCCGCCCTGGCCGAGGCACCGCGATGAAAGCCAAGTTGCCTCAATGAAAGAAGTACGCACCATCGGCATCGTCGGCGCCGGCCCCATGGGCGTCGGCATCGCCCACGTCGGCGTGTTGGCCGGCTAAGAGGTGCGCGTGCACGACATCGACCGGCCCAAGCTCGACGCCCTGCCCGACCGGGTCGAAGGCGGCATCGCGATCCAGGTCGCCAAGGGCCTGGTGAAGAGCACCGACGCAAAAGCCGCGCTGACGCGCGTGCACCTGGCACACACGCTGTCCGGCCTCGCGGCGTGCGACCTGGTCATCGAGACGGTGAACGAAGACGAAGAGGTAAAGCGCGGCCTCTACGCGTCCTTGAAGGGCATGCTGAAGCCCGACGCAATCCTCGCCACCGACACGTCGTCGATTTCCATCACGCGCCTCGCCGCCGCCACCGACCGGCCGCAGCGATTCCTCGGCATGCACTTCATGAATCCGGTGCCCCGGATGGAGCTGGTCGAAATCATCCCCGGCATCGCCACCTTGCCCGAGGTTGTGCGTCTCGCTAGCGACGTCGCCAAACGCATGGGCAAAACGCCGGTCGCCGCCCAGGACTTCCCCGCGTTCATGGTGAACCGCATCCTGGCGCCGATGATCAACGAGGCGATCTACGTCCTCTACGAGGGCGTCGGCACCGTCGAGAGCATCGACGCCGCGTGCAAGCTCGGCCTGCACCACCCCATGGGCCCGCTGGCGCTGGCCGACTTCATCGGCCTCGACATCTTCCTGTCGATCATGAAGGTCCTGCACGAGGGCCTCGCCGACCAGAAATACCGCCCGTGCCCACTGCTCATCAAATACGTCGAAGCGGGTTGGCTGGGTCGGAAGAGCGGGCGCGGCTTCTACGACTACTCCGTCGCCCCACCGAAGCCGACCCGCTAGCAGGCGCACCAACGGCACGTCACGCCGCGCTGGCGGTCTGGATTGCCGCGCTCGCTATGCTCGCTCGCAATGACCACCAAGCAATCGTCATCGCGAGGCCCGAATGCCGTGGCGATCCAGACCGATCGCCATACCGTCCCTATCGATCGGCGAAATGCTTTAGCAGCGCAATCGCCTCGGGCGAGTCCCACTCCGCCGGACCGACCATCCGCCCGACGACCTTGCCGTCCGCATCGATCAGGATCGTCGACGGCAGCCCGGTGATGCCGAACGCGCGCTGCGAGGCGCCGCTCTGGTCGATGTACAGCGGCAGAGCCGCGATCGACTGCTCGTCGTAGAAGGCGCGCACCTTGTTCACCATGGTGCGGTCCTGGGACAGCGGCACCACCTGGAACGCAGGTGACCCCAACGCCGCTTCCAGGCGGTCGAGGGACGGCATCTCGCGCTTGCACGGCACGCACCAGGTGGCCCAGAAGTTCAGCAGCACCGCCTGTCCGTGGAAGTCGGCAAGCGTGCGCAGGGCGCCGCGTTCATCGGCGAAGGTGACGGCTGGCGCTGGCTCCGGTACGTCGTAGAGGATAAAGTTGGCGACCTCGCCGGTGACCAGCGGCTTCGCGGCCGCGACCAGCGGGTCCGGGGCGGGGGCCCGTACTGGGGCCGGAGTCCACAACCACGCGACCGTTAGAACACCAAACGCACCCAGGGCTCCCACCAGCACCGCGAGCACGGCGCCTCTGCGCGCCGCAGACGGGCGTGCCCCGGGGCCGTTCGAATTCGCCGACGAAGAGCGTTGATCCATGAAACGTGTACGGAATCCGAAGGTCGCGAAAACCACAGCCCGGAAAGCCACCGGCGCCAACCCCCTGTGGGGCGGTCGCTTCGCCAGCGGTCCCGACGCCTTGATGGAGAAGGTGAACGCCTCCATCGGTTTCGACAAGGAGCTTGCGGCTCAGGACCTCGCGCAGAGCCGGGCGCACTGTACCATGCTGGTCGAGGCCGGAATTCTGACCGCCCGCGATGGTAACGCCATCTTGAAAGGGCTGGACCGCGTGGCGCGCGAAATCGCCGCAGGGACCTTCACCTACACCGCGGCGCTCGAAGACATTCACATGCACGTCGAGTCGCGCCTGGCCGAGCTGATCGGCGAACCCGCGGGCCGCCTGCACACCGCGCGCTCGCGCAACGACCAGGTCGCCACCGACTTCCGCCTGTGGGTGCGTGACGCCATCGATCGACTCGACGCGCAGCTCGGCCAGCTGCAGCGCGTGCTGGTCGATCGCGCGGCGGAGCATTTCGACACCATCCTGCCGGGTCTCACACACCTGCAGCCGGCGCAGCCGGTTACCTTCGGCCACCACCTGCTTGCGTATTTCGAGATGTTTGACCGCGATCGTGGCCGCATGCGCGATTGCCGTGCGCGCCTGAACGAAAGCCCGCTGGGCGCCGCGGCGCTGGCCGGCACGTCGTATCCGATCGACCGTCACCGCACGGCGAAGTTGTTGGGTTTCACCGGCCCGACCGCGAACTCGATGGACTCGGTCTCAGCGCGCGACTTCGTGCTTGAGTTCCTTTCCGCATGCTCGATCGCCGCGGTGCATCTGTCGCGCCTCGGCGAGGAGCTGGTACTGTGGGCGAGCCCGCGCTTCCGCTTCGTGCGCCTGTCGGACGCGTTCTCGACCGGCTCGTCGATCATGCCGCAGAAGCGCAACCCGGACGCTGCCGAGTTGGTGCGCGCCAAGGCCGGCCGCATCGTCGGCGCGCTCACCGGCCTGCTGGTGACGATGAAGGGTCTTCCGCTGACCTATTCCAAGGACATGCAGGAAGACAAAGAGCCGACCTTTGCGGCCGCCGATCAGCTGGAGCTCTGCGTGCAGGTGATGGCCGGCATGATGGCCGACCTGACGGTGGACAAGGAGGCCATGCTGTCCGCCACCCACGAAGGCTTCCTCACCGCCACCGACCTCGCCGACTGGCTGGTGCAAAAACTTGGGCTGCCGTTCCGCGAAGCCCACGGCGTCGTCGGCCGCATTGTGCGCCGCGCCGAAGAACGCGGCTGCGGGCTGGAACAACTGACGCTGGCCGACCTGCGCCTGATCGAGCCGCGCATCAAGGCCGAGGCGCAAAAGGTTCTGTCGGTGCAGGCAGCCGTCGCGCGCCGCAAGAGCTACGGCGGCACCGCGCCCGAGCTGGTGCGCAAGTCGGTCGCCGCCGCGCGCGCGAGGCTCGCCAGGCGGAGCAAGCGTTGATGCGCACGGTGCTGCTCGTCGCCGTGCTCGCTCTTGCCCTCGCAGCGGCCGGCTGCGGCCGCAAGGGCGAACTGACACAGCCCGAGCCGCGTCCCGCCGCGGCGCAGCGCTAGGCAACCATGGATCACTTCAACTATCGCGGCGGCGAGTTGCTCGCCGAGGACGTGCCGCTGGCGCGCATCGCGCAGCAGGTCGGCACGCCGTTCTATTGCTATTCGACTGCAACGCTGCGGCGCCACTACCGCGTGCTGTCCGAAGCGCTGGGCAAGACGAACCACCGCATCTATTACGCGGTGAAGGCCAACAGCAACATCGCCGTCATCCGCACCCTGGGCGAGATGGGCGCGGGCGCCGACGTGGTGTCCGAAGGCGAGTTGCGCCGCGCGCAGGCCGCCGGGATTCCTTCGGACCGCATCGTGTTCGAAGGACCGGGCAAGACGCGCGCCGAGCTTGCCTACGCACTGTCGGCGGACATCCATCAGTTCAACATCGAGTCGGACGCAGAACTGCTGGCGCTCGACGACGTGGCGCGCGGCTGGGGCGTGGTCGCGCCGATCGCTGTGCGCGTCAACCCAAACGTCGAGGCGCATCCCGACGATCCGCACGAACTCGATGGCATCGCCACCGGACGCAAGCGCGACAAGTTCGGCATCCTGTGGCCCGCCGCGCGCGCCACCTATCGCGCCGCCGCCGGCATGTCGGGGGTCAAGGTCGTCGGCGTGGCGATGCACATCGGCTCGCAGATCACCGACACCAAACCGTTCTCCCAGGCGTTCGCCAAGCTGCGCGAGATCGTCGAGACCCTGCGCGCCGACGGCCACGACATCCAGCGCGTCGACCTCGGCGGCGGACTCGGCGTCCCCTACACCAACGAGACTCCGCCCTCGCCGGCCGACTACGCCCGCGCGGTGTTGCGCGAGACCGGCAAACTAGACTGCGAACTCGCCTTCCAACCCGGCCGCATGCTGGTCGCCAACGCCGGGGTGTTGGTCACGCGCGTCACCTATGAAAAAGACGCCGAGGGCATCCGCATAGTGATGGTGGACGCGGCCATGAACGATCTCGTGCGGCCCGCCATGTACAAGGCGGTGCACACCATTGTTCCGGTGCGTGCCGACAGCGGCAAGCCGCGCCCAGCCGACGTGGTCGGGCCGATCTGCGAGTCGAGCGACCGCTTTGCCAAGGACTGGCCGCTGCCGCCCCTGTCGCCCGGCGACCTGTTGGCCATGCGGACCGCCGGGGCCTACGGCGCCTCGATGGCGTCGAACTACAACACCCGCCTGTTGGTGCCCGAAGTCCTGGTGAACGGCAGCGAATTTGCCGTAATTCGGCCCCGTCAAACTTACGAGAGCCTTCTTGCGGGGGAGGCCCTACCGCCTTGGCTGGCCAAGACCCCGGGGGTAGGATAGCCGCGGATTTCATGGAAAACCGGCCAACGCCCAGAAACGACGTGATCGGCGGGGTGATTGCGCGCCGTCTGCGGCTTGCCCAGGCGGCGTTGACCTGGGAACGGCTGTGGCCCGCCCTGTGGCCCGCCGTCGGTGTGGCAGGCTTGTTCCTCACCGCCGCCCTGTTCGACCTCTTCGTCCTGGTGCCTGTGTGGGTCCACACCCTGGCGTTGCTGGCCTTTGCCGTGGCGTTCGGCGCTGCCGCCTGGCGCGGACTGCGCACCTTTCAGATCCCGGATCTCGACAACGCTCGCCGCCGGCTTGAGCTGAAGAGCGGCTTCTCGCACCGCCCGCTGGCGGCGCTGAGCGACTCGGTCACCGCGACCTCCGATCCCACCACCCTCGCCCTGTGGCGCGCCCACCAGGAGCGCGCCCGCGCCATGGTGCGCCGCCTGCGCGTCGGCCTGCCCGAGGCCGGCCTCGCCCGCCACGACCCGCGCGGGCTGCGCGCCGCGCTGGCCGTCGTGCTGGTGCTTGGCTTTGCCTATGCCGGTAGCAGCTGGGACAGCCGCCTGTGGGACGCCTTCGGTCCGCGCGCCGCAACCCGCGCCCTCGACGACTCGGCCAAGGTCGAACTGACCGCCTGGATCGCGCCGCCGAACTACACCGCCATGGCGCCGATCTTCCTCGCCCAGCCCGCCACTGCGCCGATCAACGGCGTGCAACCGCGCGGCACCGGTGCGGTGCGCGTCGCCACCGGCGCGATCCTGCGCGTGCCGGTCGGCTCGACCTTCTTCGCCCGCGTGCACGGTGGCGAGGTGGCGCCCGAGGCGACCCTCGACGGCGCCGCCACCGCGTTCGACGCGGTCGACACCCAGAACTTCCAGATCAACCTGCCGCTCAACACCGGCCGTGCGCTGTCGGTCGCCCAGGGCCGTGCGTCGCTCGGCAAGTGGCAGATCGAGATCATTCCGGACTTGGCCCCGACCATCGCGTTCATCAAGCCGGTCGGCGTCACCCAGCGCATGGCGACCCAGGTCGATTATGCCGCCACTGACGACTACGGCGTGCAGTCCGGCCAGATGAAGATGCGCCGCGAGGGCGTGGCGGGCGACACCGCGGCGTTCGACCTCGCCCTGCCGGGCATCCTGCCCAAGAAAGCCACCGGCACGCGCTTCTATGACCTGACACCGCACCCGTGGGCCGGACTGGCCGTGGTGTTGTGGCTGGAGGCGGTCGATTCCATCGGCCAGGTCGGCAAGTCGGATGAAGTCACGTTCATCCTGCCCGAACGCCAGTTTCGCAATCCCGTCGCGCGCGCCGTCGTCGAGCAGCGTCGCAACCTCGCCGCCGATCCGGAGAATCGCGACAACGTCGCCTTCGCTCTCGACGCGCTGACCGAGGCGCTGGCACCGGAGATCGACGACTTCGGCACCTACCTCGACCTGCGCGCCGCCATCGGCCAGTTGAACTTCGACCGCCGCGCCGAGGCGGTCCCGGAAGTCATCGACCGCCTGTGGGACACCGCGCTGCGCCTCGAAGAAGGCGAACTCGGCACCGCCGAGCGCGAACTGCGCCAGGCCCAGCAGGCGCTCCAGGACGCACTGTCGCGCAACGCGCCCGACGCAGAGATCGAGCAGCTGATGGCCGAACTGCAGGAGGCGATGGATCGCTACCTGCAGGAGATGCAGCAGCAGGCCGCGCAGCAGCAACAGAACCAGCAGGGCCAACAGAACCAGCAGCAACAGCAGCAGGATCAACAGCCGCGCGAGGTGACGCGCCAGGACCTGCAGCAGATGCTGGAGCAAGCGCGCGAGATGGCGCGAGATGGCGCGCGCGAGCAGGCCCAGGCGATGCTGCAGCAGCTACAGCGCACGCTGGAGAACCTGCGCAACGGCCAGCAGCAACAGCAGCAGTCGCCCGGCCAGCGTCAGGCCGAACAGGCGATGCGCCAGCTCGGCGAGATCATCCAGCGCCAGCAGCAACTGATGGACCAGACCTTCCAGCAGGCCCAGCGCGGCCAGTTCGGTGAGCCCGGCCAGCTGCCGCCACCCGCCGACCAGGAGGCGCTGCGCCAGCAACTCGGCGAAATGATGCGCGGCCTCGGCGACCAGATGGGCCAGATCCCGCAGGCGTTCGGCGAGGCCGAGCGCGCGATGCGTGGCGCGACCCAGGCCCTCGAAGGCCAGAACGCCGGCGAGGCGCTCAACCAGCAGGGCCAGGCCCTCGACCGCCTGCGCGAGACGGCGCAGCAGATGATGCAGGGCTTCGCCGCCAACGGCCAGCAGCCCGGCCAGGGCCAAGGCCAGCAGGGCCAAAACGGCCTGCGCCCCGGCCAGACTCCCAACCCGAACGTCGATCCGCTCGGCCGCCCCATCCCCGGCATGGGCGCCGACATCTCGAACCGCACCGAGGTCCCCGACAAGGCCGACCTGCAAAAGGCGCGCGAGATCCTGGAAGAACTGTTCCGCCGCGCCGGCGAGCGCTTCCGCTCAAGCGACGAACTGGAATACCTCAACCGCCTGCTGCGCCGCTTCTAGGCGCGCGCCTTCGGCGCTTCCGCTGCGCCGTCACTGCGAGCGCAGCGACGCAATCCAGACTGCCTGCAAGGAACTCCGATGCCTGACCGCATCCACGTCGCGCTCGCCGTCCCCGACCTGGACGCCGCGATCGCCGACTACACGAGGCGCCTCGGCGTCGCACCGCGCGTCATCGCCCGCGGCGCCTACGCGCTGTTCCGCACGCCGATCCTGAACCTGTCGATCAGCGCCGCACCGGGCACGCCCGCGCGCTTGCGCCACCTCGGCTTCGAGGACGCGCGCAGCGCATCGTTCAGCGAACTGACCGACGCCAGCGGCATCGTCTGGGAACGCTTCTCGTCAGCGCAGCAGGAAGAAGAAATCCGCGCCCGTTGGCCGGACGCGGAGTGGCGCGACTAACAACACCCGTCATTGCGAGCGCAGCGAAGCAATCCAGACTGCGCATCACGCAGAGGAGGAGCAGTAGCGTCTAGTGCGCGGCTGCCGCCGCTGCGTCCATGGTCAGCAGCGTGACGCCGACGCCGCGGGTCACCGCCGGCGGGTTCGGCACGCGCGTGGAGAATTCCTTCTTTGCCCGCGCTTCGATGGTCTCCACCGGCGGATCGAACGTCCAGGCGAACACTTCGCGCGGCGGCTGGCGCGCGTCCAGCAACGTGCCGCGCAGCTTGGGCACCCGCTGGGCTTCGTCGGTCTCGTTGGTGATGACGCCGGTGATGACGATCACCGGATTGACGCCGTCGGTTTCCCAGGCGGGCGCGATGTTGGCGATGGTCAGGGCCGGAGCCTTCTCGGCGCCCAGTCCGACCAGCTGGTAGAGCTGAGTCGCCGGCGGCCACAGATCCATGATCATGCCGCGCGCCAGCACGATGCCGGCCACCAGGCCGCCCACCACCACGACGAACGAGCCCCAGGCGATCATCGGCGCCCAGTTGCGCGCGGCTTTCACCGGCTTCTTCGGGGCACGCGCGCCACCGGCGCGGGGACGGAACAAAGGCCGCTCTGCCTCCACCGTCATCTCTTCGATGCTGGGAACCTCGACGTCGTCGTCGGGATCGGGGTCGGGTGCCGACATGCGCGGCATCGCCATGGGCGGCTCGACGCTGCGCGGCATATCGCCCGGCGGCATCTCGGTCCACGTGTTGCCGCACTTGGCGCACCGGACCGTGCGGCCACTCGGCAGTAAAGAATTCGGATCGACCGAGTAACGCGTATCGCAGGCGGGGCAGGTAAGGATCATATCGATGGTGCGCCTGGACCAGATTCACTTATAGGGTCTTGGGCGATTCTCGGCAAGGATTGGGCGCGGCTGGACGCAGACTTAGCCCTCGTGCAATCCTTTGGAATCCCAGGCGAATCCGGACGCCTCGGGGTTTGCGCGACGAGAGGGACCTACCGGGCCCCCGCGCCTGGGTGTTGCAAGCCTGGGCGTGCGCGGGGACTAAGAGACGCGCGGGGAACACCGGGGCTCGGCATCCGGGTGTTGCAAGCCTGGGCGGATGCGGGGCAGAAGAATCCTTATGGTTCGCTTCCAGGGCGTCGCGATGCGCTACGCCAACGGACCCGAGGTCCTGCGCGACGTCACGTTTCACCTCGAAGCGGGCTCGTATCACTTCCTGACCGGGCCCTCCGGCGCGGGCAAAAGCTCGCTGTTGCGCCTGATGTACCTGTCCCACTGTGCCAGCCGCGGCACCGTCAAGGTCTTCGGCCACGACATCGAGACCACCCCGCGCCGCCTGCTGCCCGGCCTGCGCCGGCGCATCGGCGTGGTGTTCCAGGACTTCCGCCTGCTCGATCACCTCTCGGCGCGCGACAACGTCGCCCTCAGCCTGCGCATCGCCGGCATCAAGGAGGACGTCATCCGCGCCCACGTCGCCGAGCTGCTTTCCTGGGTCGGCCTCGGTGACCGCCTCGACGCCACGCCCTCCACCCTGTCGGACGGCGAGAAACAGCGCGTCGCCATCGCCCGTGCCGTCATCGGCCGCCCCAGCCTGCTGATCGCCGACGAGCCCACCGGCAGCATCGACGAGATCCAAGGCATGCGCATCCTGCGCCTGTTCGAAGAGCTGAACCGTATCGGCACGACCGTGGTCGTCGCCACCCACGACCAGCGCCTGATCGCGCGCTTCAACCATCGCGTCCTGCGCCTGCAGGACGGCCAGTTCACCGTCGAAGGACGCGGCCCGTAATGGCCCGCCGGCCCTACGACCTACCCTTCGCCCAGGACGGCAGCGGCCGCTTCCTGCCGTGGATCATCGCCCTCATGGTGTACCTGGCGGCGCTCGCCTCCATTGCCGCGCTGGCGACGCGCGAGGCCGTGTCGCGCTGGAACGCCGGCCTCGAAGGCACCGCGACGGTGGAGATAGCGCCGGCGCTCGATTCCGCGGGGACCGACGCCGCCGTCGCCGCCGCCGTCGCCCTGCTGCGCGCGACCCCCGGTGTGGCCACCGTCGCCGTCGTGCCGGCGGACGAGATCGCCCGCCTGCTGGAACCGTGGCTCGGCCCCGACGCCGCACGCTCCGGCTTGCCGCTGCCGCGCCTGATCGACCTGACGTTTGCCCCCAGAGCCCGCGTTGACTTTGCCGCGCTCGGCGGCACGCTCGTGTCGGCGGTGCCGAGCGCGCGCCTCGACACCCACAGCCAGTGGCTCGATCGCCTCCAAGCACTCGGGCAATCCGTGCAGATCGCCGCGCTCGCCATCGTCCTGCTGATCGCCATCGCCGCCGGCGCCACTGTGGTGTTCGCGACGCGCTCCGGCCTCGCCGTGCACCGCGAGCTGATCGAGCTGATGCACCTCATCGGCTCACGCGATTCCTACATTGCCCAGCAGTTCCAGAGTCACGCCCTCAGTCTGGCGCTGCGCGGCGGCGCCCTCGGCGTCGCCCTCGGCGCCGGTACGGTCGGCGCGCTAGCGGTCGTGTCGCGCCCCATTCAGGGCGCCCTGCTCCCCGACCTGTCGCTGGGCGCGTCGTCCATCGTCGCCCTCGCCGCGCTGCCGCTGATCGCCGGCGCCATCGCGCTGGTCACGGCGCGCATCACTGTGTTGCGCGCGCTGCGCAAGATGCCGTAAGGCCAGTTCCCTCTCCGCGCATGGGGAGACAGCTAGGGTGAGGGGCAAGCATGAGTGTCTGGGACAGCAGCGAATGGAGAACCAAAGCTGTGAGTTCATTTCCTCGGGGCTCGCAAGCCGCTTGGCCGGCTGCCCGTATCCGGCGGCGCCTGTCAGCGTGCGATCTGGGCGACCAGCGCGGTCAGCCGCTGATTTGCGAGCTGCGCTCCCAGATCCAACTTCTGCACCGCGGCGAGATTTGATGTGTCGTTGCCGACGATGATGAGTCCCACCATACCGAGGCTGCGGTGCGACGTGCACTCGTAGGCGTAGATGCCGGGCACGGTGAACTCGAGTCCGTAGTCCACGCTTCGCCTGCTGGCGAACCCCGCGGCTGTGCCGGGGATGCCGCCGCGAATTGAGGTAACGGAGTGGTTGGGGTCGGTGGCGATGAACTTGACCACGTCACCGACATTGATTCGGACGATGCCCGGATCGTAGACAAACGTGCCCCCCGGCCCGTTGTTGAGTTCCTTGATTTCGACGGTCGCGGCTTGCGCGGCCCCAACAGCGAGCAGAACAGACGCGGCGGCGAGCGAGCGTAGGGCGTTCATTGTGCGCCTCCTTCCTAGCGCATCTCGGCGACGACGAATGCGAAGTCGAAGCCCGCATCGCCCACCGTCTTGTGGCAGTCGAAGCAAGTCTGCAGGCTGACATCGCGGGCCGCACGATCAGCGGTGAAGCTCGCGTACTCCCAGTTGCCATTGCGCCATTCGGCGGGGTATCCCACGCCCCAACCGTCGCGCTTCTCCATCATGTTGATGACGTTTATGACGTCAGGCACAAGGCGATCCTTGGCATCGCGCGCTAGGTCGTTGCCATCCATCTTGGCGCGCCAGACCTCCATCAGGAACACCGACCCCGACGCGAGCTCGCCGCCTTTCTTGGCGCTATCGACCGCAATCTTGTTGGCGTAGACGACGGCGACCGCATTGCCGCCGTTGTGCATGTCTCGCACAGCGATGACTTTGAACGTCTCCTTATAGTCCTTCGGAAACGCGACGTTGTCCGCGCCGGCCAGCACGCTGGTCGCGACGAAGAGGCTGGCCGCAGCGGACAACCAACTCAGCTTATTAGACATGATGCCCCCCTTTGTGCAGCGCTATCCCAAGAGCGTGGCCTGTCCCCGCGACGAGGCTAGTGCAACGCAATGACTGAGACGACCTATTGCAGCCATAGTTGTCCATCGCGAAACGGCGCGATCATGCCCGACGTTCGCGAGCGATTCCGATGTGAGAATTCTCACACCGGCAGCGCCTAGGGGCCGTTTCGTCGCGCCATCCGCGTCGCATTCGAAGCAGCAAACGGCGTCAGAACATGGTACCGCTGGCCCGAATCAACCCCGGACGGTAGAAAAGGCGTACGGCGCACGTTCCGTCGGAGGTTACGTCGCGCTTGTGGCGGATGCGGGCCCCGTCATTGAACGTCCACGTCACCTCGCGCACTTCGACCTGGTAGCCTTCCGGAGTCGGCTCGTGACGCAGCACGATGGGAATGTCGGCGGGACCGTAGACCTCCGTAACTAACAAATAGACGCGGTTGAAGGTCGCGTCACAGCGAGAGGAATTGACGAACCGCCCGCCTTGGCCGTCGCCGCGGACCAAGACCTCGGCAAGATCGGCCACGCCACCCGCAAAGTCTTGCCAGACCGTGACGTCGAGCTCGCGCACAGCGGTCCGGTAAACAAGCCTACATTCAGCTGGGGTGCAGGCGTCCTCTCGAATGTCAATTCCCGGCGCAAGCTTCGCCTGCGCGAAGGAGGTGCCGAACGGAATGTCGCCGAAGCCGGCAAGCCTGCCTGGCGCCGCCGCCGATGGAAACGGCAGCGCGAGCGACAGTGATCCCGCGATCACAATGGCGAAGTTGGATTGCATGGATATGAGGCCTCCTGTTGCGACCCGGTTGATTGGCAGGACATCCCTAGCGGCTCGTCGTCGTGGACGACGACGATATGGTGCTGCGCGCCCAACGGGGAGATCGAGAGCCTAGTCTGGAGCCGAGTGTAGCGCATTCCATGAGCGGCACACACATATTGTATTGCAACTAGATACGTTATGTATCATATTGACCTCCGACCGCATTGGAGAGTCGAACGTGCCTGCTGCTGCCTGCCCCATCCCGCCGGACTATTGCGCGGAAAAATCCGCGCGGGCGGCCCTTCCGCAAAGGCGAGGGTGGACGGCCCCAAGGCGCGCGCAACAAGGCGAACCTGGCGGTCGAGGCAGTATTGCGCGGCGACCCGGCCGTTCTCGGGCGCCACCTGATCGCTGCCGCCCTGGCTGGCAACGCCGTCGCCCTACGCCTGTGCGTGGACGCCCTGCTGCCGCGGGTGCCCGAACCGCTCTATACGCTGCCGCCGATGCGCTCCCGCGCTGGCGCCATCGCGGCCAACAACGAGGTACTGGGTCTGGTCTGCGGCGGCACGCTGACCCCCACCGAGGGTCTGCGCTTGAGCCGCCAGGTGGCGCGCCTGGGCCGCGCGCTTCAGGCACATGTGGATAAGTCGAAACGCGTGAATTGCGCGCGCAGCGCCCCAAATCTCAGCCTGAACAAGCGGTTGCGAACCCTGCGCGCCGGTCTCGGCCTGTGGAAACAGAACGGGAACGATTCGTTGACCCCCGCCGGGCCGGTCCTTACAATTGCTGCCTTCCGCGTTCAGCCGCCCCTGAAAGAAGTCGCCCCGCATGGTTTCCGTCGCGCCCATTTCGCAGCAGATTTGGGACATGAAGTACCGGCTCAAGGGGCCGGACGGCGCCATCGACCGCTCGATCGAGGACACCTGGCGCCGGGTGGCGCACGCCTTGGCCGAGCCGGAGAAGGATCCGGCCGCGGCCGAGGAGACCTTCGTCGAGGCGCTGGCGGATTTCCGCTTCCTGCCGGCCGGCCGCATCGTCGCCGGCGCGGGCTCGGGCCGCGATGTGACGCTGTTCAACTGCTTCGTCATGGGCACGATCCCGGACGACATGGCCGGCATCTTCCAAGCGCTCAAGGAAGCCGCGCTGACCATGCAGCAGGGCGGCGGCATCGGCTACGACTTCTCAACCCTGCGGCCCAAGGGCGCGCCCGTGAAGGGTGTCGGCGCCGACGCCTCGGGCCCGCTGTCGTTCATGAACGTGTGGGACGCGATGTGCCGCACCATCATGTCGGCCGGCTATCGCCGCGGCGCCATGATGGCGACGCTGCGCTGCGACCACCCGGACATCGAAGCCTTCATCGAGGCCAAGCGCGAACCCGGCACCCTGCGCATGTTCAACCTGTCGGTGCTAGTCACCGACAAGTTCATGGACGCGGTGAAGCACGACCTGCCGTGGGAACTGTCGTTCCGCGGCACCGTCTACAACTCCTTACGGGCGCGTGACCTGTGGGAAAAGATCATGCGCGCGACATACGCCTACGCCGAGCCGGGCGTGATCTTCATCGACCGCATCAACCGCATGAACAACCTCGCCTACGCGGAGACAATCGCGGCGACCAATCCTTGCGGCGAACAGCCCCTGCCCCCGTACGGCAACTGCCTGTTGGGTTCGATCAACCTCGCCAAGCTGGTGAAGAACCCGTTCGCGGACGACGCCGCCCTCGACGAGGGGCTGCTGGCGCGCATCACCAAGACCGCCGTGCGCATGCTCGACAACGCCATCGACGTGTCGCGCTATCCGTTGCCCGAACAGGAGAACGAGGCCAAGGCTAAGCGCCGCATCGGCCTTGGGCTCACCGGCCTCGCCGACGCGCTCATTCTGGTGGGCGTGCGCTACGACAGCGACCGCGGCCGGGCGATGGCCTCGTCGTGGATGCGCAATATCTCGCGCCACGCCTATCTCGCCAGCACCGAGCTGGCGGCCGAGAAGGGCGCCTTCCCGCTCTTTGATGCCGAGAAGTATCTGGCCGGCGAGCACATCCAGGCGATGGACGCCGACGTGCGCGCCGCCATCGCCAAGTTTGGCATCCGCAACGCGCTGCTCACCTCGGTGGCGCCGACCGGCACCATCTCGCTGCTGGCCGACAACGTCTCATCCGGCCTGGAGCCGGTGTTCAGCTTCGCCTACGAGCGCAGCGTGCTGATGCCCGACGGCAGCCGCCGCCAGGAAGAGGTCAGCGACTACGCCTTTCGCCTGTTCCGCAGCATGCGCGGTGACAACGCCCCGCTGCCGAAGGCGTTCATCTCGGTGCAGACGCTGATCCCGTCCGACCACGTGCAGATGCAGGCCGCGGTGCAGGAGCACGTCGACTCGGCCGTCTCCAAGACCATCAACGTGGCGTCAGATACTTCGTTCGAGGCGTTTCAGAGCGTCTACCTGCAGGCCTACGAGTCGGGCTGCAAGGGCTGCACGACCTTCCGCCCCAACGAAATCACCGGGTCGGTTCTCTCGGTGCCCGACAAGGGCGCCAAGAAGCCGATGCGTGTCGCGCAGGATGCGCGCTATCCGCGCGACGAGCCGGAGTTGCCGCTGGAAGCGCCCAAGGCGCAACCGAAGGACGCGCTGGAAGCCGGCGCCATCGTCTACATGACGCGGCCGTTGGACCGCCCCAACGCGCTACCCGGCAACACCTACAAGGTGAGCTGGCCGGAGCACGACCACGCCTTCTACATCACCATCAACGACATCGTGCAGGACGGCCGCCGGCGTCCCTTCGAGGTGTTCATCAACTCGAAGAACATGGAGCACTACGCCTGGACGGTAGCGTTGACGCGCATGATCTCGGCGGTGTTCCGCCGCGGCGGCGACGTCAACTTCGTCGCCGAGGAGCTCAAGGCGGTGTTCGATCCGCGCGGTGGCCAGTGGGTCGGCGGGCACTATGTGCCGTCGCTGCTGGCGGCGATCGGCGAGGTCATCGAGCAGCATTTGGTCGATATCGGCTTCACCTACACGGAGAAGGACGACGAGGAGCTCGACGTCGAGCCGATGCGTGTCGCCGCGGGCGCCGAGCGGGGCAAATCGACCCGCCTGCGTTCCTGCCCCAAGTGCAGCCTGCCGGCGCTGATTCGCCAGGAAGGCTGCGACACCTGCACCAGCTGCGGCTACTCCAAGTGCAGCTGACCGGTCCGGCCTAGCTTCGCGCCGAAGCGTGCGCGGGATAGAGTCCCGCGACAAATGCGACTCCTTCGCAATCTTGGCTTCGTGCTCGTCGCTCTCGCCGTCCTCGGCGCCGGCGTCGCCAGCCTGCTGTGGTTCGCCGCCGCGCGCACCATTGAGGCCGAGGTGCGTGCCTGGGCTGCGCAGTCCGGGCCGGCCGTCGCGGTGAAGATCGGGTCGGTCGCGGTGTCGGGTTTCCCGACCCGCCTCGTCACCACCCTTGAGGACGTCGACATCGTCAGCGCGGTCGGCCCGGCGACCTATCACACCGGCCGAATCCTGGTGACGCGCGAGTTGCGCGGCGGCGCCATCTCGTTGCTGGTGCCATCGCCCCAGACCGTGACCCTGGAAAGCGGCACGGCCTTCCGCATCTCCGCCGATCGGTTCGGCGGCAGCATGTCCACGCGTCCCGGCGGCTCGTTCGGCGGCGTCAGCCTCGACGCCACCGGCTTGTCGATCGAACTGCCGGGCCAGCCCCTGGCCCGCGCCCAGCGCATGACCTTCGAGGTCACCATCCCGGATGCTGAGGGCCTGGTGCCTAGCGGCACCCAAGCGTCGATCAGCCTGATGTCGTTGACCCTGCCGAGCCAAGGGAACGGCCCTTTTGGCGACACCATCCAACTGCTCCAGGCCAAGTTCGAACTCGAAGGCGCCTTCGCCACCACCGCGCTGATTTCATCCCTGCTCGCCTGGCAGCCGGCCGGGCGCGTCAACCTGTCGGACGCCACCGTGCGCTGGGGCAGTTTGGATGCGAGCCCCATGTGGGGCATCCTGCGTCTCGATCGTGCCATGCGGCCGGCCGGGTCGATCGACGTCCTGTTCCACGACCCGCGCCCGGCGTTCGAGGCAATGGCCGCCGCCGGCTGGGCCGACCCGAAGGTTCTTGCGCCGCTGATCAACGGCACCGACTTCGACCCGAACCGCGTGCTGTTAAAGGCGTACCGAGTCACCTTGCTCGACGGTAAGGTTGTCGTGGACGACATCGACATGGATCACACTGCGCCCGTCACGTTATGGACCGTGCCTTCGCCGCTGGCGCGCCGCGCTGGCCTGTCGGAGGGGCGCTGATGAAGAACCTGTGGCGCGTCCTCGGCGCATTGGTGGCGCTCGCCGTCCTCGGCGGCGCGGGCTACGCCGGCTACTGGTACGTCGCCGCAGGCAAGGTCCGGGCGACCATCGAGGCCTGGGCCGCCGACCCGTCGGCGGACCAGAAGGTGAGCGTCGGCACGGTCGCCGTCAGCGGCTTCCCCGACCGCCTCATCGCCACCATCAGCTCGATCGGGATCAGCCGTCCCAACGGCGCGCTGCCCTGGCAGTACACGGCCGAGAACCTGCGCCTGACGCGCGGCCTTGGCGGCGACACGACGACCATCAGAATCTTCGGTCCGCAGACCCTGACCTACACAGCGGACGGCAAGAGCCAGACCGCCAAGGCGCAGGCCCGGCGGTTCCAGGTCGAGCTGCGCACCGACACGGACGGCGCCTTCACCGGTTTCGCCTTGGGCCTCACCGACTTCGCCCTCGAACGTCCCGAAGCCGGGCCGCTATCGATCGCCCGCGCCTCGGTACAGATGGCCAAGGGCAGCGGCGCCGCCGGCATCATCAACGACAAGACGCGCTTCGCCGTGCGGGTCGATGGTCTGAAGATGCCGGAGTATCGCCGCGGCGCGCTCGGCGACACCATCGAGCAGCTGGTGTTCAACGCCGCCGTCACCCAGCCGCTCGCTAGCCTCGACCTGCCGGTCGCGTTAGCCAAGTGGCGCGACTCGAACGGCTACGTCACCTTCACCGACGTGACAATGAAATGGGGCACGCTCGATATGACCGGCCTGTCGTCCGGCGTGTTGCGCATCGACCAACAGATGCGCGTCAAGGGCGGCATGAGTGTCGGCGTCGCCAACTACATGCTGGCGATCGACGCGTTCCACGCCGCGCGCAAGCTCAGCGAAGAAGCGCGCGCCGCGGCGCAGGCAGCCATCAACTTTCTCGGCGGGCGCGGTGCCAACACGCGCATCGGCCTGCAGTTGGAGATCGACGAGGGCAACGTGAACGTCGGCCCGGCGACCCTCGGTACCGTCGGCCCCATCATCCCGGCGGGGCGCTCCGCCGGTTAGCGCGGCGGCTTGGGCGGCCCGTTACTGGCCTGACCGGAGTCGACGATGCCGCGCCGGATCTGCCGCGTGCGGGTGAATAGGTCGCGCAGCGTCTCGCCGTCGCCCCAGCGGATGGCGCGCTGCAGGCGGGCAAGATCCTCGTTGAAGCGCGACAGCATTTCCAGCACCGCTTCACGGTTGGCGAGGAAGATGTCGCGCCACATGACCGGGTCGCTGGCGGCGATGCGGGTGAAGTCGCGGAACCCACCAGCCGAGTACTTGATAACCTCGGACTCGGTGACCGCCTCGAGGTCGGCGGCGGTGCCGACGATGTTGTAGGCGATGAGGTGCGGCAGGTGGGAGGTGACCGCCAGCACCAGGTCGTGGTGCTTGGCCTCCATGCGCTCGACCTTGGAGCCGGCGCGCTTCCACAGCGCCGCCACGACATCGACCGCCGCCGCGTCCGTCTCTGGCGTCGGAGTCAGGATGCACCAGCGGTCCTGGAACAACTCGGCGAAGCCCGCCTCCGGGCCGGAGTGCTCGGTCCCCGCCACCGGGTGGGCCGGGACGAAGGCGACGCCTTCGGGCAGGAATGGCGTCACGTCCCGGATGGTGCAGACCTTGGCGGAGCCGACGTCAGTGACGATGGCACCGGCCGCCAGCATTGGGCCCGCCGCCGCCATGATGTCGCCGTAGGTGCCGAGCGGCGTGCAGAGGATGAAGAGGTCGGCGCCGGTCGCGGCTTGCGCTGGATCGTCTGTCACCTCGTCGACGATGCCGAGTTCGAGCGCCTTGGCCCGCGTCGCCTCGGTGCGCGCACAGCCGATGATGGAGCCGACCATGCCTTCGCGGCGCATCACGCGGGCGAGCGACGAGCCAATGAGCCCGACGCCAACCAGCGCGACCCGCTCGAAGTGCGGCCGCTTGGTGTCGATGCTCATGCGGGGCGGCCGAGGAAGTCCCGCAGGCCGCCGACCAGAGCGCCAAGTTCGTCCTCGCGGCCGACGGTGATGCGCAGGCAGTCGCCCAGTCCGTACGCCTTCATCTCGCGCACCAGTACACCGCGCGCGGTGAGGTGGGCATTGGCCGCCGAAGCCTGTGTCTCACCGCCGGGGAAGCGTGTGAGGACGAAGTTGGCCACGCTCGGCACCGGGTCCAGGCCGGCCTCGCGCAGCTGGCGCTCCAGCCACGGCCGCCAGTGCGCGTTGTGGGCGCAGACGGAGGCCAGGAACTCCTTGTCGTCCAGCGCCGCGACGCCGGCCACCTGGGCCGGCAGCGTGACATTGAACGGCGCGCGCAGGCGGTTGAGCACTTCGGCGATGGCGGGCGGGCAGAACGCCCAGCCGAGGCGGACGCCGGCAAGGCCAAAGGCCTTGGAGAAGGTGCGTGTCATGACGGTGCCGGCGTTGGCGCGCACCTGGGCGATGCCGGCGTCGTAGTCCGGCGCCTCGACGTATTCGGCGTACGCCGCGTCGAGCACCAGCAGCACGTCCGGCGCCAGGCCGCGGCGCAAGCGATCGACCTCGGACGCCGGCAGATAGGTGCCGGTCGAATTCGGGTTGGCGACGAACACGATGCGGGTGCGCGGCGTGACCGTGGCGAGCATCGCGTCAACATCGACGCGGCAGGCTTTCTCAGGCGCCTTCACCGGCGTCGCACCGACGGCGAGCGTCACCATCGGGTACACGACAAAGCCGTGCTCGCTGTAGACGACCTCGTCACCCGGACCGGCGTAACCCTGGACCAGCAGATGCAACAGCTCGTCCGAGCCGTCGCCACACACAATCTGCTCGGCCGGCAGGCCGTTGGCCGCCGCGATGGCGGCGCGCAGAGCGGCCGCGCTGCTATCGGGATAGCGATGCAGATCGCCCGACGCGGCGTGCGCCGCGGCGACTGCCTTGGGGCTCGCGCCGAGGGCGCACTCGTTCGACGACAGCTTGATCGGACGCACCGCGCCCGGCGCCGCCGAACGGCCGGCGACGTAGGGTGGGATCAGCAGGGCACCGGGGCGCGGCCGCGGGGCCGCGTCGGGTACCAGGCGAGCGGTCTCGCCGCGCGGGGGCGTGCTCATGGGCTTACTCGCAAGGGCACAGCATAGCCGCCCAGAACGACGGCACGGTCGCCGCCATCGGGCTGGCACCGAAGTGGCTGCGGGCCAGCTCCCAATAGCTCGCCGACTTGCGCGGGGCGAACAGGGCGACGTCCACCGGCCCATGCAGGGGGCTGAAGGCGGAGATGATCTCGCGCCACAGGCGCGCCATCACGGCGGCCGGCAGCGGCCCCCGATGGTTCAGGCAACGGCGGCGAAGAATCTCCGCCCCGCGGCCTGCGCGAATAGGGGGAGACGTGTCGGATTGCTGGCGCTTGCCCTCGGCGATGCGCATGACCACGCCGGCGCGCTGCATCAGCAGCCGGTGCAAGCCATCGTCAATTTCATCGATCTCCCGCCGGAGATCGGCGAGAGTTGAATGGTTTTCGTTCATGCCAGGAGCGCCCTTAGACCAGGCTGGCAAAGACTACAGGAGAAGCCTACCTCGCACAAAACCAAAGCAGGCGGGACCCCCGCCGCCCGCGCCCACAAGGCCCTTGCCATCCGCCGCCCGGAAGGGGTCTATGCTGCCGCGCGGAGTCACCCGAGGCCAATGGCAATGTTGCAGGCGTCCCGTTCGCGCGGCGGCTTGGAAGTGCCCGATCAAGGGCACACCGTTGAGCTCGGGCGCGAGGTGCCCCTGAAGCTGGACTGCGGCGTAAAGCTCGGTCCGTTCACTGTGGCTTACCGCACCTACGGCACTCTCAACGAGCAGAAGTCGAACGCCGTCCTGGTGTGCCACGCCCTGTCGGGCGACCAGCACGTTGCCAGCACCCACCCGATCACCGGCAAGCCCGGCTGGTGGAGCATCCTGGTGGGCCCCGGCCGACCGATCGACCCGGGGCGCTACTTCATCATCTGCGCCAACGTGCTGGGCGGCTGCATGGGGACCACGGGCCCGGCCAGCATCAATCCGGAGACCAGCCAGCCCTATGGCCTGACCTTCCCGGTCATCACCATCGCCGACATGGTGCGGGCCCAGGCGATGCTGCTCGACCACCTCGGCATCCAAGAGCTGTTCTGCGTCATCGGCGGCTCAATGGGCGGCATGCAGGCCCTGCAATGGGCGGCGATGTACCCGGAGCGGGTCCACACCGCCATCCCGATCGCCTGTGCCGCGCGCCATTCGGCCCAGAACATTGCGTTCCACGAGGTCGGGCGCCAGGCCATCATGGCCGACCCCGAATGGCGCGGCGGCGAGTACACGCGCCACGGCACAACGCCGCGCGCCGGCCTGGCCGTGGCCCGCATGGCGGCGCACATCACCTATCTGTCGGAGGCAGCCCTGCGCCGCAAGTTCGGCCGCAAGCTGCAGAACCGCAGCGCCTTCACCTACGGCTTCGATGCCGACTTCGAGGTCGAGAGCTACTTGCGCCACCAGGGCATCACGTTTGTGGAGCGGTTCGACGCCAACTCGTACCTCTACATCACGCGCGCCATGGACTACTTCGACATGTCGGCAGACCAGCAGGGTGTTCTGGCCAGCGTGTTCCGCGACACCAAGGTGCGCTTCTGCCTGGTGTCGTTCACCAGCGACTGGCTGTTCACGACGTGGGAGATGCGCGAGATTGTGCACGCCCTGAACGCCGTGGCGGCCGACGTCAGCTTCGTCGAGATCGAGACCGACAAGGGCCACGACGCGTTCCTGCTCGATGAGCCGGAACTGCACTCGACCTTGTCGGGCTTCCTCAACGCGGCGGCGGAGCGTCATGGCATTGCGCACGTAGGCAATACCGCCCCATGAACGCCGCCATGGCGGCCGCCCAGGCCGCGCTGTCCCGCACCGATTCGCGGCGGCCGTCCGACATCCGTGTCGATCTGCGCTTGATCGCCGACATGATCCCGCCCGCCTCGCGCGTGCTCGACATCGGCTGCGGCGACGGCCAGCTTCTGCGCTATCTGGTGCAGGCGCGCGACGTCGTCGGCCGCGGCATCGAGCTGTCCCAGGCCGGCGTGAACGCATCGGTGGCCCAAGGCCTGAGCGTGGTGCAAGGCGACGCCGACTCGGACCTCGCCAACTATCCCAACCAGGCGTTCGACTACGTGGTGCTGAGCCAGACGCTGCAAGCGACGCGCAATCCGCGCCGCGTGGTGTCCGAGCTGGTGCGCATCGGGCGCAAGGCCATCATCTCGTTCCCGAACTTCGGCTACTGGCGCGTGCGCCTGAAACTGCTGGCGCAGGGGCGCATGCCGAAGACCGGCGCCCTTGACCACGAGTGGCACGAGACGCCGAACATCCACCTGTGCACGATTCTCGATTTCGTCGATATGTGCGCCAAGCTTGGCGCCAAAGTGGAGCGCCGCATCAGCCTGACAGCGGGTGGCCGCACGTCGGTCATGCAATCGTCGCTGCACATGGCCAACCTGTTCGGCGAGCAGGCGGTGTTCGTCGTCAGCCGGCCGGACCTGACCACCTCGGGACGCGCGCCCTAGCGGTCCGCCGAGGCTGCGGCGACCGGGCGGCGCTGCACCGCTACGGCTGGACGCACCATGGCGTACATCTGCTTGGTCGCCTCGGCCACCAACACACCCCCGACACCGATGCCCCGCTGGCCGAGCTTTTCGAATGCCGGCGCGCTGCGCAGCATGAAGCGCGACCGCAGCGGCGGCGTGTAGAGGCAACTGCGCACCGAGGCCGGCGTGAACAGGTTCTCGCTGAGCAGCCGGTGGATTTGCTGCGGCGTAAACGGATGACCGTGGCCGAGTGGGGTGCGATCGAGGCGAGCCCAGATGCCGTGCCGGTTCGGCACTACGACCAGTAGCCGGCCTTCGGCCGAGAGCACGCGCCACACCTCGCGCAGCATCTGCCGCGCCATCTCGCTGTGCTCCAGCGCGTGCACCAAGAGGACTCGGTCGAAGGACTGGTCCGGAACCGGGAGCGAGGTTTCGACGCTTAACAACGTGCGGTTGGCCTCGCGGTCGTCCCGCGGCCAGCGATGTACGCCCTGGGCCGCGGGCATTACGCCGACGACGCGCGCCGCTTCCTCGACGAAGGGCCGCAGGTACGGGATGGCATAGCCCAACCCCAGCACGGCCAGCCCGCGCGCGCTTGGCCATGCCTCGCGGATGCGGCGCCCGACATATCGGCGGGTGATCTGGCCGAGCCCGGTACCATAGAAATCACGGAGGTCGGCAACGGCCGGGGGCATCGCCAGCTACCTTATCACCGGTACCCAACAGACGTCTTATTCCCGCCCCGCGTGTGCCAGAATTGACGCAAGGTCGGTTCCGACTAGACTGGCCGTTCGTTTCGCCCGGGGGGTCCGGGCCGACAGGGTGTGCCGTGGCATGACCCTTTTGGGCACAGGGCGTGTGGGTTCGAGATGGCACGGATCGACGTAAAGGTCATCAAGGTCCTACGCGACAACTACGTCTTTCTGCTGAACCATCGGGCCAGCGGGGCCAGCGCCGTCGTAGACCCCGGCATCGCCGGGCCGATCGTCACCAAGGTCGATCAGTTGGGCTGGCGCGTGCGCAAGATCCTGTGCACCCACCACCACGCCGACCAGATCGGCGGCAACCTGGACATCAAGCGCTCGTTCCACTGCGAGGTCGTTGGCCCGCGCGCCGAGGCCGCCCGCATCCCGGGCATCACGTCCGAGGTCGGCGACGGCGACAAGGTGAGCATGGGCGAGGCCGAGGCGACCGTCCTCGACCTCCCGGGCCATACCGCCGGACACATCGGCTACTGGTTCAAGGACTCCAGCATCCTCTTCTGTGGCGACGTGCTGTACCCGATGGGCTGCGGTCGGCTGTTCGAGGGCACGGCCGAGCAGATGTGGCAATCGCTGCTCAAGATCCGCGCCCTGCCACCGGACACCAAGATCTACTGCGCGCACGAATATGCCGAGCGGAACTACAAGTTCGCGCGCGGCTTCGACCGCGACAACGCGGTCCTGAGGAAGCGCGGCGAAGACTACCGCACCCTGCTGCAGGGCGACGCCGTCGGCGTTCCGTTCACCCTGTCAGACGAGATCGCCATCAACCCGTTCCTGCGTGCCGACGACCCTGCGTTCCAGCGTCAGATCGGCATGGCCGGCAAGAACCCTGTCGAAGTGTTTGCCGAGTTGCGCCGCCGCCGCGACGAGAGTTGAGCCGTCCGAGATACTCCTCGGCGGCGCGTTCGCCGCCGCCAGTAGGCGCCGCCACCATCGACGACAGTCGGGCCGTGTCCGAACGCCCGCGCGGCATTGCTCTGCCGGCTTCCCTGCCCTTCGCAGCGACAGCACGGACCCATATGCCCGCCTGGCGTCTGACGCACGCGCTGGTGCTGTTGGGACCGGTCCTGTCGCACCGCGGCCCCGCGTAGCCCTTCCTGGACTCGCGCCGCCAACGGCGTTACTCCGCCGGGCGTGAAGATCTGCATCTTTGGCGCCGGAGCAATCGGCGCCTATCTGGGCGCCTGCTTGACGGCCGGCGGCCGTGATGAGGTCGTGCTGGTGGCGCGCGGCGCGCGCTGTGCGGCCATGCGCGGCGACGGAGTACGCATCCAGCGCGCCGGCCAGACGGCGCAAGCGGTCGCCTGCACCGACTCGCCCCGATCCTTGCCCACCCAAGACGTGGTGTTCCTGACCACCAAGGCGCACGACGCGCCGAGCACCGCCCACGAGGTCGCCTCACTGCTCGGGCCGGAGACAACAGTCGTCACGGCGATGAACGGCGTGCCGTGGTGGTACTTCGCCGACCTGACCGGCCCGCATCGCGACGCGACGCTGCGCAGCGTCGATCCTGGCGGCATCCTGAAGGACACCATTCTGGCATCGCGCGTGGTGGGTGCGGTGGTGTGGACTGCGGCGACAATGGTCGAGCCTGGGGTTGTGCAGGTGCGGGAGGCGATGCGCCTGGCACTCGGCGAGCCGAGCGGCGCCGACACCGAGCGCCTTCGGCACATTCGCGCCGCACTCGATGCGGCCGGAGTCGAAGTCGCCACGACGCGGGACATTCGCGCTGAGGTCTGGCTCAAGCTTTGGGGCAACTTGGCGTTCAATCCCATCAGCGTCCTGACCCGCGCGACTTTGTCGGGAATCGCCCGCGACCCCGGTGGCCGCGCCGCGGTGCGAGCAATGATGGTCGAAGCCGAGGCGGTCGCGCACACACTCGGCGTCCGCTTCCCCGTCGACGTTGATCAGCGCATCTCCATGGCCGAGGGCATCGGCCCACACCCGACGTCGTCCTTGCAGGATCTCGACGCCGGCAAGGCCGTCGAGCTTGCTGCATTGAGTGGCGCGGTGCTGGAGATGGCGGCGCTGGTCGGCGTCGCGACGCCAACTCTCGCGCTGGTGCACGGCCTTGCACAGTTGCGTGTGCGCGACAGTGTGCCGCACGCAAATGTGGGCGCGATCACGAGCAGATAGGAGCGCGCGCCCGCGAATTCAAGAACCCGTGAACCGCGCGCTGTGCATCCGGTGACTTAATAACAACGTCGCGACATTCTGGCACAGCACCTTGCACCACCCCGTTGGCAGTACCACTTCCGCAACAGGCGCCGAGCTACAGGTTGGCCGATCCCGGCCGCGGACACTCGGTTGTCTGTTTCGAAGCACAATTCCCTACGGAGAGATGACCATGAACGTGAAGAACATCCTGGGCGGCGCACTGGTTGCCGCAGTTTCCGCTACCGCCGTTGCGCCGATTGCTTCGGCCGCGACCATCAACGTTGTCCCCGCCGCGTACGCTGACGGTCTCGTGACCGCGGTCGACGCCAAGGCGAACACCATCACGGTCAACAACCAGACCTACACGCTGCGCTCCCCGCTCGATGGCTTTGACGGCGTCACCGCGGGCAGCGAAGTCAACATTGCCTACGTCGTGCAGAACGGGAAGCGCGTGATCCTCGCGGTCACCCCCGTCGCCGAAGAGACCGACGAAGCGGTCGAGTAACGACGCGATCATACGGACGAGCGGGCCCCTCCCCCTGCTCCCCGCCCAACGGGCGCGCCCTTCAGGCGCGCCCGTTTTCTTCTTTCTTGCGCTGGGCAGTTTTGCGCCCCGGCCAAGACTCGGCTACGCCACGCACGATAACGAAGAGGGCATCGCCGGCGGCTTCAACGGACCTCGTCCGTTTCGCTATGCGGAGTCCGCCGGTCTGCTAAGGTCGCGCGGCATCGTTCCCGCCGGCCAGCGTTGGCGACCATGTCTTTGTTTCCCCCCGCACTCAGTTGGCGTGCCCGCGCAACGTATGTCGCGCACGCCGGCAAAGCCGTATTCCGCCAGCACCACCGCGATCTGCTGCCGGCGCTGCGGCCGATGCTGCCGGCGGACGGCGTCGTGCTCGACGTCGGCGCCCATGCCGGTCAGTTCGCCAAGCTGTTTGCCGGGCTGGTGCCCGAAGGCACCGTCTACGCGTTCGAACCGTCGGCCTATGCCCGCTCGATCCTGACCTTGGCGGTACGGGCGCGGCGGTTGCGCAACATCGCGGTGGTCGCCGCCGCGCTTGGCGACAAGCCGGGCGAGGCGTCGTTGTCGACCCCGGTGAAGGCGGCGGGCAGCGTCCGCTTCGGCCTTGCGCACCTCGGCACTGGCGGCAGCGGGAGTCCGGGCGCAGCGACGCGAGCCGAGGCCGTTCCGGTCACCACTGTCGACGCGTTCATTGCGGAACGCGCCATTCCGCGCGTCAGCTTCGTGAAGGCCGACGTTGAAGGGTGGGAGATGCGCATGTTGACCGGAGCCGCGGGGACCATCCGCCGCTTCCGGCCGCCGATGCTGATCGAATTGGTCGACGGCCATCTGCGCCGCGCCGGCGACACGCTGGAGTCGGCGTGGAGCCTGCTGACCACATGGGGCTATGAGGCCCACACGTGGACGAACGGGCGCCTCGCGCGGTGCGAGGCTCCGCGCGATGGCGACTGCTTCTGGCTGCCCGCCGGCTAGTCCTGGAACAAGTTCAGGATCGCCTTCGGCGCGCTGTTGGCAATCGATAGCGCCGCGACCCCGAGCTGTTCCTTGATCTGTAGCGCCTCGATCTGCGCCGCCTCTGACGCCAGATCGGCGTCCACCATGTTGCCGACACTCTCCTTTAGGACATCCACCAGCTTGGTGGTGAAGTCGGCCTGAATCTCGAGACGCCGGGATGCCGTGCCGAGCGCGGTCAGCGCCGACGACACGGTGACAATGGCCTGGCTGATCACCGTCACCGCCGTCGCCGCGGCACTGGCCGAGTCGAGGGCAGCGGTGTGGATCGCCAGCGACGTGATGTCCAGGTGCGCGGCGCTCACGGTGATCGTGCTGCCGTCCACCGTGCTGAGGACCTTCAGGCTGGTGGACGCCGACTCGATCAGGTTCTTGCCGTTGAAATCGGCGGTCCCGACGACGGTCAATATCTGGCTGCGCAAGGACGTGAACTCCTCGTGCAACGCCGCCTGTGACGCCGCATCGAGACCCGACTGGCTCGCCTCGACGGCCTTGGCCTTCATCTCGGTGAGAAGGTCGGAGACCGCCGTGGCGCCATCGATGGCGACGTCGACCGTCGATTCGCCGAGCGCCAGGGACTTCTTTACGGCCCCGATGCCGGCGATCTCGCCGCGCAGATTTTGCGCCATGGCGAACGTCGCTGGGTCGTCCTTGGGTCCGTTAACCCTAAGGCCGGTGGTGACGCGCAACTGAGCCGTGGCGATGTCCCGCGAATTGCGGTTCAGCGCCTGCAACGCGAGCATGGAGCCCGCATTGGTATTGACGGAGACGACCATGGCCGTCTCTCCCCATATTCTTTGTTTGAGCGTTTTGCTGCTGACGCGACCGGGCCCGCGAACTACTGCCGCGGCTTGGCTTTGCCGGTCGCCGGCGCCGCTTCCCCGATGTTCTTCGGGTGGGGGCCGGAATGAGGTTAAGCATAGCGAGTCGCCTCGGGCGTCGCAAGAAGGGCGGCGGCCTTCGGCCCTGCGCGCCGGGCCTTGTGGCTGCGGAGGGCCCTGGGCTAGTCTCCGGCCCCTTCCGGAGGGGTGCCAGAGTGGCCGATCGGGGCGGTCTCGAAAACCGTTGTGCTCGCAAGAGTACCGTGGGTTCGAATCCCACCCCCTCCGCCAACTTCTATCGCGACAACGCTCTCCGCCTCAGGGCGGCACAGACAAAAACCCCAGTATCCGCGCGGTTCACCTTTCAAAGCTGTTGACCGAGTGAACCGCGCCGGAGTCCGAAATCGTCTCTCTCCGGCCCGTATTCTCCAAACCTCCTGACTTCGGCAAAACAGTACGGATTTTTAAGCGGCTGATTTGCCGGCGTTATTCGACATTGGGATTTCGGGCGTTTCGAATCTCTCTCGGGCCGCGAGAGACAATCGAATCGAAATGCCCAGC
>CAMDCA010000017.1 GCA_945889645.1 Rhizobium sp. Q54
CCACGACCGCGATCACTCGTCCGCGCAAATCACCAGAGTAAGGTTTCGGCATTCATGCTGGCCTCCATCTCCCAGCCAGCATCTTGAATCACACCTGCGCCCTCACGTGAATCCCCCGCGATTCAACCCGATCTCAAAGTGCTCTAGAGGCGGTCTCTTGGCCTTGGAGGATTTCTCTATGGTTGTCACGTTGCCGCCGCTCTTGGAAAGCTGGGTAAATCAAAAGGTTAGTTCCGGCATGTATGGAGATGTCGGCGAGGTTATTCGCGAAGCGGTGAGGCGAATGGCAGTTTCCGAAGGGGTAGGCCCCAACAGCCCCAGCCCAATGCCCGCGACGCGGACGGTGCCGCCTCTCGACACTCGGACGACGACGCCACCCCAGAAGAACATGAAGTCCAGGCGGTTCGACGAGGCGGACCGAGAGGTCGTGGTCCACGCTGTCGGCAAGCACTGTGGTGTGAGTCTTCAGCGCAGCGGTCACCGCAAGATCGCACTTCGCGATGGAAAGGGACGCATTTACTGGGTGCTCGGCGGATATGGCGATTGGCACGGCATTCCGGTTGACCTGATCGATGGCACCAGCGCGGAATCCGCCAGGGAGGGCGTGTTCGTACTCGCGAAGCGCATGGATGCCTCAATCCGCATTTTTCATGCGCGCCTCTCGGACCTACTTGGAAACGTTGAGACGTTCGGAAAAACAGAACTCGACGATCAAAGGCAATTCGACCTTGAGTGGTCGAGCGGACTGCCAACCATCAAGCAATGCCCGTCGGTCAAGTTCTCTGACGTTGGCGAAGTGCCTGCGCCGACCGCACACAAGCCGCGGTAGGTAGTGCGCTACACTGAGAAGTACTTCGCCTGTGGGTGCATGATCACCAGCGCTGACGTGGACTGCTCCGGGTGGAGTTGGTCGCCCTCGCCGAGGCTCACGCCGATGCGTTCGGCGCCCAGCAGTTCCATCAGCTTGCGCTGGTCGGACAGGTTCGGGCACGCGGGGTAGCCGAACGAATAGCGGCTGCCGCGGTAGCCTTGGCGCAGCAGGTCTGGCATCGCCGGTGCGTCCTCAGCGCCGAAGCCGAGTTCGTGGCGGATGCGCTTGTGGACGTACTCGGCCAGCGCCTCGGTGATCTCGACGCCGAAGCCGTGCAGGTACAGATAGTCCTGGTAGCGATCCTGGGCGAACCACTCGCGCGCGACTTCGGACGCGTGCTGACCCACCGTCGCTAGTTGGATGCCGATGATGTCGCGTTCGCCGGACTTCACGTCCTTGACGAAGTCGGCGACGCACAGGCCGCCCGGCACGTTCTGGCGCGGCAGCGTGAAGCGCGCGACCTCGGCCTTGTTCTCGCCGAACAGGATCAGGTCGTTGCCTTCGGCCGCGGCGTGCCAGTAGCCGTAGATCGCCTTGGGATCGAGGATGCTCTCGCGCACACACTGCTCCGCGATGCGCGCGATGATCGGGCGCAATTCCTTTTGCGCCCAGACGTCGAAGTCCTCCTTCTTGCGGCCCTGCTTGCGATAGCCCCAGTGGAACTGGAACAGCATCGTTTCGTTCAGGTACGGCATCAGCGCCTTGAGGTTCACCTTCTCGATCATGCGCGGACCGAAGAACGGCGGCACCGGTACCGGCAGGTCGCGGTTGAGCTGGTCGCGGTGGACCTTGGTCTCCTCCATGTCCACCGGGCGCAGGTCGGCGGTCGCCGCCTGGCCCAGCTTCTTGGTGTTCTTCGGGCGGGCGGCGCGCTTGGCGCGGTTCTCCTGCAGGAACTCGTCGAACTTGCCGTCCATCACCTGGGCCATCAGGCCAAGGCCGTCGAACGCGTCCTGGGCGTAGGCGACGCGGCCCGCGCCATACGCCGCTGTGCAGTCTTCCTCGACGTAGCCGCGCGTCAACGCGGCGCCGCCGAGCAGCACCGGCATCTCGAATCCGGCGCGAGTCATCTCCTCGAGATTCTCGCGCATGATGACGGTCGACTTCACCAATAGCCCCGACATGCCGACGGCGTCGGCGGCGTGGGTCTTGGCGGCGTCCATGATGGTCTGGATCGGCTGCTTGATGCCGAGGTTAACCACCTTGTAGCCGTTGTTGGTCAGGATGATGTCGACCAGGTTCTTGCCGATGTCGTGCACGTCGCCGCGCACGGTGGCGAGCACGATGGTGCCGCGCGCAGGGCCTTCGGCCTTCTCCATGTACGGCTGCAGGAATGCCACCGCGCCCTTCATGGTCTCGGCGGACGCCAGCACGAACGGCAGCTGCATCTTGCCCGAGCCGAACAGCTCGCCCACCACCTTCATGCCGTCGAGCAGGAAGGTGTTGATGATGTCGAGCGGCCTGTGTTTCTGCAGCGCCTCGGTGAGGTCGGCCTCCATGCCCTGGCGGTTGCCGTCGATGATGCGCTCCTTCAAGCGCACCTCAACCTGCTCCGACCGGACCTTGACCTTCTTCTCGACCGTACGGTCGCCGAACAGGCCGATGAATGCCTGCAGCGGGTCGTAGTCCTCGCGGCGGCGGTCATAGATCAGGTCCTCGGCGGCGATGCGCTCGTCTTCCGGAATCTTGTGCAGCGGCACGATGCGCGCGACGTGCACGATGGCGCCGGTCAGCCCGCGCTTCAGCGCGTGGTCCAGGTACACTGAGTTCAGCACGTGGCGCGCGGCCGGATTGAGGCCGAACGAAATGTTGGAGAGGCCGAGAATGATCTGGCACTCCGGCAGCTCCTTGCTGATGCGCTCGATGCCCTCCAGGGTCCACAGGCCGAGCTTGCGATCGTCCTCGTTGCCCGTGCAGATCGTGAAGGTCAGCGGATCGAACAGCAGGTCCGCCGGCGGCAAGCCGTGCTTGTTCACCGCGAAGTCATACAGACGCTTCGCCACCGCGACCTTCTGGTCAACGGTCTTGGCCATGCCTTGCTCGTCGATGGTCAGCGCGATCACCGCGGCGCCGAACTTGCGGGCCAGCAGAAGGCGCTTGTGCGCCGGCTCCTCGCCGTCCTCGAAGTTGATCGAGTTGATGATCGCCTTGCCGCCGTAGAGGGCGAGCGAAGACTCGAGCACCGGGTATTCGGTCGAGTCCACCACCAGCGGCGCGCGCACGGCGCCGCGCATGCGGGTGATGACCTCGGTCATCTCCTTCACTTCGTCGTGGCCGACGTAGGCGCAGCACAGGTCGAGGGCGTTGCTGCCCTCCTTCTCCTGGTCCTTGCCCATGGCGACGCAAGCATCCCAGTCCTTGGCGTCCTGCAGCTCGCGAAACTTCTTGGAACCGTTGGCGTTGCAGCGCTCGCCGATCGACAGGTAGGCGTTTTCCTGGCGCAGCTCGACCTGGCCGTACAGCGAAGCGATCGACGGCACGTAGTGCACGCTGCGCTTCACCGGCGTCGGGCGGTACTTGAAGGCATTGCCGCCCGGCGTCTTGGCGCCGACGCGCTTTAGCATCTCGTCGATGGCGGAGATATGCGTGCCGACGGTGCCGCAGCAGCCGCCGACCATGGAGACGCCCTCCTCCACGACGAAGCGTTCCTGCCAACGCGCGATCTCCTCGGGCCCGAGCGGATAGTGCGTCTTGCCTTCGATCAGCTCGGGCAGGCCGGCGTTCGGCTGGACCGAGATGTGGCGGCGCCAATTGCGCGACAGCCAGCGCACATGGTCCGCCATCTCCTGCGGACCGGTGGCGCAGTTGAGGCCCATCGAATCAGCGCCCATCGCGTCAACCACCGTGGCCGCCGCGGCGATGTCGGCACCAACCAGCAGCGTGCCGGTGGCCTCGACGGTCACCTGCACCAGGATCGGAATGTCCGCCTTGGCCTGCTCGCGCGCACGCTTGGCGCCGTTGATGGCGGCCTTGATCTGCAGCGGGTCCTGGCACGTCTCGATGAGGATCGCCGACGTGCCGCCGGCGATCAGGCCAGAGCACTGGATCATCAGCGCGTCCTCCAGTTCCTGGTACTTGATGTGACCGAGGGTCGGCAGGCGCGTGCCGGGACCGACCGAGCCCAGCACGAAGCGCGTGCGGCCGTCGCCCTTGAACTGGTCGATAGCTTCGTTGGCGAGCTCGGCGGCGCGCTTGTTGATCTCGAACGCCTCGTCCTTGAGGCCGAACTCGCCCAGCGTAATGGGCGAGCCGCCGAACGAGTTGGTCTGCACCATGTCGGAGCCGGCCGCGAGGTACGTCGCGTGGATTTCGCGCACCAGGTCCGGGCGGCTCTTGTTCAGGATCTCGGTGCAGTTCTCTTGACCCAGGTAGTCGCGCTGCAAATCGAGATTGCGCGACTGCACCTGGGTGCCCATGGCGCCGTCGCAGAGCAGAACGCGCTGCGATAGGTGGTCAAGGAAGTTGCTCATGCGAGTCCCCGGCCGGCAACGGCGCCATTCTTCTTGATTTGTTCGGCGCGCCTACGGCGCAACGCGCCGTCGCAGAGCAGAACGCGCTGCGATAGGTGGTCAAGGAAGTTGCTCATGCGAGTCCCCGGCCGGCAACGGCGCCATTCCTCTTGATTTGTTCGGCGCGCCGACGGCGCGACGCGCCGTCGCAGAGCAGAACGCGCTGCGAGAGGTGGTCGAGGAAATTGCTCATGGGCTGCTCGGTGACTTCCTTGCCAGCCTGGATTGCTTCGTCGCTGCGCTCCTCGCAATGACAACACGGTCATTGCAAGCCGAAGGCGAAGCAATCCAGATATATGGAGGGGGCTTCGTTTCTATCCAGTGGCGCTTGCCGCCATCGGCGTGGGCCGCTTTTTAGGCGGCCGCAGGCCGAGGATATGGCAAATCGAATACGTCAGCTCGGCGCGGTTCAGTGTGTAGAAGTGGAACTGCCGCACGCCGGCCTCGCACAGGTCCTGGCACTGGCGGATGGCGACGGCGGCCGCGACCTGCTTGCGCGTCTCCGGGTCCTCGTCGAGGCCCTCGAAGGCGTCGGCCAGCGACGGCGGGATGCTGGCGCCGCAGGTCTTGGAGAACTGCACGATCTTGGCAAAGTTGGTCACCGGCATGATGCCCGGCACGATCGGCACGGTGATACCGGCCTTGCGCGCGCGCTCGAGGAACTCGAGGTAGTGCCGGTTGTCGAAGAAGAACTGGGTGATGGCGCGGGTCGCCCCGGCGTCGATCTTGCGCTTGAGGTTGTCGAGGTCGGCGCGGGCGCTGGCCGCCTCGGGGTGAACCTCGGGGTACGCCGCCACCGATAGCTCGAAATCGCCGACCTTGCGCAGGCCGCCCACAAGATCGGCGGCGAAGGCATAGCCGCCGGGGTGCGGCACGTACTTGCTCTGGCCTTCGGCCGGATCGCCGCGCAGGGCGACGATGTGGCGGATGCCGGTCGCCCAGTACTCGTGCGCCACGGCATCCACCTCGGCGCGGGTGGCGCCGACGCAGGTCAGGTGCGCGGCGCTGCGCACGCCAGCTTCAGCTTGGATGCGGCGCACTAGCGAATGCGTGCGCTCGCGCGTGCTGCCGCCCGCACCATAGGTGACCGAGACAAACTTCGGCCCCAGCGGCGCCAGGCGTTGCACCGCCAGCCACAGTTGCTCGGTCATCTGCTCGGTCTTCGGCGGGAAGAACTCGAACGAGACGGAAAGATCGTTGGCGCGCGTCATGCTGCGCTCCGTTCGGTGGCGGACTGCAGGGGCGCGTCGGCCGGCCACACCGTCACGGTCAACGGGTTGCCGGCCAGCACGATCGGCGGCGCCGGTTTGAGCCCTGCGCTCTCGAACCAAGCCGCGACTTCTTCGTGGGTGAAGCCGAGGCGGCGGTGGGCGTGCTCGTCGCGCAAAGCCTCCAGGCGATGCGGCGCAAAATCGACCACCGCGACGCGGCCGCCCGGTGCCAGCACGCGCGCGGCTTCGCGAATCGCCGCCGCCGGCTCGTCGGCGTAGTGCAGCACCTGATGGATGCTGATGGCGTCCACGGAACGCGGCGCCATGGGCAGGTGATACATGTCGCCGTGGCGCACCTGGAACTGGGCGCAGCCGGCTTGTTCCAACCGCGCGCGGGCGAGCGCCAGCATCTCGCGCGACAGATCGATGCCGGTGCCGCGCTCGGCGCGTCCCTTGAACAACTCGAGAATGCGCCCGGTGCCGGTACCGATGTCGAGGAACTGGCGGATCGAGCGGTTGGCGAATGCCGTCAGCAACGCGCGCTCGACCTCGGCCTCGGGCACATGCAGCGAACGAATCTCGTTCCAGTGTGCCGCATTGGCGCGGAAGTACTCCTCGGCGCGGTTCTGACGCGCCCGCTTGATGCCGGCAAGGCGGTCGATATCCTGTGCCAGCACCGGGTCGTCTTCCGCCATCAGGCGCGCCAAGGCACGGCTGAGGTCGAGCCCGCCGCCCTTCTCGGCCAGGCGATAGAACGCCCAGGTGCCTTCGGGGAAGCGGTCCAGCAGACCCGCGTCGCACAGCAATTTGAGATGGCGCGAAATGCGGGGCTGGCTCTGCCCCAGGATCTGCGTGAGTTCGCTCACGGTCAGCTCGCCGCGCGCGCACAAAGCCAGAAGGCGCAGCCGGGTTGGCTCGCCCGCGGCACGCAGTCCCGCCAGAAGTTCGTCGGTATGCATGCGACAGACATAAACATATCTTTATGTATCTGTCGAGAGCCCGTAGACTCGATTTGCGGCCGTGCCATTTCCGCCACGGTAGTGTCTCCCGGGCGCAAATGCGTGATGTCGCACACTGGCAAACCAAGGGGCCCTATGGTACCCAGCCACTGTCGCCGTGCGACTTGTCTGCCACGGGGGCGGTGGCGCGCTGGAAGGGAAGTTCCAGCAGCTGCTGCGGCGGGGGTCGTCGGGGGCGGGTTTCCTCCGCGGCATTAGTTTGGGCATGATGTACAAGCTGACACTTCTCGCGGCCGCCCTGGCACTGGCGGCGTGCGCGACCGTTCCATCAGATCCCGTCGCGCGCGCGGCCTACGACCAGGCCAACGACCCGCTCGAGCCGTTCAACCGGACCATGTTCGCCTTCAACATGGAAGTCGATCGCATCGTCCTTGAGCCGGCGGCACGCGGCTATCGCGCGACGGTACCGGCCGGCGGCCGCCGGGCGGTGACCAACTTCCTCCGCAACCTGAAGTCCCCCGTGACGCTGGTGAACGACCTGCTGCAGGGTAACGTGCACCGCGCGGCCCAGACCAGCTGGGATTTCGTGATGAATTCGACGGTCGGCATCCTCGGCCTGTTCGACCTAACCGACGACACCGATTGGGAAAATCACGAGGAAGACCTCGGCCAGACCCTCGCGGTTTGGGGCGTCGGGGCCGGGCCGTACCTGGTGCTGCCCTTCTTCGGTCCGTCCAACGTGCGCGACACCGCCGGCTTGTTCGGCGACCGCACCCTCGACGCGTTCGAATACGTCATCGAGCCGCCGGACGACACGCGGTTCTTTACCGGCCGGACGGTCGCGGGCGCAGTAGAGTCGCGCGAGCGCACGCTGGAGGAGTTCAATGACCTTCGGCGTACCTCTTTGGATTTTTATGCCACCGCACGGAGCCTTTACCGGCAGTCGCGCAGTCACCAGATTCGGAATGGCGCCCCCAGCGGCGTTTAGCGAACTCAGCGCGGAGTAGTCCTATGCGCCTTGCAGCAACCGAAACCGTGTTTGCGGCCCCGACGCGCGGCCTGATGACAGCGGCGCGCGGCATGCTTGCCGCGCTGATCGTCTCGATGACCGCCGGCAGCGCGATGGCGGCACCGAAGGACGCCGAGAACTTCGTGCGCATGCGCGGCGACGAGGCGGTCGCCACGCTGGCCAAGAAGCTGCCCGACGCCGACTACATGCGCGAGTTCAACGCCTTCGTGGACCGGACGTTCGACGTGCCGGCGATGGCGACGTTCGCTCTTGGCGTCTATGTGCGTCAGGCGACGGACGCCCAGAAGCAGGAATACACCGGACTGTACCGCACCTACTTCATCAACACGTACGCCCAGCGCTTCCGGCAGTACTCGGGCGAACGCTTCGAGGTCACGGGCTCGCGCCCGGTCAACCCAACCGAGAACCTAGTGCAAAGCCGGATCGTGCGTCCGGCAGGCGCCGCGCCGATCGTCATCGAGTGGCACGTGCGCGAGGAAGCCGGCCAGCAGCGTATTGTCGACCTGCTGATCGAAGGCCTGCGCCTCGGCGTGACCATGCGCGACGAGTTCGGTGGCGTCATCCAACGCGGTGGCGGGATCGACGGCCTCCTCCGCGCCCTCAAGAACAACAACGCCAACTTCAAATTGGGAGCGTAGGCTCCCGCTGGATTGTTCATCGCTGCGCTCCTCGCAATGACACCCTCGTTGTCATTGCGAGCCGAGGGCGAAGCAATCCAGGCTCGCGCCCCGGTCGCGGTGGGACTGACTACCGCGTCAGCGGCTTGAACTTGATGCGGTGCGGCGTATCGGCGTCGACGCCAAGGCGGCGCTTGCGGTCTTCCTCGTAGGCCTGGAAGTTTCCTTCGAACCACTCGACGTGGCTGTCGCCCTCGAACGCCAGAATGTGTGTGGCGATGCGGTCGAGGAACCAGCGATCGTGGCTGGTGACCATCACACACCCGGCGAACTCCGCCAGCGCGTCTTCGAGCGCGCGCAGCGTATCGACGTCGAGGTCGTTGGATGGCTCGTCGAGGAGCAGGAAGTTGGCGCCGCGGCGCAACATCTTGGCGAGGTGAACGCGGTTGCGCTCGCCGCCCGAAAGTTGGCCGACCTTCTTCTGCTGGTCAGGACCCTTGAAGGCGAACGAACCGACGAACGCACGGCTTGCCATCTTGATCTTGCCGAGCTCGATCTCGTCGTTGCCGCCGGAGATTTCCTGCCACACCGTCTTGGCCGGATCGAGGCTGTCGCGCGACTGGTCGACGTAGCCCAGGATGACCGAGTCGCCGAGGTTGAGCGCCCCTTTGTCCGGCTTCTCCTGCCCGGTGATCATGCGGAACAGCGTCGTCTTGCCGGCGCCGTTCGGACCGATCACGCCGACGATGGCGCCGCGCGGAATGCGCACGCTCAGGTCTTCGATCAGCAGGCGGTCCTTGTAGCCTTTGAACAGGCCGGTGGTCTCCAGCACGCGCTCACCCAGCGGCGGCCCCGACGGGATGACGATCTGCGCGCCGGCCTGCTGCTTGTCATGTTCATCGGACAGCAGCGCCTCGTAGGCGCTGACGCGCGCCTTGCTCTTGGCCTGGCGCGCCTTGGGCGACGCGCGAATCCATTCGAGCTCGCGCGCCAAGGTGCGCTGGCGCGCCTCTTCCTTGCTGCCCTCCTGATCCAGGCGCTTCTGCTTCTGGATCAACCAGCCGGAGTAGTTGCCCTCGAACGGAATGCCCTGGCCGCGATCGAGTTCCAGGATCCAGCCGGCGACGTTGTCGAGGAAGTAGCGATCGTGGGTGATGGCCACCACGGTGCCGGTGTACTCGTGCAGGAAGCGCTCCAGCCACGCCACCGACTCGGCGTCCAGGTGGTTGGTCGGTTCGTCGAGGAGCAGCAGGTCGGGCTTCTGCAACAGAAGGCGGCACAGCGCGACGCGGCGGCGCTCGCCACCCGACAGCTTGGTGACATCGGCATCGCCCGGCGGGCAGCGCAGCGCGTCCATGGCGATCTCGAGCGTGCGATCGAGCTCCCAGCCGTTGGCCGCGTCGATCTTCTCCTGCAGTTCGCCCTGCTCGGCGATGACGGCGTTCATCTCGCCGTCGTCCATCGGCTCGCCGAACTTGGCACTGATCTCTTCAAAGCGGTCGAGCAGCGCCTTGACCTCGGCCAGGCCCTCCATGACGTTGCCCATCACGTCCTTGTCGGGATCGAGTTGTGGCTCCTGCGCCAGGTAGCCGACCCGCGCTCTGTCTGCCGCCCAGGCCTCGCCGGTGAACTCGGTATCGACGCCGGCCATGATCTTCAGCAGCGTCGATTTGCCGGCGCCGTTGGCACCCAGGACGCCGATCTTGGCGCCCGGCAAGAAACTCAGCCAGATGTCCTTTAAGACCTGCTTGCCGCCTGGGTAGGTCTTCTGCAGACCCTTCATGACGTAGACGAATTGATATGGCGCCACGGCGGGATCCTTGCGGTTAGGCGAACGCGTCGGGCCGCACTGCTAAACGAAGGCGCCCGCGAATGCAAACCGCCGCAGGGGCGCTGCTCGCCCGTGCTATAGGGGTCGCGATGGCCGCGCCCAAAACCCCCGGTCCGGACTACAGCGCCGTCCTAGCCAAAGGCGTGCGCGGCGCGGTGGCCAAGGCCGTGCCGGCACTCGACGGTGAGCGCCTGGACGGGCTGATGACCGAGCTATTTGGCGTCGCCGACTCGGCTTTTGCTGCCGTGGTCGCCAAGGACCCACCCAGACGAACGATCGCCTGCAAGGCCGGCTGCGCCTATTGCTGCCACCTGTACGTGCAAGTCACGCCGCTCGAAGCGATTCACCTCGCGCGCGCCCTGCGAGCGCGCGGTGCGGAGGCGCTCGCAGCCGTCCAGGAGCGCGTCGCGGCCGCCCATCGCAAGACGGCTGGCAAGGACGCCGAATACCGCAATTTGCTGGCCGAGCCCTGCCCGCTGCTGCAGGACGGGCAGTGCAGCGTGTATGCGGAGCGGCCGTTCGCCTGCCGTGGCGCCAACTCCGCGGATGCCGACGCCTGCCGGCGCGGCATGGGCAGGTCCAGCAGCGTGCCGCTGCCGACCTTCGTGCACCAGCGCAACGTCTACGCGGCAGTCGAAAACGGCGCGGCGCATGGCCTCCTGGATGCCGGTGCGCGTCCCAACGTGCTGGAACTGATCGCCGCGTTGCACCTCGCGCTCGCCCACGAGGATCCGCTTAGGGCGTGGCAGTCGGGCGAGCTCGACTTCGAACCGGCGCGTTGCCGCGAAGCGGGGAAGCGCGTCTGAGCTAGCGGCGCCGGCTCCACATCAGCGTGCCGATCCAACCCGTGACCATCGCGCCGACGAGCAGATAGCTGACCGGCACCCACGGCACCGTTCCTTCCGGGCCGCCGATGAGCAGCGTGCGCAAGCCGACCGTCGCGTCGTGCACGGGCAGTCGGCCAAGCCAGGCGACCCACTGCGGCGCAGCCGCCGGCGGCGCCAGCATGCCGCCGGCCAGCGCCTGGTAGAAAACCAGCGGAACGGCGAGCAGGAGCGCGGCGAAGCTGAACAGGCTAAACATCGCCGTGACGATCGTCATGGCGGCCGCGGTGACCAGCCAGCGGAACGCCCACAGCGCCCAGAAGTTGGTCCAGTTGCCGGTCAGACTCGCCACCACGAGGACCGCGACCAATCCCGCCACCACCGACGCAAAGAGCGGAATGAGGGTGCGCGCCAGCAGTACCGATCCGACGTGCCCGTCACGCAAGAGCGGGCGCGAGCCGAGGAACAGCAGCACCGATCCAATGAGCGCCCCCATCCACGACGCGAAGCTCATCACGAATGGCGCCTGCACGAGCACCGGGCTGGCGGAATAGAGCGAGATCGATGTCACACGCACCGGCTGGGCGGGGGCGCCCGCAGTCGCGGTGCCTGGCGCGATCGGCGCGGGCGCAGCCTCTGGCCGTGGCGCATCGAGCGGCGTCACGGTCACCAGCGGCACCGGAACGGCCGGCACCGCGCCGCGCGGCAAGGGCGCGGCCGGCGCGGCTGCAGGTGGCGCGACCGAAATGATCGCCGCGGGCGCGCGTTGCGCCGCGAGTTGCGCGCGTGCCCCCAGGACCACCAGCGAAAGTGCGCCCTGTAGCTGCCCCGGCAGCGTGTGGCCGATCTGCGTCTCCAAGACACTGAGGTGGTCGGTGTTGATGACGCGCGCGTTGGCCGTGTCGCCCGCCACCACCAGGGCGCTGAAATCGGGCGGGAACACCAGGACGGCGACCAGTTCGCCCCGCGACAGCGCGGCCGTGGCGGTCGCCTCGTCGGGGAACGTCGCGGTGCGGAGGGGAAGTTGTGGTCTTATCGCGGCCAACGCCTGGTCAGCGATGCGCAAGGGTTCCGCGGCGGTTGCCGGAACACCCTCGTCGAGGTTGACGACACCAAGGCTAAGGCGTGCCACCGCGGCGTTCTGGTCGATCACCGCCGTCAGGTTGAAGAAGCAGAAGATCAGCACGACGACCGACGGCGCGATCAACGCGCCGCGCAGGATGGGCTGTTCGCGCATCATGTCGAAGAGCTTCATGGACCCTCTTGCGGGATTCAAACGGCGGGAGCCGCGGGGCGGTGGCGTTTCGGGACCACGGCAGGTAGCATTCTAGCCCCGTTGCGCTTGCCCCGGAGCCTCATGCATCTGCTCGAAGCCGCCCGCGCTATTCGTCGGGTTGGACTGTCGGCGGCATGCTGTGCCGTGACTGCGGTGGCGATCGCCGGTGATCCGATGGCCGCGATTCAGATACCGGTTCCGTGCGCGGGCGAATCGCCCGCCTACCCCACGGTCGATCAGCCGGCCGACATCCGCGTCGTCTACTACGACGCCCTCGGCCCGAAGTGGGCTCCGGCCCCGTGCACCGGATGGAAGGAATCCAACGTCGCCTTCCTGATCACGACGGCGGGACGATTCCGTCATGTCGGCAGCATCGAGGAAATCGCCGCCCGCCTCGGCACGATCTCGTCGTACCACGACATCCTGTACTGGTCGCACTCGCGCCAAGTGTGGCGGCCGATCATGCCGGAGGCGTTCGCCCTGGCTGGTCCGGACCCCGCGTCCAAACGCGGCAACTTCACAGCCGCGGAAATGCTCGACGGCGCGCCGCGCTACTTCTGGCAGAGCGCGTCCGGCAAGTTCGCCTATCGCCTGCAGGTGATGCGGCACGACGACCGCAGCATGGTTGTCGAGATGGAAAACGTGACCGGCTTCCAGATGCTGCTGCTGCCGGTGTTCCGCCCGGGCGACGCGCGCATGCAGTACTACGTCGAGAACGAAAGCGGCGACGTGTGGCGCTACTACTCGATGATCGCGGTGAGCGGACCGTTCTCGTCCCTGCTGCGCTCGGGCGAGGAGTCGTTCATCAATCGCGCCGGCGCGATCTATCGCTACTTTGCCGGCATTCCGACCGACCAGGAGCCGCCGCCGCTGCGCGCCAAGTGATCCCGTCTCCACAAAAGCGAACGGGCGGGGGGTACCCCGCCCGTTCTGCTCGTACTGGTGACGGACGGCAGGCTACATCGCCCGCCACCAGCCGATTACGGCGCCTGCGACGGCGAAGATGATGAGGCTGTTGACGCCGTACACCCAGTGCAGAGCGGTGGGGCGGCCTTCGAAGAGAACGTTCATGGAGGCAGCGGGGAGAGTCAGGCCGAGCCAAACGATGAGGGCGACCATCACCCCGTCGGCCACGCCGGCCGTGCCCGCCCAGCCCTCAATGGCTGCGAGCACCGACATTTCCAGGATTGCGAGTACGAATCCGGCGATGAGGACCCGAGGCGTCATCGCTGCGCGGACTTCCGCCTCGGTCTTGCCGATGGCGTTCATCCACGCCTTTCCGGCGACTGCCGGCAGGTAATAGACGGCCCCAATGATCATGGCCGCGATCGCGGAGACCAAGACAGCGACGTAATTGACGTCCCACGCGGCTGACATGTCCCATCCCCCTAAGCTGGACCCAAGCGGGGCGTTCGCGGCCGGACCAAGCCGCGACAATATCTTGCGCTCAAATGTGGGCAAGGCACAAGAGCTAGGCGTGGCGAGGGGTCGCAGGGGCACTTTGGCGTGGCCCGGCGGATGGTGGGCCCGGGAGGACTCGAACCTCCAACCAAGCGGTTATGAGCCGCCGGCTCTGACCAATTGAGCTACAGGCCCCCGGTCAGAGGCTATCACCGCCACGCCAGGGCTGGGAGGTTTCAACGCCCTCACAGCCAACGGCCGCCAGGGGGGAGGACCCTGGCGGCCGCTCGCTGGCGCGCCCGCTTCGAACGGGGCGCTATTCGAGCCTGCCGCTCATCCGATGAGCGAGGCGGCGAACACAAGAACCAAGAGAGCGGTTGCCATCGCAACCGGTCCTGCGCCGACCATTGCCGTTCGGGCGAACGGCGTGGGTCGGAACGGGTTGAGGTGCTGAGGGACGCGGGACGAGAGGGAGACCACGTTCTGCACTTGCTCCGAGTTGGCGGGGAGCAACCCCGCACGACCATGGGCGGCAACCGCCCTCGCGTTCATCATCGCAAGGCGCGTGCCGAACGGCGCGAACACCAGGTAACCTTAGAGAGCGCTTGTTTCCAACGCGTCGCGTCTGCCTGCGCGGGCGGTCGCAGGTGCCACGGGCTCGCGCGCGCACAAGGCAAAGGCAGCGGACTGCTACCAAGTTGGTCAACGGCACCAACGGTGCGCGCTGCCGCCACTTCAGGCGGGACGACTCTCGATGCGGACCTCGGCGCGCGCGAGCCGCCGATACAGATCGCGCCGCCGCTTCATCGGCTGCCAGTCGTAAAGCAGCGTCTCGATGGCCTTCCAACATGCCACCCAGCCGAGGAGGATGAGGCTCTCTTCCGTCAGACGGGCGAGTCCTTCCGCTTCGATCATGTTGTCGGCGATCTGGCTCAGCGCCAGGCATGCGGCGAGGACCGGCAAGCCAATCCACAAGTAGCGGCGGCCAAGACGCACCTCCTCGCGCCGTTCGCGTTCAGCCATGTCGGCGCGTTCACCGAAGTAGTGCCCAATTGCCCGCCCGACGTCCGCCTCCTTCGCAACGCGGCCCTCCGCGTCGGGCAGGTGCAGGACGATGCGGATCTCGCTGCGCCGCGGCAGGTCACGCGCCCAACTGGCGATGAATTCCTCGGCACTGTCGTCCAGGTCACGCTCGTGGAACGGGGCCGGATCGAAGGAATTGAACAGCTGGCCCAACTCGCGAAGCTGCACGTCGATCACCCCGGACGAGACGGTCACAACACGTGCCTCAACTTGGGGAGGCGGTGCAGTTCCTGGGTCGCATCCCGCGCACGGCGGCGCTCCGGCTTGGCGTGCCAGCCATGGACCAGCTCGCCCGTCGATGTCGAAGAAGACCTTCATAGCGCCGACTAGTACGGCCGGCCGTCCTTGTGCGTGAACACCCAGCGACCGTCGGCGCTCTGGATTGCCCGGAGATCGTCATCCGGGTAGGCGCCCTCATCCCCAGCTGTACGGTCGCCGACTTCGAGGTAGACGACGTCCTGCTCCGTCCGGTTCATCAAGTGGTGCGCGCGACCGCCCGCGGCAAAGCCGGCGCACATGCCGGGGCGCAAGGCGACCTCACCCTCATCGGTGACCAGGGTTGGGTCGCCCTCAAGGACGAGGATGAACTCGTCCTGCTTGCTGTGCCGATGCAACATTGACGACTGGCGGCCGGGCGGCAGCGTGGTCAGGTTGACGCCGAAGTTCTTCAGCCCGAAGACGTTGCCGAGGCGGCGCCGAATGCGATGCTTGAGCAGGCTGTAGAAGGGTTCCGGCGAGACCGAGCGAACCGGATCCGGCGCTACCTCTGTGGCCCGCACTGCCAGTGGGCTTGCTTCGCGCTTGGCCGTAGCCGTCGGCGCCGAAGGCGGCCGCGCCAAGGCAATGTGCGCTTCTTCGAGCGCGCACGCCTCGTCGATGATGGCGCGCCAAAGGCGCCGCGCAGTCGCCGGATCGAGTCCGGCGGCGCGGGCGTGTGTTTCGACGCGGGACAGGACTGCCTCGATGCGGGCCGGCACGATCACCGGTTCGCCGCGCATCGCTTTGATGTCGCCGATCTGCTCGACCAGCACGAAGCGCCGGGCGAGAACGCGCACGAGCTCGGCGTCCGCGTCGTCGATCTCGGCGCGCAGCGCCGCCAAGCGGTCACCGCCGGCGGCCTGATTCTGGGTGATGGAGGGCTTGCTCATCGCGGGCCTCCCGCGAGCGCGGGCTTACGTATCCAAGAAGCTCCGTAGCTTGCGCGAGCGGCTCGGGTGCTTGAGCTTGCGCAGCGCCTTGGCTTCGATCTGACGGATGCGTTCGCGCGTCACCGAGAACTGCTGGCCCACCTCTTCGAGGGTGTGGTCGGTGTTCATGCCGATGCCGAAGCGCATGCGCAGCACGCGCTCCTCGCGCGGCGTCAGCGATGCCAGCACGCGGGTGGTGGTCTCGCGCAGGTTGGACTGGATGGCGGCATCCACCGGCAGGACGGCGTTCTTGTCCTCGATGAAGTCGCCCAAATGGCTGTCTTCCTCGTCGCCGATCGGCGTCTCGAGGGAGATCGGTTCCTTGGCGATCTTCAGGACCTTGCGCACCTTTTCGAGCGGCATCGAAAGCTTTTCTGCCAACTCTTCCGGGGTCGGCTCGCGGCCGATCTCGTGCAGCATCTGGCGACTAGTGCGCACCAGCTTGTTGATCGTCTCGATCATGTGCACCGGGATGCGAATGGTGCGCGCCTGGTCGGCGATCGAGCGCGTAATGGCCTGACGGATCCACCAAGTCGCGTAGGTCGAGAACTTGTACCCGCGGCGGTACTCGAATTTGTCGACCGCCTTCATCAGGCCGATGTTGCCTTCCTGAATCAGGTCGAGGAACTGCAGGCCGCGGTTCGTGTACTTCTTGGCGATGGAGATGACAAGGCGCAGGTTGGCCTCGACCATTTCCTTCTTGGCGCGGGCGGCTTCGCGCTCGCCCTTTTGCACCGTCGCGACGATGCGGCGGAACTCTTGGACGTCGAGGCCGATCTCTTGTGCGATGGCGGCGATCTCGCCGCGGATCGTCTTGATCTCATTGGCCTCGTCGGTGGCAAACGCCGCCCAGCCGCGATCCTTGAGGCGCTTCACGCGCCCGATCCACTTCTGGTCGAGTTCCTTGCCTACGTAGTGCTTCACGAAGCTCTCGCGCATCACGCGATGCTTCTCGGCAAGGCGCAGCAGGCGGCCTTCGAGATCCATGATGCGGCGGTTGAGGGCGTAGAGCTGGTCGACCAGCTCCTCGATGCGGTGGTTGTTGAGCCGCACCTGGCGCATGAGCACAACAAGCTCTTCGCGCAGCTTGGTGTAGCGCTTGTCCTGGGCCGGGGCGATGTCCTCGGCGGTCAGCACCGCTTCGAGGCGGGCTTCCTGCAGGCGATGCAGCTTCTTGTAGGTCGATGCGACGCCGTCGAAGGTTTCGAGCACGCCGGGCAGCAGCGAGGTTTCCATCGCCGCCAAGGAAAGGGTGTTGGCCTCGTCGTCCTCGTCCTCTTCGGACAACTCGGGCGGCGGCGGCGGTTCGACCGGCTCAACCCGCTGCGGTGCCGGCTCGCCGTTCGGGCCTTCGCCCGCCAGCACGCTCTTGTCGGTGACGGGACCGGCGAACGAGGCTTCGAGATCGATGATCTCGCGCAGCAGGACGCCGTTCTTCTGCAACTGGTCGCGCCACATAACGATGGCGCGCATGGTGAGCGGGCTCTCGCAGATGCCGCCGATCATGGTGTCGCGGCCGGCCTCGATGCGCTTGGCGATGCGGATTTCGCCTTCACGCGACAAAAGCTCGATCGAGCCCATCTCGCGCAGGTACATGCGCACCGGATCGTCCGTGCGCTCGACCTCGACGGCGGCGGGAGCCTCGGCAAAGCCGCCCGGCTCCTCGGCCTCTTTTTCCTTTTCTTCTTCCTCTTCGCGCGCCTCGGGCTCTTCATCTGCCTCGACGACGTTGATGCCCATCTCCGACAGCATCGCCATGGTGTCCTCGATCTGCTCCGAGGAGACTTGGTCCTGCGGCAGGACGGCGTTCAGTTCATCATAAGTGACGTAGCCGCGCTCCTTGCCGCGCGCGAGCATCTTCTTCACCGCCTGGCCGGCGAGGTCGATCAGCGGAGTGTCGCTTGCCGGCTCCTCGCGGGGAGTCTCGGTTTCGGCCGCGGCAGTCGCTGTCGCAGTCTTGGTCGCCATCTTGCGTTTTCCGTCCTGGGTCAAAGGCCAGTCCTAACCGTCACGCGCGAGAGCGGCCGAGCCGCATATCCGCACGCATCAAAACCAATGGTGTTCGATCTCGCCCGCGGCACGCTGGTGCTGCGCCAGCACATCGCGCCATTGCTCTTCAACGTCGGCCAGCAACGCTTCGGGCCGCACGAACTTCTCCACCATGCTCAGCGATTCCTGCGCCAGCCGGTCAGCGACCGTTCGCGCGGTGCCGGTGAGTTGGGCCCGCAGACCAGCGGAGTCAAGGCTCTCACCCAATGGCGCGATGTCTAGGAGGCCCTGCCGCAGGGTGTCAAGCTCGCTATCCGCAAGGCCGATGTGGCCCAGCTCATCCTCGATCGTCTTGAGCAGGCCCGGATGGTTAACGAGGGCCGCCATCAACACCCGCTCGCGTTGCCGCGGGCTGCCGCCAGAGCCTGCACCGAGGGCCTTGCCCGAAGACAGCTTGGGCCGCAGCGCAACCGCGCGGAACCCTCGCCGTCCCTCGCCCCGCCCCTCACCCCGGAAGTCGCCGCGGAACTCGCGCCGCGCCTCGGCCGCCCGGGTCGCGGGGGGAAAGGCCGCCTGCAGCTGCATCGAGAAGTGCCGCTTGTAGTACTCGCGCACAACCGGGTGTGCGATCTCCCGCACCAGTTCCTTGAGGTCGCTCTGCAGCCCGGCGCGGCGTTCGGGGGTGCTGAAGTCGCCCGTGGCCGCGGTGCGCCACAGAACGTCGGACAACGGAATGGCGGCTTCCAGCGCCGCCTTGACCTCGGCGCCGCGGCCGGCCCGCACCAGGCTGTCCGGGTCCTCGCCGGCCGGCAGGGCGGCAAAGCGCAAGGAATGGCCCGGCTTGAGCAGCGGTAGCGCATGGCGTGCCGCGCGGACCGCGGCCTGCCAGCCGGCCGAATCGCCATCGAGGCAGACGATCGGTTCCGGCGCCATGCGCCACAGTTCTTCCAGTTGGCGATCGGACACCGCGGTGCCGAGCGGCGCCACCGCGGCCGGATAGCCGGCCAGGGTCAGCGCGATGACGTCCGTGTAGCCCTCGCACAACACCACCGTACCGGCGTCCCGCGCCGCGGCACGGGCGGCGGCGAGGTTGTAGAGCAGCGTGCCCTTGTGGAAGAGCGTCGTCTCCGGCGAGTTGAGGTACTTGGGCTTGGCGTCGCCCAGGGTGCGCCCACCGAACGCGACGGTGCGGCCGCGCGAATCGGTGATCGGGAACATGACGCGGTCGCGGAAACGATCGTAGGTGTCGCGGCCGTCCTCCGGCTTGATGATCAGGCCCGCATCGAGCAGCAGCTTCTCCGACATACCGCGGCCGACGAACGTGTCCTTCAGAGACGTGCGCGCTTCGGGCGCGTAGCCGATCTTGAACTGCGTGACGACCGCCGCACCCAGCTTGCGCGATTCCAGATACGTGCGTGCCTCGGCACCGCCGCGCTGGCGCAGCTGGTCGGCGAACCAGTCCGCCGCGGCCTGCAGCGCCTTGTACAAGTCGGCGCGCTCGTCGCGGTCCTCGGCGTCGCGCGGCGTGCGCGCCGGCATTGCCACGCCGGCATCGGCGGCGAGCCGCTCCACCGCTTCGGGGAATTCCAATCCCTCGGTCTTCATCACAAAGTCGAACAGGCTTCCGTGCGCCTGGCACCCGAAGCAGTGATAGAAGCCCTTGTCCTCATTCACCGTGAATGAGGGCGATTTCTCATGATGGAAGGGGCAAAGCCCTGTGTACTCACGGCCGCGCTTGGTGAGCTTGACCTTCTTGCCGACGACCTGAGCGATCGGCACTCGCGCACGGATCTCGTCGAGGAAAGCCTCGGAGAACGCCACGCGCGTCTAGCCCAGTAGGCCTTTCACGACCGCGCTCGCCTTGCCGAAGTCCATCTGGCCCGCGTACTTGGCGCGCATCGCGGTCATCACCTTGCCCATGTCCTTCATCCCCGCCGCGCCGGTTTCCTGGATCTCCTTGCGCGCCAGGTCGGTGATTTCCGCGTCACCGAATTGCTGCGGCAGGAAGGTCTTGATGACATTGATCTCGGCGATCTCTTTGTCCACCAAGTCCTTGCGTCCACCCTGTTCGAACATAGCAGCGCTATCGACGCGCTGCTTGATGGCGGACTGGAGGAAGTTGAGGATGTCCTGATCGCCGATGCCCGCGGCATTGCCACTGGGACGCGCGGCGATATCGCGATCCTTGATGCCGGCGAGCAGCAGTCGCACGGTGCTGAGCCTAGTCTCGTCACGCGCCTTCAAGGACTCCTTGAGCGCCTCGCTCAGGCGAGTTCGCAGGTTCGACAAAGGTCAACTCTGGTTCGATTGGGAGGCAACCATCCTACCCGATACCAGGGTTCGCAGGCAAATCGTCGCGCAATGCTAGCGAGCGCCCTAAGTTGTTGAAAACAAATTCGGATCGAGTCCCGGATAGCAACGGTTTTTCTTGACGCGCGGAGGCCCGTTGCCTAGGTTGCGCGCAACAATCCAACCCGTTGCGGCACCCGTCGCAGGCTCTGCCTGCGAGGCCGCCCACGCGAGCTTCGCGCGGGGCAGCGGTGCAGCAGGACGGCGGTACACGGAGCCAGCGGTACATGGGTCAGCAGCCAGGGGGACGCGCTCGGAGCGAAGAGCACCGGGCCGCGGAGATTCCGCCTGGACGCCAGCCACCGCCGTACACCGCAGCGCTCGTTTTGGCCGACGGCACCGTCATTCGCGGCCAGGGCTTCGGCGCCAGTGCCACCGTGGTCGGCGAGGTGTGCTTCAACACCGGCATGGCGGGATATCAGGAGACGCTCTCCGATCCGTCCTACGCCGGACAGATCATCAACTTCACCTTCCCGCACATCGGCAACGTCGGGGCCAATCTCGAGGACATCGAGTCCACCAACCCGGCCGTGCGCGGCATGGTGGTGCGCGATGCCATCACCGATCCGTCCAACTTCCGCGCCGAGTTCACCCTCGACGCCTGGCTGCGCCGCCACAACGTGCCAGGCATCTCGGGCGTCGATACGCGCCGCCTGACGCGCCACATCCGCGCCGCCGGCGCGCTGAGCGGCGCACTGGTGCACGATCCGCACGGCAAGCTCGACATCGCCGCCCTGCAAAAGCTGGCGCGCGAATGGCCGGGCCTCGAAGGCATGGACCTCGCCAAGGGCGTGTCCACGACCCAGGCCTATGAGTGGAACAAGCGGCGCTGGAAACTCGGCGCGGGGTACGCCGAACGCACCGACGCCAAGTTCCGCGTTGTCGCGGTGGACTACGGCGCCAAGCAGAACATCCTGCGCAGCCTGTGCGAGGTCGGCTGCGCCGTGACGGTCGTTCCGGCCACTGCCACCGCCGAAGAAATCCTGCGCCACAACCCGGACGGTGTGTTCCTGTCGAACGGCCCGGGCGATCCGGCCGCCACCGGCGAATATGCACTGGCGCCGATTCGCGCCGTGCTCGAAAAAGGCACGCCGCTGTTCGGCATCTGCCTCGGCCACCAGCTGCTCGGCCTCGCCCTCGGCGCCAAGACCCACAAGATGCGCCAGGGTCACCGGGGCGCGAACCACCCGGTCAAAGAGATCACCACCGGCAAGGTCGAGATTACCAGCCAGAACCACGGCTTCGCCGTTGACCCGGACACGCTGCCGCGCGGTGTTTCGGCGACGCACGTTTCGCTATTCGACAACACGCTCGAAGGCCTCAAGGTCGACAACGCGCCAGTCTACTCGGTGCAGTACCACCCCGAGGCGTCGCCGGGCCCGCAGGACAGCCACTACCTGTTCCACCGCTTCATTGACCTGATGGAGCGCAATTGATCGGGCCGTTCGCCCCACCGTTCGTGCGTTGCAACCATGCCTAAGCGCACAGACATCAGGTCGATCCTTCTGATCGGCGCCGGCCCGATCGTGATCGGACAGGCGTGCGAGTTCGACTATTCGGGTACCCAGGCGTGCCGCGCGCTCAAGGCCGAGGGTTACCGGGTCATCCTGGTGAACTCGAACCCGGCGACGATCATGACCGATCCGGGATTCGCCGACGCGACGTACGTCGAGCCGGTGACGGCCGATTTCGTCGCCAAGGTGATCGAGAAGGAACGTCCCGACGCGCTGCTCCCCACCATGGGCGGACAGACGGCGCTCAACGTCGCCATGACGCTGGCCGACAACGGCACGCTGGAGAAGTACGGCGTGCAGATGATCGGCGCCAACCGGGACGCCATCCGCAAGGCTGAGGACCGCGATCTGTTCCGCAAGGCGATGGACCGCATCGGCCTGGAAAGCCCGAAGAGCCTCACTGTCCATTCGCTGGAAGAAGCCCGCGAGGCGGTGAAGACCATCGGCCTGCCCGCCATCATCCGCGCCAGCTTCACCATGGGCGGCACTGGCTCGGGCATCGCACGCGATCCGCAGGGCTTCGACGAGATCGTCACCGCTGGCCTCGAAGCCTCCATGATCCACGAAGTCCTCGTCGAGGAATCCGTCCTCGGCTGGAAGGAATTCGAGATGGAGGTGGTGCGCGACAAGAACGACAATTGCATCATCATCTGCTCGATTGAGAACCTCGATCCGATGGGTGTGCATACCGGCGACTCGATCACCGTCGCCCCCGCGCTGACGCTCACCGACAAAGAGCTGCAGCTCATGCGCGACGCCTCGATCGCGGTGCTGCGCGAGATCGGCGTCGAGACCGGCGGCTCCAACGTCCAGTTCGCCATCAACCCGGCCGACGGCCGCATGGTGGTGATCGAGATGAACCCGCGCGTATCGCGATCTTCCGCGCTGGCGTCGAAGGCCACCGGCTTCCCCATCGCCAAGGTCGCGGCGCGTCTCGCCGTCGGCTACACGCTCGACGAGTTGATGAACGAGATCACCGGCACGACGCCGGCGGCGTTCGAGCCGACCATCGACTACGTCGTCACCAAGATCCCGCGCTTCACGTTCGAGAAATTCCCCGGCACGCCCAACGAACTCAACACGTCGATGAAGTCGGTCGGCGAAGCGATGGCGATCGGCCGCAGCTTTCCCGAATCGCTGCAAAAGGCGCTGCGCTCGATGGAGACCGGGCTGACCGGCCTCAACGAGATCGAGGACAGCACCAACCGCACGCGCGAGGAATTCCTCGCTGCGTGCGCCAAGCCGACGCCCGAGCGGCTGCTGCATGTGGCGGCCGCGTTCCGCGCCGGCCTGTCGGTGGACGCGATCAACGAGGCTAGCCGCATCGATCCCTGGTTCCTGCGCCACATCCGCGACATCGTCGCCGCCGAGTCGACGCTGCGCTCGCGCGGCATGCCGCAGCACAGCGCCGGCGTGCGCGCGCTCAAGCAGGCTGGATTCTCCGACGCACGCCTGGCCGAACTGACGGGCATGCCGCAGGACGCGGTGCTCAAACACCGCCGCCGCCTCGGCGTAGTGCCGATCTTCAAGCGCGTCGATACCTGCGCCGCCGAGTTCGACTCGCGCACCCCCTACATGTATTCGACCTACGAGGCGGACGCGTGGGACAGCCCGACGTCGTCTTCGGCCGACGAAGCCCAGCCGTCCAACCGCCGCAAGATCATCGTGCTGGGCGGCGGGCCCAACCGCATCGGCCAGGGCATCGAGTTCGACTACTGCTGCGTCCATGCCGCTTTCGCGCTGCGCGAGTCCGGCATCGAAGCGATCATGATCAACTGCAACCCGGAGACGGTTTCGACCGACTACGACACCTCGGACCGCCTCTACTTCGAGCCACTGACCATCGAGGACGTACTCGAGGTCGTGCGCGTCGAACAGACCAAGGGCACCCTCCTCGGCCTCATCGTGCAATTCGGCGGCCAGACGCCGCTCAAGCTGTCCGCCGGCCTTGAGGCCGCGGGTGTGCCGATCCTCGGCACCTCGCCCGACGCCATCGACTTGGCCGAGGACCGCAAGCGCTTCCAAGGCTTGCTCACCAAGCTCGGTTTGCGCCAGCCGCGCAACGCCACTGCCACGTCGGCCGCCGAGGCCGTCCGCATCGCCGGCGAGATCGGCTACCCGGTCGTCATCCGTCCGAGCTACGTGCTCGGCGGGCGCGCCATGGAGATCGTCTACGACGAGCCCAACTTGCTGCGCTACATGAAGACCGCGGTGCGCGTGTCGGGCACGTCGCCGGTACTGATCGACAGCTACCTGTCGAACGCCGCCGAGCTTGATGTGGACGCGCTGGCCGACGGCACCGACGTATTCGTCGCCGGCATCATGGAGCACATCGAAGAGGCCGGCATACACTCCGGCGACTCGGCGTGCTCGCTGCCGCCGTACTCGCTGAAGCCGGACCTGATCGTCGAAGTGGAGCGCCAGACCGCGGCGATGGCCAGAGCACTCGGCGTCGTCGGCCTGATGAACGTGCAGTTCGCGGTCAAAGACGGCGAGGTCTACGTCCTCGAGGTCAATCCGCGCGCCAGCCGCACCGTGCCATTCGTCGCCAAGGCGACCGGCAGGCCCATCGCCAAGTTGGCGGCGCGTCTCATGGCCGGCGAAAAGCTCGCGGCGTTCGATCTGCCGGCGCGCGACAAGCTCTACACCACCGCCAAGCCGCGCCACGTCTCCGTGAAGGAGGCCGTCTTCCCGTTCGATCGCTTCCCCGGCGTCGATGTTCTGCTCGGGCCCGAGATGAAGTCGACCGGCGAGGTCATGGGGATCGACCGCGACTTCAACCGCGCCTTCGCCAAGTCGCAGATCGCCGCCGGCGTGAAGCTGCCGGCCCACGGAACAGTCTTCATTTCGGTGCGCGACGACGACAAGAAGGTCGTCGTTCCGGTGGCGCGCGACCTGGTGCAGTTCGGCTTCACCCTGGTGGCGACACGGGGCACCGCGGCGTTCCTCAATGAGAACGGTGTGGTGGCGGCGCCCATCAACAAGGTGGCCGAAGGCTCACCGCACATTGTCGACCTGATGAAGGGCGGCGGCGTGCAATTGGTGATCAACACTGTCGGCATCGGGCCGGCCATTGCCGACAGCTTTGCCATCCGGCGGACGGCCCTGATCCAGAAGATTCCGCACTACACGACGACCGCTGGAGCCAAGGCGATGACCCTGGCGATCGGCTCGCTGCGGGGCGGAGCCCTTGAAGTCGCGCCCCTGCAGTCCTACTCTACCTCCACGTTCTAGGCCGACTTTTCCACCCGTGGCGCCGGAGGCCGGATAGGCCCCGCGCCATGATTGATTTTTGCGCCGGCACGTTCTGAGGTCGAGAAAGCGTCGATGGCACAAGAGAAGATACCGATGACCCGCCCCGGCTATGAGCGCCTGCTCGAAGAGCTGAAGCGCCTCAAGCAGGAAGAGCGTCCGGCGGTCATCCGGGCAATCGAAGAAGCGCGCGGTTACGGCGACCTGTCGGAGAACGCTGAGTACCACGCCGCCAAGGAACGTCAGAGCTTCATCGAGACCCGCGTCGCCGAGCTCGAGGACCGCACCCGCCGCGCCGAGGTCATCGACGTCGCGCGCCTGACCGGCAGCAGCCACATCAAGTTCGGCGCCACCGTCACGCTGGCCGACGAAGACACGGAAGAGAAGACCACCTACCAGATCGTCGGCGCCGACGAGTCCGACATCCGCGCCGGCCTGTTGTCGATCCAGTCGCCGCTGGCCCGCGCTCTCATCGGCAAGGCCAAGGGCGAGTCGGTTGAGGTCGTCACGCCGGGCGGCGCCCGCGCGTACGAAATCCTCGCGGTCGCCTATCGCTAGGCGTCCCGTCGCGGGACGCTCAGTCCTCTGCGTGGCTCAGCGGAACACCCGGCAGGTGCTTCGACTCGCGGATCGCCAAGGTGGAGCGCACCGTGTCAACATTCGGCGCCGAGACCAGTTCACGCGTCAGCCAAGTCTGGTAGGCGTCCCAGTCCTTGGCCACGACCTTCAGGATAAAGTCGGTCTCGCCCGCCATCATCGAGCACTCGCGCACCATCGGCCAGCCGCGCACGCGTTCTTCGAACGCCGCCAGGTCGGCCTCGGCCTGGCTGTGCAGGCCGACGTGGGCGAATACGGTGACGCTGAAGCCGAGTTGGGCCGCGTGGAGTTCGGCGTGATAGCCCTTGATGTAGCCGGCCTTTTCCAAGGCGCGGACACGGCGCAGACACGGCGGCGGCGAAATGCCGACGTTCTTCGCCAGGCGCACGTTGGTCATGCGCCCGTTGTCCTGCAGCTGAGTCAGGATGCGGCGGTCAATTTCATCGAGTTTCACGCGTGGCATCGGCGCCCCCGGCGGCGGCCCCGGTGGCACCCTTTGGCGGGTCCGGCCGCGCGCGCCATAGCAACACCACTTGAAAGATTATTTCAAGGGATTGAATTTTTGTTGCGGGACCAAGGCGCTAGTACCCAAGCCGTTTTGCCATCGGGGGCCGCGTGACCCAAGCAGTGTGCTGGGTCGTCACCGACGGCAAACCGGGCATGCAGAACCAGTGTGTCGGCTTGGCCGAGGCGGTCGGGCTACCGTTCGACATCAAGCGCATCGTCGTGCGCGCGCCGTGGCGCTGGCTGCTGCCTCCGCTGTGGCTGACCCCGCTGCGTGCGATGAGCGCTGCGGGTGACCAACTCGCGCCGCCCTGGCCGCGTCTGGTCATCGGTACGGGCCGCATGAGCGTTGCCCCCGTCGCAGCGATCGGTCGCGCCAGTGGTGGCCGCACCTTCACGGTGCAGATTCAGAACCCTGGGATGCGCGCGTCTGCGTTCGGGCTGATCGTCGCGCCGCGCCACGACAATGTGTCCGGCGACAACATCGTCTCGACCGACGGCGCACTGCATCGCGTCACGCGGGCGCGGCTCGAAGCAGAAGCCAAGCAGGTCGCTCCTACGCTAGCGCCCTTGCAGCGCCCGTTGGTGGCCGTGCTGGTCGGCGGCAACAACCGCAGCTACCGTCTCGATGCCGAAGTCGCCAACACCCTCGCCGATGGCCTCGCCGCGCTGTGCCGCAACCACGGCGCCAGCCTCGCCGTGACCGCCTCCCGGCGCACCGGCGACGCGGCGTTCGACGTCTTGCGCCGCCGTCTGGCCGAACTGCCTGCGGTCCTATGGGACGGCAGCGGCGCCAATCCGTACTTCGGCTATCTCGGACTCGCCGACGCCATCGTCGTGACGTGCGATTCGGTGTCCATGGCCTCCGAGGCCGCCAGCACCGGCAAGCCGGTGTACGTGTTCGACCTGCCCGGCTCGAGCCTCAAGTTCGACGCCTTCCACGCCGGACTGCGCGACGCCGGCATCACACGCCGTTTCACCGGCACTCTGGAGACGTGGTCGTACGTGCCGCCCGACGACACCGCGCGAGTTGCCCAAGAGGTGCGGCGGCGACTACAGTTGCCGCCCATTCCCTCGGCCCCGCGCACATGACTGTTCTGGACCTCGACGCGTTTCGCCGCACGCCGCTGGCGCGCGATCCCTACGAGCACTTGATCGTCCCCGGCCTGGTGCCGGCGGCGCACGCCAACGACGTCGTGCGCGACTTCCCCAAGATCGCCAAGTCAGGCCTCTTTCCGCTCTCGGCGCTGCGCTACGACGGTGCCTTTGCGCAGCTCATCGCCGACCTCGACGGCGCGCCGTTCGAGGCGGTGGTTGCCGAGAAGTTCGGCGTGTCCCTGGCCGGCAAGCCCAAGCTGTTCACCATCCGCGGACGCTGCCATCCGAAGGACGGCGGCATCCACACCGACTCGACCAACAAGATCGTCACCGTGCTGCTGTACCTGAACCCCGCCTGGGAGGATTCGGGTGGGCGCCTGCGCGTGTTGCGCGGCCCGAAGGATCTAAGAGACTTCGCCGCCGAGGTGCCTCCGCTGGCCGGCACCATGCTGGCGTTCCGCCGCTCCGAGCGATCGTATCACGGGCACGAACCGTTCGCCGGCGAGCGGCGCGCGATTCAGGTCAACTGGATCACCGACGTCGCGACGCGCGACCGCGAAGAGAATCGCCACCGCTGGTCGGCGCGCTTCAAGGCCATCAACCCGTTCGCCTGAGGATCGCACCGCCGTGACGCTGGCAATCGAAACGTTCCGCCACGAAGGCGCGCGCCACTTTGGCACGACACCCTTCAAGGCGCTGGGCCACCCGATCGCGGCGCCCAAGGGCCGTGCGCTCGCTGCCAAGTTGAAGAAGGCCGGGCCGGTCGCGGTGTTCGATCCCGACGGCCTGCTGGCGTCGTTCGCCGGTTTCTACGACCTGCGCGCCAAGGACGTCCGCAGCGTGTTCGTCCAACGCGCCGAGGATGTCGGCCGCAAGGTGCTGGGCCGCACCACGCAGTCGGTGCACACGCTCGCCAAGTCGAAAGCGCGCACGGTGTTCGTCGCCGCCTTCGACGCCGAGCGCATCATCGACCAGCTGCGCGTCCTGTTGCCGCGTGCGACGTACCTCAGCTTCGACGCCATCCGCCTACCGGCGGAATGGCTGAGCAATCCGCGCAAGTATCTCGACTCGGTCAACTTTGCCACCAACTTCGCCTTTCTGCGCGACGAGCCCGGCCATCACACCGCTGTCCGCACCGCCAACTACTGGGGTGGCTACGGCGCCACCGACTCCGCGTTGTGGGCGTGTCTGTTCAGTGCCGACGGTGCCGTGCTGGCCGAGTGGACCGAGCCGATGCCCGGCGCAGGCGGCACCATAGTCATCGACAGCCGCGCGGTGCGCGCGCGCTTCGGCCTCGGGCCGTTCGCCGGATCGCTATTCCTTCACGCGCTGCGCATCAAGGGCCACGACATCGTCAAATACGCCCTCGACACCTACGGCGACGACGACACCGTGCTGTCGGCAACCCACGACGCCAACGCCTGGCCGGCCGACCTCTATGCCGGACTTCCGGCGCCGGACGCGGGCGAGCGCGTGCGCCTGTGGGTACAGAACAGCCACCCGATTCCGATCCCGGCCGGAGCGATCTTGCTCGGCCGCATGGGCGCCGGTAAGACCAGCGCGTTCCCAGAATCCGTGCCGCCGTTCGGCACCGTGGCGATCGACGTCGGCGCCCTGCTGCCCAAGGTGAAATGGCCGCAGCAACTCGAAGTCCACGCCGGCCGCTACTTCGTCCGCCCGCGCTACGAGATCGAGCGCGGCACACGCTCACGCATGGCGCACGCCAACGTCGAGCGCACGGACCTCAAGACCGATCCGGCGATCGCCAAGCTCGGCGACGGCTTCGGCAAGGGCTTCCTGCTGCCGTTCCCCGTCGCGCCGACCGATCGCTTCCGCACCGTCGTGCTGCCGACGCCGATGTCCACCGGCCAGCGCAACCTGCCGATCACCGCCACGGTGTTCGACCAGCGCGGCAAGGAGATCGCGCGCAAGCGCCTCGGCAAGTTGCCGCGCAACCACGCCACCGTCATCGACGTCGATGCGCTGCTGGACGGAGCCCTCCTGCCTGGCCGCTTCGGCCACGTCGAACTGACGTATGACCTGGCCAAGGGCGGCGACGCAGACGGCTGGCTGCACGCCATCGCGCGCTACGAGGACCGCAAGACCGGGCACATTGCCGAAACCAGCTTCGGCGCCCATATTTTCAATACCCTCGCGGTCTACAAAGACGAGCCGCAGTCGTACTCCGGCGCGCCGCCAGGCCTGTCCACCCGCCTGTTCCTGCGCATGGGACCGGGCGCCACCGACACGTTCTGCCACCTGGTGTATGCCGCGTCGGCACCCTGGCGGCCGAAGTCCGAGACGACGTTGGTCCTCACGTCCGCCGACGGCAAAGAAGTCACGCGCGAGACCGCGCACATCGCCTGCGGCGGCTCGCTGTTCTGGCGCACCAGCGAGGTCTTCGACGCGGCGACCCGCGCCCGCGCCGGCGACAATGCGTACGTCTTGATCCGCGACGCAACGTGCCGCCTGTTCGGCTTCCACGGCCTGGATACCAGGGCGGCGTTCTCCCTCGATCACATGTTCGGGTTCTAGTCGGGCGGCGCCGCAGGCCTCGGTCGAGCCACCTTGCGGCCCCCGGCGCGCCGCCATACATAAGCGTCTCTCTCCTAAGGGCATCCCATGGCGCGCCATCACTCCCAGGTCCTGATCATCGGTTCCGGTCCGGCCGGCTACACCGCCGCGATCTATGCGGCGCGCGCCAGCCTGGCGCCCATCATGGTGCGCGGCCTGCAGCCGGGCGGGCAGATGACCATCACCACCGACGTCGAGAACTATCCGGGCTTCGCCGACGTCATCCAGGGCCCATGGCTGATGGAGCAGATGGAGAAGCAGGCGCGCCACGTCGGCACGACGATGATCGACGACATCATCACGTCGGTCGACCTGTCGAAGCGCCCATTCGAAGCGGTTGGCGATTCGGGCGACATCTACTCCGGCGACGCCCTCATCATCGCCACCGGTGCGCGCGCGCGTTGGCTCGGCCTGCCGTCGGAAGAGAAGTTCAAGGGCTTCGGCGTATCGGCGTGCGCGACCTGCGACGGCTTCTTCTACAAGGGCCGCGAAGTGATCGTCGTCGGCGGCGGCAACACCGCCGTCGAGGAATCGCTGTACCTCGCCAACTTCGTCTCCAAGGTGACGCTGGTGCACCGGCGCGACTCGCTGCGCGCCGAGCAGATCATGCAGAAGCGCCTGTTCGCACACCCCAAGATCAGGGTCGTGTGGGATTCGGCGATCGACGAGATTCACGGCACCCAGAACCCGCCGGGCGTCAACGCCGTGCGCCTGCGCAACGTGCGTACGGGTGCTACGACGGACATGGCCGTGCACGGGGTGTTCATCGCCATCGGCCACGATCCTTCGACCGAATTGTTCCGCGGCAAGATCACCATGGACGAGAGTGGCTACATCAAGGCGCTGCCCGGCTCGACCCGCACCAATGTGCCGGGCGTGTTCGCCGCCGGCGACGTGCAGGACGCGGTCTATCGCCAGGCGGTGACGGCCGCCGGCACCGGCTGCATGGCCGCCCTCGACGCCCAGCATTTCCTGGCCGACGAGGCCGACAACGCCGCGCGCGACGCCGCGGAGTAGCCTCCGATGTCGTTTCGACTCTTCGTTCTTGCAGCGGCTGTCCTCGTCGCCGGCCTCGCGGCGCCTGCGTCGGCCCAGGACGTCGCTGACGAGTGGCGGAAGCATCTGCTCGACGGTGCCACCGCCTACGGGCTTGCCCAGATGGACGTGGCGACGAAGGAGATCGATGCGGCGATGGCGATCGCCGAAAAGAACTTCGTCACCGACGACGACAAGATGATCGCGACCCTGCTGAACGTCGTGCCGCTGCGCCGCGTCCAGGGCAAGCTGCCGGAGGCCGCCGCCCTTGGCGAGCAGATGCTCGCCCGCATCGCCCGGCGCGACGGCAGCGATGACAGCCCCGAGCTGATGGCGCCTCTCATTCTGCAAGCCGCCATCTACCGCGAGATGATGAACTGGGACGCATCCGACAAGGCGTACCTGCGCACCATCGACCTGCACGTGAAGTACTACGGCGACGCGCATCCGCGCACTGCGACCGCAATGGAGGATCGCGCCGTCATGCTCGGCAAGGCCGGACGCACGGCCGACGGGCTCGCGGTCTTTGCCGAGGTCGTTGACCTCTGGGTGTACGGCTTCGGCCCCAATCACTTGCGCGAAGCCATCAGCCGCCGTGGCTATGCCGAGGCTCTGCGCAACGCCGGCCAGCCGGAAGCGGCGACGGAGCAGGAAAGGCGCGCCGCCGAGATCAACGCGATCTGGAACGCCGGCCGCTAGGGCCTTCCCTCGGCCGCTTCGGGCAAGCGCGCCCAGGGCATCGAGGTCCGCGAAGATGCGTGTGCCCCTGTCCTGTGCCAGTTGGTCTACCGCACGACCGTGTCCGATCTGCCCGTGACCGTGTGGCAGTCCTTCACCGAGCGCCACGCCGCCGAGGTTGAAGTCCAGGTGCGCGGCACCGGCGAGCAGGGTCGCTTCCCCACCGCCTCGCGCTGTGACGCGCCCTACAACCGGGTCTACGTCATGCTGCTCGACAAGTACGGCCAGTCTGATGTGCCCGTGCTGTCCCGCACCGAGCCCAGCCCGGCCGCCACCACCATTTACGTCCGCGAGGTGACCTTCACCTTCACCGACGGTGCCCAGGTGCGGCAGAAGCGTGACTTGACCGAGGACGGCACCTGCGCCGTGCGAGTATCCTATCGCCCGGCCTCTACGTCGGCAGGAGACGCCACGTTCTGACGGCCGGCCGCCCGGGGAGGGGCTGGTACGGTGCGGGCGAGGATTCGGGGCAAGGTTCTGGCGGGGGTTCAGGCCAAGATTAGGGCAGCCCTAACGGCTAGCCGGCGGCGGCTGCTTTCGAGCGTCGCGGCCGCGGCCTTTGCCTTGCCGCAACCGGTCTTGGCGGCGGCCATCGATGATGCCGCCGCGGGTCTGGTAGCCTTCCAGGCCGGCAAGAACGCCGACGCCGTCAGCCTGTTCTCGCGCGCCATCGATTCGCGCGAGCTGACCGGCAACAACCTCGCCGCCGCCTATACCAACCGCGGCCTAGCCCTCACCGCGGCAGGCAGCCACACCCAGGCCCTGGCCGACTTTGATCGCGCCGTCGCCTTGCGTCCCGACTCCGCCGCCGCCTTGGCGGGCCGCGGCGCCGCCCTGCGCGGCCTCGGCCGCCTGGACGAGGCGATCGCCGATCTCGACAAGGCGGTCGCCAACGACCCCACCGACCGCGCCGCGCGCCACACCATCGCCGCTGTGCGCTTCGACCAAGGCATGTTCCAAGAGGCGGTGAACCTCTACACCGAGCTCTTGCGGGCCACGCCGAACGACTCCGTGGCGCTGACCAATCGCGGCATGGCCTACCTCGGCCTGAACGACCCGCCGCACGCGGTGCCCGATTTCGCCGCCGTCATCCGCCTGCAGCCGCAGAACCCGGTCGCGCACTACAACCGCGGCCTCGGCTTCGCCCAGGCCGAGATATGGGACCGCGCCGACGCCGACTTCATGATGGCGACGCGCCTGCAGCCCGACTTTGTCGAGGCGCACTACCAGCGCGGCCTGAACTGGACGGCGCGCGCCAAGGCGGACTGGGCCGAGGAGGAGTTCACCTTCGCCCTCGACAGCGATCCCAAGCATGTGCCGTCGCTGCTCGGCCGCGCCACCGCCCGCAAGGCGCGGGACAATGCGGCGGGGGCGCTGGCCGACCTGACGGCCGTGCTGTCCATCGATCCGAACAATGCCGAGGCACTGCAGGCGCGTGCGACGCTCAGCCTTGAGCGCGGCGCAATGAACGACGCGATCCGCGACTACGACCGCATCATCGCCGCCGCGCCGAAGAACGTCAGCGCGCTGGCCAACCGGGCCGCCGCCTATGGGCGCCTGGGCGACTTTGCCGAGGCCGCCCGCGCTTACAGCCAGGTCCTCGTCCTCGCCCCCACCGACGCCCGGGCGCTGTACGCGCGCGGCACCGCCTACCGGCTGCTCGGCCGCGCCGCCGAGGCGATGACCGACTTCACCGCCGCCATCGCCGCCGAGCCGAAACTCGCCGAAGCCTATGCCGAGCGCGGCGAGCTGTACTTGCGTGACGCCAAGCTGGCGGAAGCCAACGCCGATTTCACCGCCGTCATCGGCCTGGTGCCGACCTACGCCGGCGCGTGGACCAACCGTGGCATCGTGCGCCACCGCCAAGGCGACACCGCAGGTGCCGTGCGCGACTTCGATGCCGCCATCGCCTTGGCGCCGCGCTCCGCGCCCGCCTACTACAACCGCGGCAACGCCCATGCCGCGCTCGGCGACTATACCCACGCGTTGGAGGACTACACCGCCGCCGTCGCCATTGCGCCCACCGCCGAGGCGCAGCACAACCGCGCCAACGCCCTAGTCGCGCTGGGTCGCAGCGACGACGCACTGCCGGCCTACGACGCCGCCATCGCGCTCAGTCCGAACTTTGCGCTGGCGCACTACAACCGTGGCGTCGCCTACAACCGTGCCGGCAAGCCCGAGCAGGCGCTCGCCGACTTGTCGCGCGCGGTCGAGCTCAACGCCGCGTTCGCGCCGGCGCGCCTCGAAGGCGCCGCCCTGCGCTTCGAGCAAGGCAACTTCGCCGCTGCGGCGGACGACTTCGCCGTCGCCGCCCGGCTGGATCCGGCCCAAGCGACGCGCTGGCATCTGTGGCGCTACGTCGCTGCGCAGCGTGCGGGCGCCAATGCCACCGAGGCGCGCGCCGCCCTCGCCCTCCAGGACCGCACCCAGTGGCCCGGCCCGCTCGCCGCTCTGTTCCTTGGCGAGATCGACCCCGAAGCCGCGCTGGCCGGCACCGAGGACAACCCGGAACGCGCGACCATGGCGCGCTTCTTTGCCGGCGAGTATCTGCTGCTCAACAAACAGGGCGAAGGCGCCCCCGCCCTGTTCGCCGGAGCCGTGCAGGAAGGCGTGCGGGCCGGCTACGAATACGCCGCCGCCCGCGCCGAACTGAAACGCATGGGGCTGCTCGCCAACTAGGCGGGGTTCACTGCGGCATAGAGCGCCATGCCGCCGGCGTCCAGCAACAGTTGGACATCGGCGAACCCTGCCGCGATGCGCACGCGCGGCTGCTGCGCGCCGCGCGCACGGCCATGACCGCGCGCAACAAAACGCCCCTCCCGCGGCAAGCGGGAGGGGCTTTCGTTTGTCCGGCCTAACGCAGGTTGCGGTCGTTGAGGTTGGTGCCCGCCGAACTCACCGGGCGCACGCTGGAGGTGACCAGATCGCCGCGCACGGACGTGCACTCGTAGCTCAGGCGTTGCGGCCGGCCGGTGTTGGCGTCGGCCATGATGGCCTGGCCGCCGATCGACAGGCGATCGCCGGGGTCCATCTTGTGCCACACGGTGTTGGCCACGAACTCGATCGGAACACGGGCGCGGTTCTCAGAGTCGAAGTTGCCGCGCTGGCAGATCGACAGCTCGCGCTCGTACGGACCGGGGCCGCGCACGAATTGGTCGGCCGGCTGCGGCCACCACAGTGCCGCGGCGCCACCACCGGCCGCGACCAACACCAATACTACGAGCGCCAGAGTCACCTGGCGGGAACGCTTCGTCACCGGTCGTCTCCTACATGAACAAGGTGCGGTTCTGCGGCATGGATGCGTACAGCGGCGCGACGAATTCGGCGTAGCCGTTGTACAGCAGGGTCGCGCGGCGCAAGTTGCCGCCCAGCAGGCGCTCGTCCGCCTGGCTCCAGCGCGGATGATCGACCTGCGGGTTGACGTTGGCCCAGAAGCCGTACTCGCGCGGCGCCAGCGTCTCCCAAAACGTCGTCGGGCGCTGGTCGGTGAAGCGGAACTCGACGATCGACTTCACCGACTTGAAGCCGTACTTCCACGGCGCCGCCAGGCGCAGCGGCGCGCCGTGCTGCTTGGCGATCGGCTTGCCGTAGACACCGGTGGCGATGAAGGCGAGCTCGTTGGTCGCCTCTTCCATGGTCAGGCCGTCGGTGTACGGCCACGGATAGCCGGCGAAGAACTGGCGCTGGGTCGGTGCGATGTCCTTGTCGAGGAACGTCACCATGGTGACGTACTTGGCGGAGCCGAGCGGCTTGGCAAAATCGACCAGCGCCTTGAGCGGGAAGCCGCTCCACGGCACCGTCATCGACCACGCCTCGACGCAGCGGTGGCGATAGACGCGCTCTTCCAACGGCATCTGCTTGATCAGGTCATCGAAGGCGATCTTGGTCGGCTTCTCGACCATGCCGGTGATCGCCACTTCCCACGGCCGCACCGGCAGCTTGGCGGCGCGGTCGGTGATGTCTCCGGCCTGCGCCAGGAACTCATAGAAGTTGTTCCACGAGCCGGCAGCCTTCTCGGTCGTCAGGTCGCGATCGACCTTGTACTTGTCGTTGCGCTTGACCGGGTACAGCACGGCGGTCGGATCGGGCGGATCGGCCGCCAAGGCGGCCTCAAGACCGAGCGGCAAGCTGGCCAGCATCGGACCGGCGGCGAGCGCCTTCACCAGGGTGCGGCGGTTGAGGAACAACGACTCGGGCGTCGCCGCCGAGTCGGGCAACTCCCAGCCGCGGGGGTTCTTGATCAACATCGCGCAACTCCTGTGGTGAGACGGGCTCTACCTGCCGAATGTAGGGCGTTGTGACGCTGGCAGGGGGCTTGGAACAAGTCAAACCCGCGTGACTCGGCAAAGGGTCTTACCCACCCTCACCCCACCCTCCCCCGCCAACAGACGGGAGAGGGGGAGAATAGCGCGTCAGGCCTTTGCGTGGAGTCCGTGCGGCTCCGTCGTGCGCGCCGCGATGACTTCGTCGGCGAGCCGGCCGATGAGTTCCTGCAGGTGGTCGAACTTCGACGTGAACGTGCCGACGCCGGCCGTGAGGGAGCGCAACTCGATGATGAGGTCGCGGGTCTCGACCTGCGGCAGGTGCGCGGTCACCACGTCCCAGCCGGGCCACCCGTCGCGCGCGTCGAAGCCGAGGATGTGGCCGCGGCGGACCGACACCAGCGCGTTGACCTTGTTGGTGTAGTGCGACGGGACGGCGATCTCGACCTGCACGATCGGCTCCAGCAAGACCGGATCGCACTTCGGCGCGCCTTCCTGCATCGCCATGCGGCCGACGGTCTTGAACGACATCTCAGACGAGTCCACGTCGTGGTACTTGCCGTCCACCAGCTTCACCGCGACGTCCACCAGCGGGAAGCCGAGCGGCCCGCGCTTGAGGTATTCGGACACGCCCTCCTCCGCCGCCGGAATGAACTGCTTCGGCACCACGCCGCCGACGATGCCGTTCTCGAACCTGAAGCCCGAGCCGCGCGGCAGCGGCTTGATCTCCAACGTGACATCTCCGAACTGCCCGTGGCCGCCCGACTGGCGCTTGAAGCGGGCCGGCTGAGTCACCGTCTTGCGGATTGCTTCCTTGTAGGGGACGTGCGGGCGGCCGGTAGTGACCTGCAGCCCGAACTTGCTCTTCAGCCGGTCGGCGGCGACGCGCAGGTGCATCTCGCCGCATCCGGCCAGGATCCATTCGTTGGTTTCGTCGTCGTGGTAGAAGCGCAACGAGCGGTCTTCTTCCAGCAGCTTGGTCATCGCCGATGAGATCTTTACCTCGTCGTTGCGATCGGTGGCGGCCAGCGCCAGCGCGTACACCGGCGGATGCACCGGCGCCTTGGCCAGCGGCTTCTCGCCCTTGGCCGTGCTCAGCGTGTCGCCGGTGTGCGCCTTCTCCAGGCGGCCCAGTCCGACCACATCGCCAGGCCCGGCCTGGTCGAGCTTCTCGGTCGCCGCCCCGAGCAGGCGGAACAATCCCGACACGCGCTCGCCGTTGAGCGTCATGCCGTCCTTCACCACGCCGCGCAGCACACGCGCCACCGACAGCTTGCCGCCGCGCGCGGTGTGTACGGTCTTCAGCACATGGGCGAGCGGCTCGCCGAGTTCGTCCACGCCACGGTTGCGCGCCGCACGCGCCGAGCCCGGCGTCTCATGCCGCAGCGCTTTCAGCAATCGATGCACGCCACCCATGCGATCGGCGGCGCCGAGGAACACCGGCGCGATCAGATCCTCGGACAGGTCCTTGGACAGTTGCGCCAGGACGCTGTCCTTTGGCGGCGTCACGTCCTCCAGCAGTTGCTCCATCAACTTGTCGTCGAAGTCGGCCAGCTTCTCCAGCATGCGGGCGCGCTCGGCCTTCTCGTGCGCCGCCTCGCCGGCGGGAATGTCGATGCGCTCGGACTCTTTGCCGGGCTTGTAGTGGTAGGCGCGCTCCTGGGCGAGATCGATGTAGCCGGTGACGTGCTCGCCCTCGCGCACCGGGATTTGGCGCAGCACCAGCGGCTTGGCGGAGTTCGCCTGCAGCGCGTCGAACAGGTCGGAGATCGACCCCGACGCGCGGTCGATCTTGTTGACGAACACGAAGCGCGGCAGGTCGAGCGCATCCAGCGCCTTGAACAGCGGCACCAGCGATGGCGCCCGGTTGGGATCGGCTTCGCACACCACCACGGCGGCATCGGCGCCTTGCAGTGCGTCCGCCGTCTCCTGCGCGAACTCGATCGAGCCCGGCGTGTCGAGGAACGTGAACGTCTCGCCCATAAACGTCGTGGTCGCGACGTTGAGCTCGACACTCATGCCGCGCGCCCGCGCCTCGGCCGACGAATCGCCGGTGGTGTTCTTCTCATCGACCTTGCCCAAGCGATTGATGCGCCCCGTGGCGAACAGGATGTTTTCCAGCAGCGTGGTCTTGCCCGACAGATACGGGCCGACGAGGGCAATGGTGCGCGGGCCCATGGGATTGCGTGCGGGCATCGGATCCTCCTCCGATTGTGCGCAACGCGCCCCGACGAGGCGCGAAGCGCCACTGTGTCGCGCGCCACCGCGCGCAACGCCCACCGCCCAATATGCAGCCGTCAGCAATCCGTCAGCCGCAACGCGGCAGGCTACTGCACCCCCATCGTTTCAAAGGCAGGCACCCGGTGGCAAGGGGGTACGCGTCGGATGGCGGAGGCTGGGAGATTCGACCAGGGTGGAGCCGCGCGGGCCAAAGGATATGGCGACATATGGGCCTCCTGCCCGTAGGTCCCGGGGAGGTTTGTAGCGCGGCCCGCCCTGCCGGCCGGGCACCACAGCGGCACTCGGTCTTACTTGAGTAGCTCGGCCGCCCTCGCCTTGCCGATCAGATACGACACGAAGGCCGCTGAGGCTCCGAACATGAAAAGGGCATCCGCCTCATCCACCGCAGGGGCATCCTTCTCAAGCAGGGCGTGACGAATACCTTGTTCTGTATTCGTAAAACCATAGAGCGCCTCAAATCCCCGCTTCATCGCGCCGTTGAGCTTTGTCGTCGCCTCAAGCCGAGCGAGAGCCGGACCGAGAGTCTGCGCATTGGGGTCCAACGTACGCGCGACCGCCTCAACTGCGTGCACGCTCTCACGCACGCTGTCAGCGTTGCGCCCGGCAGACAACTCTTGGGCAGCCTTGCGTAGGTGGCTTCGCGCGCCCCGAAATTCCGCCTTCGCCAGAGCGGCGAAGGCCTGCTCAATCACGCGATTCTCCTCGTGAGACCCGTTGGGCACGATCGTATCGTTGTCGAGGACGCGATAGGCGGCCCTTGCGGTCCGCAACGCACGCTCGATCCTCTCGGCAAACCGGAAAGGCTTTTTGGGGTGACGCAAGGCCCACTGCAGCCATCCGAGGACCGCCACGTAGTCGCCCTTCTCGAAAGTCGCGCGCGTCTTCGCAACATGTGGGAGTTGCTCGGTCCCGAAGTCGTCTGCCATCCTGGCGTCGCGCTTCACATGCATGTCGTAGAGGATCGCCCTCCAAGGATCCACGAGGTACCGCGGGCCCCCGTCGATCGGGTGTCGCGACGCATTCTGAAAATCGTCGTAGACAACCTCCCACAACAACGCGCGCAACTCCGCGGACAGTTCGCGAAGGCGCAATTGCGTCGGCAGGGGCTCCACGCCTTCGGCCTGCTCGAACGTGACGTGCTGGCGCGCGTCATTGTCTGTTTTTGGGGATGAAACCAATGTCGGCGCCGGCGCAGCTCGGTGGCGTCGCGAAGTTGGTTGGAATTGGTGGTGGCGTAGTCTCCGGGTGCTTCAACCCCAGCAAGTGCGGCGTTTGACGCGCCGGACAGGAGACCACGCCATGACAAGCACTATCACGAAGCCGAATGCCGTTCAGCCTGACGCGGG
>CAMDCA010000018.1 GCA_945889645.1 Rhizobium sp. Q54
GGCCAGATCAACATGCGCAAGGTCGATGGCTGGCAGACGCTCACCACCAAGACCGACGACCGGCCGATTGACCTGGCCGCCTGAACCGATACCTTCAACCTACCGGAGACCGCGTCATGCCAATTCCAACACAACCAGCGACGGCACCACTTAGTACGCGACCGGTTTGTCGATGATGTGCTTTTGCGCACCCATCTTGCCGTGCGCCACCAGCGAGCCCAGGACGTCGATGATGACGCGGGTACCGAACAGCGCGGTGATCTCGGACGTGTCGTACGGCGGCGACACCCCAACGACTTCCAGTCCGCACAGCCGTTCGGCCGCTACCTTGGCGACCAGCGCGAGAATCTCGCGGGCAAGAAGCCGCCGGGCTCGGGCCACCGGTACATGGTCACGCCGTTGAGCAGCGCGTCGAGACGTTCCAGGAGATTCATCGTCACGCCGTGTAGCGCACGAAGCCGGTGGTCATCGTGGCGATGCCGTCGTTGTCGATCATGTAGCCCTCGAAGCCATCGAGGGACTCAAGGAACCGGATGCCACGTTCGCCCATTGCGAACGCGGCGGTAGCGAAGCGATCCGCTTCGTAAACATCGGGACCGATGACCGTGACGCTGGCCACGCCGAGCGCCGGCGCGTGGCCGTGCATGGATCGTAAATATGCGGACCGCGCAGATAGGTTCCCGAGGTCGCAATGCCCGTGTCGCTGAGGCGCACCACCTTGACGATGCGGTCCGGCTGGAATGAATGGCGAATGCCGACGGTCCAGGCGCCGCCGTCGGCCGACTGACCGTGCACCTCGACGCCGCCGTGAGAGAGTCTGAGAACGCGCGACTGGTCGGCGTCGCGCCGGAAACGATGTGCACGGACGCACTCTGAATCTGGATCGCCTCCTACTCGACGATCTGCACATCGACGAGCTGGCCGTTGGCGATGACTGCCGTGACCTGCAGCGGCCCAAAGTACGCGTCGGCGACGGACCCTTTGAACTGGCCGTCGCGGAACGGGCCGGCGGCGACCGCCGGGCGCTGCGAGAGCGCGTAGGCGGAGAGAGTCGAAACTACCGCCAGAGACACTGCAACGCGGCGCATCACTAGATCCTCGCAAGTGGCATGCTGCTGAATCTGCTACGCCGGCGGCAGGCGAACGAAGATGTAGCCGACCCGCCAGAGGAAGGTGAACACCGAGCGTCCGACCACCTTCGGATCATGGCCGGCCAGCGCTGTGTCCGCGCCGGCGAGGCAGGCACCGATGGATTTGGTGCCATCGACCTGGCGGTACAGGGCCACGGCTGGCGGGTTCAGAACGTAGGCCGCGGATTGCTTGCCACGCTGGACGGCGATGCAGTCGGGTGGCGTGCCCTGCGGCGGAGGGATGGCCTCCTGGCTGCGGCGCACCGGAATGAAGTCGAGGAAAGCGTCCGTGGTGAAGTCGACCTGATAGGTCGGCGTGGGCCTCGACGGGTGGCAGACGCAGAACGAGTGCTGGCCGATGAGGCCCAAGTAGAGCTCCATCGCTTTCCAAATCTCTTCTTCGGGCAACGCGGCCATGCGGCCGTAGAGGTCCGAAGCGACGTCGAGGTGGCCCTCGGGGTAGCGCAGGTTGTTGTCCCACCAACCCATGAACGACAGGCCGGCGTCGCGCGTCAGATCGAGGCACTCCTGCACCGTGTAGGCGCGGTCCTGCGGGTGCAGCATGGTGTCAACGATGCCGGCATCGAACGACAAGTCCTTACTTGCCGCGGCGGGGTCGCGCCCGGTCTGGGCCTCGGGCACCAACTTCAGTGCGCGCCGGACAAAAGCGACGTCTGCCGGCGTCTGGCCGACCCCAAGCATCTGGAACAAGTCCCGCAGCATATGGAAACGCAACCGCGGATAGACACCGTACAACATGATGGCGATGGTGCCGTTCGGCCGCAGGACCTGACCAAGTGCGCGCAGGCCGGCGGCCGGATCGGGCAGGTGGTGCAGGACGCCCGACGACTCGATGAAGTCGAAGGTCTCGCCGTACGACGCCACGTCCTCAAGCCGACCCTGGTGCAGGGTCAGATTCGTCAGTCCGTGTTTGTGCTTGAGGACTTGCTCGTGGGCGAGGCTGGCGGCGCTGAGGTCAATTCCCGTCACCCGCGCGCGCCGATTGTGGAACGCGTATCGCGCAGCGGCATTGGCACCACAGCCGGCGATCAGGATGTCGAGATCGTCGCGAACAGGCTCGGCCGGCCAGTAGGTGATCCAGTTGCGCTGCGGGTCACCGAGGTCGCGCTGGGTGCGCTCGCCCGGCGCCGCCAAATCCTGGATCGGCAGTGGGTAGACCCACGTCTCGTACTGGGCCTGAACTGGGTCCTTGCTTGCGGTCATGCGCGTGTGGCCTCAGCTATCGCCCATCTTGAGGGCGGCGATGAAGGCTTCTTGCGGGATGTCGACCTTGCCGAACTGCCGCATCTTCTTCTTGCCCTTCTTCTGCTTGTCCAGAAGCTTGCGCTTGCGGCTCACGTCGCCGCCGTAGCACTTGGCAAGCACGTCCTTGCGCATGGCGCTGATGGTCTCGCGCGCCACAATGCGTCCGCCGATCGCCGCCTGGATGGCGATGATGAACATCTGGCGCGGGATCAGTTCCTTGAGGCGTTCGCACAGCGCGCGGCCGCGCTGCTCGGCATTCTTGCGGAAGACGATGGTGGACAAGGCATCGACCGGCTCGGAGTTGATGAGGATGTTCATCTTCACCAGGTCGTTCTCGCGATAACCGGAGATCTCGTAGTCGAAGCTGGCGTAGCCCGACGAGATCGACTTCAGGCGATCGTAGAAGTCGAACACCACTTCGTTGAGCGGCAGCTTGTATTCGACGATGGCGCGCGCGCCGGTATGCGACAGGTTCGACTGCTCGCCGCGCCGGTCCTCGCACAGCTTCAGCACCGATCCGAGGTACTGGTCCGGCACCATGATGGTGGCGCGAATCCACGGCTCCTCCATCATCTTGATGCGCATTTCCTCCGGCATGTCGGCCGGGTTGTGCAGCTCCTTCACCGTGCCGTCGATCATGTGCAGGTGGTAGACGACCGACGGGGCCGTGGCGATCAGGTCGAGATCGAACTCGCGGCTCAGGCGCTCCTGGATGATCTCCAGGTGCAGCAGGCCGAGAAAGCCGCAGCGGAAGCCGAAGCCGAGCGCCGCCGAGGTCTCCGCCTCGAAGTGGAACGACGCGTCGTTGAGGCGCAGCTTGGCCAGACTTTCGCGCAAGCGCGGGAAGTCGGCGGCATCGATCGGAAACAGGCCGCAGAACACGACCGGGATCGAAGCCTTGAAGCCCGGCAGCGGCGTCGCCACTGGCCGGCGGTCCTCGGTGATGGTGTCGCCGACGTGGGTCTCGGCGACTTCCTTGATGCCGGCGGTGAAGAAGCCGATTTCGCCCGGACCGAGCTGATCGGTCTGCTTGAGCTTCGGCGTGAACACGCCGACCTGCTCGATGACGTGCGCGGAACTCGCCGCCATCATGCGGATCTTCAGACCCTTCTTGACGATGCCGTCTTTGACCCGCACCAGCACGACGACGCCGAGGTAGGGGTCGTACCAGGAGTCGACGAGCAGCGCGGCCAGCGTTGCGTTGACGTCACCCTGGGGCGGCGGCAGGCGTGCGACCAGCGCCTCCAGCACCTCGGGAATGTTCTGGCCGGTCTTCGCCGAGATGAGGACGGCCTGGGAAGCGTCGAGGCCGATGACCTCCTCGATCTGCGCCTTGGCCTTGTCGGGGTCCGAGGCCGGAAGGTCGATCTTGTTCAGGACCGGCACGATCTCGTGCCCGGCCTCAATGGCGAGGTAGGCGTTGGCCAGCGTCTGCGCCTCGACACCCTGGCTGGCATCGACCAGCAGGATGGAGCCTTCGCACGCGGCCAGCGACCGGCTGACTTCGTAGGAAAAGTCGACGTGGCCGGGAGTGTCCATCAAGTTGAGGATGTACTCCTTGCCGTCGCGCGCCGTGTAGTTGAGGCGCACCGTCTGCGCCTTGATGGTGATGCCGCGCTCGCGCTCGATATCCATCGAGTCGAGTACCTGCGCCTGCATCTCGCGCGCCTCCAAGCCGTGACACGCCTCGATCAGCCGATCCGCGAGGGTCGACTTGCCGTGGTCGATGTGGGCGATGATGGAGAAGTTGCGGATGTGCGGGATCGCCGCCATGGCGGGGCTTTTATCAGCTAGGGGTTAGGGTAACAAGTTGGCCCACAGGACCAACCCCTTTCGTCTCTCCTTTCCCCTCGGAGATTGCCGTCCGCGTAAATAACGCGGGATTTACGCGTGACTACCTTGCACCCGGGGCACTCGAGGTCCCGCCGACCACCGTAAACCACCGGAATTTACGGTGCTTGGTACCCACGCCACTTGGACTCGGTCGCGCGGGCTTCGATGCAGATGGTGTCGCGCCGAGGCGAAGGCAAGGTGGTCGGGGGCTGCCGCGAAGAGACTCCCAGCAGTCGGTCCGGTCCTGGTCCCGCCGGGCGACGCGACGCCTTCACAAGGGGCGCCCCCTTCCTTTCCGGACTAGGTCCGCAGCACCCCGCCAGTCGCCTTGGTGACCGCCGCTACGACATGGGCGGCGACCGCTTCGATCTCGACATCTGTCAGAGTCTTTTCCGACGGCTGGATGCGGACGGCGATGGCGAGGGACTTCTTGCCGGGGTCGATGCCTTTGCCGGCGAATGCATCGAACAGTGTCACGGCGGCGATCAGCGGGTCGGCTTTCTCGGCCGCGCGCACCAAAGCCGCGGCGGACACGGTGGCATCCACCAGGAAGGCGAAGTCGCGGCTGACCGGCAGCAGATCGGGGGCGTTGAGCTTGGGCCGGTTGGTGCCCTTGTCCTTGGGCAGCGGGATGGCGTTGAGGAACACCTCGAACTGCACCAGCGGGCCTTTCAGGCCGAGTGCTGCCAAAACGCCTGGGTGTGCTTCGCCGAAATAGGCGAGCACGGCCTTGGGGCCCATCTTCACCGTGCCGGAGCGGCCGGGGTGATACCAGGCGGGCGCGCCGGGTTCGATAGTGACGGCGCTGGCGGGCAGGCCGCAGGCTTCGAGAACGGCCTGGGCATCAGCCTTGGCATCGAAGGCGTCCACCGGGCGCGGCGGACCGGACCATTGGCGCTGGCTGGCGTTGCCCTGACGCAAGCCGCCGGCGATGCGCAGTTGGCCGTCGGGCGTCTCATCGACGTAGGCCGGACCAACTTCGAACAGCGCGACGTTCTCCGCGCCGCGGTCGAGATTGCGGCCCACGGCGGCGGCGAGGTTCGGCAGCACGGTCGGCCGCATGGTGTCGAGGTCGGCGGAGATCGGGTTCTGCAGAACGAGGCGCGGATTGGTGGCGCCGAACAGCGCGCCGAGCTTGGCGGAGGTGAACGAGAAGGTCACCGATTCGAGCAGGCCGCGCGCGGCGAGCGTGCGCTTGGCGAGTACGACGCGCTTTTGCGCCGCGTTAAGCGCCGGGCGCGCGACGCCGCGGGCGCGCGGCAGAGACACGGGCGGCACTTTGTCGAGGCCGGCGATACGCACCACCTCTTCGACCACGTCGGCCTCGCCGTGAATGTCGGGCCGCCACGACGGCGGCATGACCAGGATGTGGCCCGGCAGATGCTCGGCGGTGAAGCCAAGGTCCTGCAGAATGCGGCTGGCGTCGGCGACGGGAAGGTCCAGGCCGGCAAGCTCGTGCGCGCGGGCCGGCCGCACCGCAATCTTGCGGCGCCATTCGGGCTTGGAGCCGGCGAAGACAAGCTCGCTCGCCTCGCCGCCGCAGAGTTCCAGCACCAGGCGCGTCGCTTCCTCGATGCCGGGGACGACGAATTCCGGATCGACGCCGCGCTCGAAGCGGAAGCGCGCGTCGGAGATGATGTCATAGCGGCGGCCGGTGGACGCGGTGCGCAGGGTGTCGAAGATCGCCGATTCAATGAAGACATGTTTGGTCGTCTCGGTGCAGCCGGACGGCTCGCCGCCAAGCACGCCGCCCATGGCGAGCACGCCGGAGTCATCCGCGATCACGGTGACCTGGTCGTCGAGCGCGTACTCCTTGCCGTTGAGGCCGGCGAGCTTCTCGCCTTGGCGCGACAGGCGGACGTGCACGTTGCCGTTCACTTTGTCGGCGTCGAACACGTGCAGCGGACGCGCGAAGGCGAACGACATGTAGTTGGTCATGTCGACCAGCGCCGAGATCGGGCGCAAGCCGATGGCGCGCAGGCGCTTCTGCATCCATTCCGGCGACGGGCCGTTCTTCACGTTGCGCACCAGGCGGCCGACGAAGTAGCTGCACGCGCTCGCGGTCTCGGGCGTGAATTGGAGCGACACGCCGATGGGCGACTTGAACGTGGCGGCCGCAGGTTTGATGGCGAGCGGCTTCAACCTGCCCAGGCCGGCGGCGGCGAGGTCGCGGGCGATGCCGTAGATGCCGAGGCAGTCGGGGCGGTTCGGCGTGATGGAGACGTCGATGACCGGATCGTCGAGGCCGCGCAGGGCGGCGAACGAGGCGCCGACTTGGGCGTCGGCCGGCAATTCGATGATGCCTTCGTGCTCGTCGGACAGTCCGAGCTCGCGCTCGGACACCAGCATGCCGTTCGACTCGACGCCGCGGATCTTGGCCTTCTTCAGCACGTCGCCGCTGGCCGGAATGGTGGCGCCGATCGGCGCGTAGACGGCCTTCATGCCGGTGCGCGCGTTGGGCGCTCCACACACGACCTGCATCGTTCCGGCAGCGGTCTGCACGGTGCACAGGCGCAAGCGATCGGCGTCCGGATGCAGCTTGGCCTCCAACACGTGGGCGACGGTGAACGCCTGCAGGGTCGCGGCCGGATCGGAGATGCTTTCGACTTCCAGGCCAATCGACGTGAGCTTGTCGGCCACCGCCTGCACGGATGCGTCGGTGTCCAAGTACTCCTTGAGCCAGGACAGGGTGAGCTTCATCGCACCAGCCCCCCGGACAGCGTCGGCACGTCGAGCGCGGAGAAGCCGTAGTGGCGCAGCCAGCGTACGTCGGCTTCGAAGAACGCGCGCAGATCGGGGATGCCGTACTTCAGCATGGCGATGCGGTCGATACCCATGCCGAACGCGAAGCCCTGCCATTCGTTGGGGTCGATGCCGGCGGCTTCCAGCACCTTGGGGTGCACCATGCCGCAGCCGAGAATCTCCAGCCAGTCGTCGCCCTCGCCGATTTTCAACACCCCGCCCTTGCGCGAGCAGCCGATGTCCATCTCGGCAGACGGTTCGGTGAACGGGAAGTGCGACGGACGCAGGCGATAGCGCAGGTCGGGGATGCCGAAGATGGCGCGCGTGAATTCCTCAAGGCAGCCCTTGAGGTGACCCATGTGGATGTTGCGATCGATCACCAGACCTTCGACCTGGTGGAACATCGGCGTGTGCGTCATGTCCGAGTCGCAGCGATAGGTGCGGCCGGGCGCGATGATGCGGTGCGGCGGCGGCCCCGACATCATGTGGCGGATTTGCACCGGCGACGTGTGCGTGCGGAGGAGGATCGTTTCGCCCGTGTCCTTGGGCGGTAGATAGAACGTGTCGTGCATCTGCCGCGCCGGATGGTTGGGCGGGATGTTGAGGGCGGTGAAGTTGTGCCAGTCGTCCTCGATGTCGGGACCTTCGGCGACCTTGAATCCCATGTCGGCGAAGATGGCGGTGATCTCCTCCGTCACCTGGCTGACCGGGTGGATGCGGCCCTGGGACTCGGCGCGCACCGGCAACGTCACGTCAACCCGCTCAAAGGAGAGACGCGCGTCCATCTCGCGCTGGCCGAGCTGCGTCTTGCGCGCGTCGAGCGCGGCGCTGATGCGGTCCTTGGCGGCGTTGAACGCCTGGCCCTTAGCCTTGCGCTCCTCGGCATCCATGGCCCCGAGGGTCTTCATCAGGCCGGTGATGCTGCCCTTCTTGCCCAGGGCGGCGACGCGCAGATCCTCGACCGCGGCAGCGCTGTCCGTCGTAGCGACTTCGGCGAGCAGGGAGTTGGTCAGGCGGTCGAGATCATCCATGTGACGTCGTCCAGTAGGCGCGCGCCGTGCGGCGCGGGCAAAGAAAAAGGGGCCACGCGGACGGGGCCCCTTTTCAACGCGGAATTCAGGAGTGCGTCCGAAGCGTTAGGACGCTCCGGCGGCAGCAGCCTGCACGACCAGGAGCTTGAAGGCCCCAGGGTCGCGCACGGCGATGTCGGCGAGCACCTTGCGGTCGAGCTCGACGCCGGCGGCCTTGAGGCCAGAGATAAATCGGCCATAGGTGAGGCCGTGCTCACGGGCGGCGGCGTTGATGCGCTGGATCCACAGGCCGCGGAAATCGCGCTTCTTGGCGCGGCGGTCACGGTACGCATACTTGAGTGCGTGGGTGACGCGGCGGAACGCGATCCGGTAGTTGTTCTTGGCGCGGTTGCGCTGGCCCTTCGCGTGCTCGAAGATCTTGGCGTGGCGGGCTTTGCGCGGTACGGCGCGGGATACGCGAGTCATCTATCTAGCTCCGGCCGTACGGCATCCACTGCTTGGCACGCGTCGCTTCCGGCTTGGAGAGCGCCGCGGTGCCGCGCAGGTTGCGGGTGCGCTTCGGCGAATTGTTGATCAAGCGGTGGCGCTTGCCGACCTGTGCCGTCAGGACCTTGCCTGAAGCAGTGATCTTGAAGCGCTTCTTGGCGCCGCTCTTGGTCTTCATCTTGGGCATGACAGGAACCTGGCTCCGGGCCCCACAGAACAACTTACGGGGGCAGCCGGAAAGCGTGCGTTTATAGCGACTGACCTTGGCCCGCGCAAGCCAAGAAGGCGGCCGGTACTGGCTGGTTAGGACAGTACCGGGCGGCCCCCGGTGCGGCTTTTCGTGGCTCCCTTGGCTGGCTGAGGCTCACGGCCCCTAGCCGCGGCGCCGGCGCCAGCGCTGCACCGCGACTCCCGCCCACACCAGCTCCACCGCCCCGAACGGCCAGGCGCCCTGCAGAAAGCCGTAGGCGCTGGCCGCCAGACACGCCGTCGCGAACCACAGGATGAAGACGGCGCCGCGGTCTTCGAGGGCGTAGAACGCCAGCATCGCGGTGACGGCGGCCAGGCCGAAGAAGGTGAGGAAGTCCACCTACACCCCCGTCATTGCGAGCGAGCGAAGCGAGCGTGGCAATCCAGTGTGTTGCAAGCAGTCTGGATCGCCGTCGTGCGGTCAGCACGCAAGCGTGCTGAGCACGCCTGCGGCGTCACGCGCTGACGCGCCTCGCGATGACGGCTCACGCCGTCACTTGGGCGAGATCACCATGGTCATTTGGCGGCCTTCCATGGTCGGGAACTGTTCGACCTTGGCCATCGCCGCCAGGTCGCCCTGGACGCGGGTGAGGACTTCGAGACCACGATTCTGGTGCGCCAGCTCGCGGCCGCGGAAGCGCAGGGTGACCTTCACCTTGTCGCCCTCGTCGAGGAACGCCCGCATCGCCCGCATCTTCACGTCGTAGTCGTGAATGTCGATGTTCGGTCGCATCTTGATCTCTTTGACCTCGACGACCTTTTGCTTCTTGCGAGCAACGTTGGCCTTCTTCTGCTCCTCGTACTTGAACTTGCCGAAGTCGAGGATCTTGCAGACCGGCGGGTCGGAGTTGGGAGAGATTTCGACGAGGTCGAGCGACACCGCGACGGCCATGGCCATGGCCTCCTGGATCGTCTTCACGCCGACGTTTTCGCCCTTGTCATCGATGAGTCGCACTGTGGCGACGTTGATCATGTCGTTTACGCGCGGGCCCTTGCGGACGGGCGGCGTCGTTTGTGGTCTCCGAATCTAGCGCTCCCTGGGTTGAGGCCGCCGTTCAAGGGCGGCCGATCGTCACTCGGCGGCGGCCTGCAGATGCTGGCCGCCGACCTGAGCTTCGTGCCGAAGTCTAGTCAGCGCCTCATCGAGCGCAAGGACTTCCTGGCGCTCTGAGCCGAGGCGGCGGACGGACACGGTACGTTGCTCGGCCTCGCGCTTGCCGATGGCCAGGATCACCGGGACCTTGGCCAGCGAATGCTCGCGAATCTTGTAGTTGATCTTGTCGTTGGCCAAGTCAAGGACCGGGCGCAGGCCGGCCGCCTTGAGCAGCTCGTTGACCTCGGTAGCGTAAGCGTCGCTGTCCTGCGTGATCGTGACCACGGAAACTTGAACGGGTGCCAGCCACAGCGGCAGGCGTCCGGCGTAGTGCTCAATCAGCACGCCCGTGAAGCGTTCTAGCGATCCCAGGATAGCGCGGTGCAGCATGACGGGGCGCTTGCGCGTGCCGTCCTCGTCAACGAACTGGGCGCCCAGGCGCTCGGGCAGCACGAAGTCGACCTGCAGCGTGCCGCACTGCCAGTCGCGCCCGATGGCGTCGCGCAACACGAACTCAAGCTTGGGGCCATAGAACGCGCCCTCGCCCGGGTTGAGCTGCACTTCGAGACCGGCCTCTTTGGCGGCGTCGCGCAGGGCGCTTTCGGCGCGGTCCCACGTCTCGTCGGAGCCGGCGCGCACCTTGGGACGGTCGGAGAACTTCACCCGCACGTCGGTGAAGCCGAAGTCCTTGTAGACGTCGAGCAGCAGTTCGCAGAACGCCTTGGTCTCCGGCGTGATCTGCGCCTCGGTGCAGAAGATGTGCGCGTCGTCCTGCGTGAAGGCGCACACGCGCATCAGGCCGTGCAGGGCGCCCGACGGCTCGAAACGATGGCAGCAGCCGAACTCGGCCATGCGCAGCGGCAGGTCGCGGTAGCTCTTCAGGCCCTGCTTGTAGATCTGGATGTGCGCCGGGCAGTTCATCGGCTTCAGCGCCCACGTCCGGTCTTCCGACTCGGTCGTGTACATGTTCTGGCCGAACTTCTCCCAATGCCCCGACTGCTCCCACAGCGAGCGGTCGATGAGCTGCGGCGTGTGCACCTCGATATAGTTGGCCTTCTTCAGGCGCGCGCGGATGTAGTCCTCCAGCACGCGGTACAGCGTCCAGCCCTTGGCGTGCCAGAACGGCATGCCGGCCGCTTCTTCCTGGAAATGGAACAGGTCCATCTCGCGGCCCAGGCGGCGATGGTCGCGCTTCTCGGCCTCTTCGAGGCGCGTCAGGTACGCGGCGAGTTCCTTCTCGTCGCGCCACGCCGTGCCGTAGACGCGCTGCAGCATCTCATTCTTCGAATCACCGCGCCAATACGCGCCGGCGATCTTCATCAGCTTGAAGCCCGTGCCGACGTGACCCGTGGTGGGGCCGTGCGGGCCGCGGCACAGGTCGATGAACGTGCCCTGCTTGTAGACGCTGACTTCTTCGTTGGGCGGGAAGGCGTTGATGATCTCAGCTTTGTACTTCTCGCCCAGGCCCTCGAAGAAGCTGACGGCCTTCTGGCGATCCCACACTTCGCGCACCAGCGGCTCGTTGCGCTTCACGATCTCGCGCATACGCTCTTCGATGCGCGCCAGGTCTTCCGGCGTGAACGGCGTCTTGCGCGCGAAATCGTAATAGAAGCCGTCCTCGACGTTGGGGCCGATCGTGACCTGCGTCTCGGGGTACAGCTCCTTCACCGCCTCGGCGAGGATGTGCGCCGTGTCGTGGCGGATGATGTCGTACACGGTAGCGTCGTCGTCCTTGCGCGTGACGATAGAGACTGTCGCGTCCAGCTCGATGGGTCGGGTCAGGTCCCACACCTTGCCGTTCACGCGAATGGCCATGGCGGCTTTCGCGAGCCCAGGGCCGATGTCCTTAGCGAGTTCGGCGCCCGTGACCGGGCCGGGATACGAGCGGACCTTGCCGTCCGGGAGCGTCAGGGCAACCACGAGAAGCCTGCTTTTCTTAAGGAAACCGGGCCGGAAGGTACGGCGATTCGCTTGAGTGTCAAGGATTGCGGGCCTTGAGCGCCGCCTCCAGAACTTCCTCCATGGGCAAGTGGGCCAGGATCGGACGCCGCAGCACGCGCACCACCGGGCCGCGTGGCGCGCATAGGGCCGGATCGGACGCCTTGGAGAACAAAACGATCGAACGGCACCCGGCCGTTGCCGCCAGGTGCATCGGCCCCGTGTCGTTGCCGATGGCCACCTGGGCACGGCGGGCCAGCTCCACCAGCTCGGCCAAGGTGGTGTGACCACACAGGTCGATGCCGCCCGCCTGGGCCACCGCGTGGGTCGCGGCGGCGTCAGACGGTCCGCCGACCGCGACCACGCCGAGGCCGGCCGCGATCAGCTGGCGTGTCAGGTCGGCGAAGTACGAGGCCGGCCAGCGCTTCTCTACCCGGTGGGCCGAACCGCCGGGCGCCAGCAGCGCAAACGGCCGCGGCAGATCAAGGTGGGTGAGGTCGGCCTTCACCCACGACAGGTCGGGGTGCGGAACATGGGAGATGCCGGCGAGGCGCAGCTGCTCGGCCTGGCGATCGACCGTGTGCATGTGCACGCGCTCGGCCCACACGTGCGGATGCGACGCGCCGCGCGCGATCCCCGACCATTCCGGTTTGGGGCGCCGCATCAGGCGGAAGTAAAAGCTGGAGCGCTTGGACGTCTGCAGGTCATAGACGCGGGCGATGTCGTGTTCGCGCAAGCGGTGCAGCAGTTCCCACATGCGCGACACGTTCCAGATCTTGGGCCGCGTATCGACCCACACCTGATCGAACAGCCGACTCTGGCGTGCCAGATCGACGAACGGGGGCGTCGTCAGCAGCGTGACATTGTCACCCAGATGGTGCGCGCGAATGGCCGTGAACGGCCCGGTCGCCAGGACAAAGTCGCCCAACGCGCCATGCTTGATGACAAGGATCCGCCGCATCCGGTCCTAACGCGGGGCCTTCGGGAACACGAGCGAGCGGTAGACGTCGAGGGTCGCGGCACACATGCCTTGCAGGCTGAAGTTGCGCAGGATGTGGGTGCGGGCGCGGCGGGCGAGGACTTCGCGCGCCGCGCTGTCGAGATCGAGGGCCTGGTCGAGGTAGGTGGCGAGCAGGTCCGGGTCGTTGGGCGGCACCAGCCAGCCGGTTTCGCCGGGCATCACCGTCTCCATCGTGCCGCCGTGGCTGGTGGCGACGACCGGGCGGCCCATCGCCTGGGCCTCGGCGCTGACGCGGCCAAAGGCTTCCGGGTCGGTCGAGGCCGAGACGACCACGTCGGCCAGCATGTAGGCGGCCGCCATGTCGCTCTCATGATCGACGAAGCGCACGTGGCGTTCGAGCTGACGTTCGGCGACCAGGTCTTCGAGTTCGCGCGCGTAGCGCGTGTGGCCGCCGCTGCCGCCGATGATGACGCAGACGAAGTCGCGGTGGCGCAGGCGCGGCAGCGCTTCGAGCAGCACACGTTGGCCTTTCCAGCGCGTCAGGCGGCCGGGCAGCATGATCACCGGCACGCCGTCGGGCAGGCGCCAGGCCTTCGACAGGCGGGCGAGACGCGGCGCCGAGACCGCGGCCGGATCGAACGTCGCCGAATCGACGCCGCGCGGGATGGTGACGATGCGGTCGTCGTTGATGCGGTAGACGGTGCGAATGTGCTTGGCGATGAACTGCGAGATGGCGATGACGCGATCGCCCTTGAGCATGATCGAGTTGTAGTAGCGCTTGGCCGGGTTCGAATGGCTGTACCAGCCGTGGAACGTGGTGACGAACGGCACGCCGAGGCTGCGCGCCGCCCCACGCGCCGCCCATGCCGGCGCCCGGCTGCGGGCGTGGATCAGGCTGACGTCGTGCTCGCGCGCGGCGGCTGCGATCAAGCGGGCATTGCGGCGGAACAGGAACGGGTTGCGTGCGTCGATCGGCAGCGTGACGTGGGTGGCACCAGCGCGCATTAGGTCGCGCACCAACGGTCCGCCGGCCGAGGCGACGATGGCGCGCCAGCCGGCTTGGACCAGCGCTGCGGCAACGTCGATGACGCCGCGTTCGACGCCGCCACCGTTCATTGCCGGCAGGACCTGCATGACGGCGGGCGCACTACGCAACGGCGCCTCTGCTGCGTCGGGATGTGCGGTGCTAGTCTCTGAGCCGAAGATCAATGAGTTTCCCGGAGGCCGAAAGCAGCCCGCGCCCGAGCGCGGCAACTCCCCCCAGCCGATTGCGCCGCCCAGGCGACACGCCAGCGCGCGATGGGGCAAGGGCCGCCGTCACTATCGCGTATCGCGGCATCCTCGGCAATTCGCCCGGGATGCTGTTCCTGACCGGATACCGGTCGTCGATGAACGGTGCCAAGGCGCTGGCCCTCGAAGCCTATTGCCGCGCCAGCGGACGCGCCTTCACCCGCTTCGACTACCAGGGCCACGGCGAGACCGGCGGCGACTTCGAGTCCTGCACCCTGTCGACGTGGATCGGCGACGCCCTCGCGGTGGTGGACGAGATCACCACCGGGCCCCTGATCCTGGCCGGCTCCAGTATGGGGGCATGGATCATGGTGCGCGTCGCCCAGCTGCGCCCCGAGCGCGTCGCCGGGCTGATCGGCATCGCCGCCGCGCCCGATTTCACCGAGACCCTGATGTGGGACGCGTTCGACACGCCCACGCGCATGGCGATCCTGGGCGGCAAGCCGTGGCGCAGCCCGTCGCCCGACGGCGACAGCGAAATCGTCGTCAGCCGCGAGTTGATCGAGGACGGCCGCAAGCATCTGGTGCTGCGTGCGCGCCTTGCCATCGGCGTGCCGGTGCGGCTGCTGCACGGCAGCGCCGACCAATCCGTGCCGGCCAAGTTATCGCAAGCATTGCTGAACCAGCTCGACTGTCCCGACGCCAGCCTGACCGTGATCAAGGACGGCGGCCACCGCCTATCGCGCCCGCATGAGCTGGGGCAGATCGTCCGCGCCGCGGACGAGTTGTGCCGTCACACCGAAGACTCTTTGACCAGGGCGGCCAGCCCGCCGCGGTAGTCCGGGTAGAGCAGGCTTACGCCGAGCTCGGTCTTGATGCGGTCGTTGCGGACCCGCTTGTTGTCGTCATAGAACGACCGCGCGACCTCGGACAGCTTGGCTTCGGCGAACGGCACCAGCGGTGGCGGCGGCACCCCGAGCAGGTTGGCGGCGAATGCAGTCACCGCGGCCGGCGATGCCGGCTCGTCGTCGCACACGTTGTAGACGCGGCCCGGATTGGGTTTGTCCATCGATGCGCGCAGCACCGCGACCAGATCGTCGAGGTGGACGCGTGAGAACACTTGGCCGGGTTTGTCGACGCGGTGCGCTGTGCCGGCGCGCAGCTGGTCGAGCGGGCTGCGGTTGGGTCCGTAGATACCGGCGACACGAAAGATGTGGGACGGCACGCCGGATTCGGTAAACAGCATGAACCAGCCCGCCTCGGACTTCACCCGGCGCCAGCCGCGCGTGCCAGACGGCGTCAGGTCGGCGGTCTCGTCCACCCAGGCACCGCCGCGGTCGCCGTAGACACCGGTGGTGGAGAGGTACCCGGCCCAGCGCAGGCCCTTAGCGATCGCTGCGAGGTCGGCGGCGTGGGCGTCGAGCACCGGATCGCCGAAATCGTCGGGCGGGATGCTGGCCAGCAGGTGGGTGGTGCCGGCGAGCGCGCCGGCGGGCAACGGCTGTTCGCGATGGAACAGGTGCGCTTCGATGCCGGCGTCGCGGAGCGCCGCCTGTTTCTCAGGCGTCGTACATGTTCCGGCGACTACCCAGTCGTCGGGAAGGTCCGCGGTCAGCGCCAGCGCGCTGTAGCCGAGGCCGAAGCAGAACAGCTTGCTCATGCGGCGCGCATCCATTCGGCGCGTACGCCTTCGTCAACTTCGTGCGCGAGCTGTTGCGCGCGCACCGAGTCAAACGCCGCGCGGTCGAGGCGGAACAGCGCCCACACCGCCATGGCGCGCACCAGCGGCGACGAATCGTCGAGGCGCGCGCACACAATTTCGATCAGCGAACGGTCGCCGGAGTTGCCGATGGCGATCAGCACGTTGCGCACGAAGCGGTCGCGTCCGGAACGCTTGATCGGCGTGGTGGCGAAGCGGGTGCGGAACCCTGCTTCGTCGAGAGCCGCCAGTTCGGCAAGCGCGGGCGCGGTCGTGCCTTGGTGCGGCAACAGCTTGGTTTCGCGCGCCGCTTGCGCGTACTTGTTCCACGGACACACCGCGAGACAGTCGTCGCAGCCGAAGATGCGGTTGCTCATGGGCACACGGAATTCTTCGGCGATGTGGCCGGCGTGTTCGATGGTCAGGTACGAGATGCAGCGCCGCGCGTCGAGCTGGTAGGGCGCCGGGAACGCCGCGGTCGGGCACACCTCCAGGCAGCGCGCGCAGGTGCCACAGGCATCAGTCTCGGCCGCATCGGCGCCGAGGTCGAGCGTCGTGAAGATCTCACCCAGCAGCAGCCACGAGCCGAATTCGCGCGACACCAGGTTGGTGTGCTTGCCCTGCCAGCCGAGTCCGGCGGCGGTGGCGAGCGGTTTCTCCATCACCGGCGCCGTGTCGGTGAACACCTTCACGTCGGCGCCCAGCTTGCCGTAGACAAAGTCGGCGACGAACTTCAGCTTGCCCTTGAGCAGCTCGTGGTAGTCGCGGCCGCGGGCATACGACGCGAGCACGCCGTGGCTGGGGTCGAGGTCATCCACAGTGCCGCCGTAGTTGAGCGCGCAGACGATGACCGTGCGCGCGTCCGGCCACAGCGCGGTGGGATCGGCGCGCCACTCGGTGCGCTGCTCCATCCAGGCCATGTCGCCATGGCGGCCGGCGGCGAGAAACGCGCGCAACTTCTCGCCTGCTGCGACGGCGGAATCGGGACGGGCAAAGCCGACGGCATCGAATCCGGCCGCGAGCGCGCGCGATCGAATCGCTTCTCGCGCGTCCGGCGTACCCTTGCGTAGGCGTGCCTCCGGCACGACGCTTAGAAATCCAGGTTGGCGTAGTGCTTGGGCGGCGGCAGGCCAGGGATGTAGTCGGCCAGCAGCGGCCGGAAGCTCGGCCGCGACTTCACCCGCGCGTACCAGTCTTTTGCGCCGGCGTGCCCGGCCCACGGCACATCGCCGAGATAGTCGACGCAACTGATCTGTGCGGCGGCGGCGATGTCGGCCAAGCCAAAGTTCGCGCCGCCGAGCCAGGTGCGGCGGTCGCACAGCCAGGCGATGTATTCGAGGTGCGGCACCAGGTTGGCGTGGCCGGCGCGGATGGCGCCCGAGTCCGGCGTGCCCATGCCCATGAAGCGTTTGTAGAGCTTCTCGCCCACCAGGTTGCTGGTCACCTCGCGGAAGAACTTCTGGTCGAACCACGCGACCAGGCGCCGCGTCTCGGCCCGGTCGCGCGCCTCGGTGCCAGCCAGCGCGCCGGGACTGTGCGACTCGTCGAGGTACTCGCAGATGGCGTTGGCGTCGGAAAACACGGCGCCGTCCTGCTCCACCAGCACGGGCACGGTTCCCGCGGGATTGAGCATCAGGAACTCGCGGCGGCGCTCCCAGTCCTTTTCGACGACTAGGTCGAACTCAAGACCCTTCTCGCCGAGGACAATGCGAACCTTGCGCGAAAAGGGAGAGAGCCAGCCGTGATAGAGCGTGCGCATCCTGGACCCGCGAATGCAGCCCGCGTCTCTTCTACAGGGCGGCGCGCCCCGGCGCGAGCGCCGGGCAAGGAAATGGCACGGAATTGTGCGCGCTTCATTGCGTGTGGGGGGGCAATCGGCGAAACTTGGGTTGAGCCGCCTTCCTCCCGCGTCGAGGCCCGCGCGTGGACCTGCTGCACATATTCGCGCTGGCTGCCGTCCAGGGCGTCACAGAATTCTTGCCCGTCGGAGCCGAGGCGCACTTGGCGCTGCTTGCGCGCGTCCTGCCGGCCCCGCTCGATCCCGGCGTGGTCCTGCTGTTGAACCTCGGCACAGTGCTGGCCGCCGCCGCGTATTTCCGCAGGGAGATGATGCAGGCACTGGTCGGCGGCTATCACCTCAGCGTCGGCCGCAACAGCGAGAACGCGCGCCTCGCCGTGCGCCTGTTCGTCGGCTGGGTACCGGCCGTCGCGGCTGGCATTGCCTTGCTGCTGCTCGGCCGCCAGATCGGCGGCGAGATGACGTTGCTCTGGCTCGGCTGGACGATGGTCGGGTTCGGGCTGCTGGTGTTCGTCGCCGACCGGCTCGGCATGCGCCTGCGCCGCATCGAGCACATGAGCGGCGCGACCGCGCTGGTCATCGGCATCGCCCAGGCCATCGCCCTGGTGCCGGGCGCCGGTCGCATCGGCGTCACCATGATCGCGCTGCGCTTGTTCGGCTTCGAGCGTACGGACGCGGCACGCTTCGCCCTGCTGATCGGCGTCGTGCCGGTGCTCGCCCTGACAGGGTGGAATAGCTGGTTGCTGTCGCGTGCCGGCGAGTGGCATGGCAGCTATGACGGGCTGATCGCCGCGGCCGTCTCGTTCGTTGCCAGCTACGTGGCGATCGCGTTCCTGATGCAGTGGCTGCGCCGCGGCTCGCTGGCGCCGTTCGCCCTCTACCGCGTCATCCTCGGTGCCTGCATTCTCTACGTCGTCTACACGTAGTCATCCCGCGCCCGGCGTCGTGCCGAAGGCACGCTACGCGCGCCTAGCGCGCGTTCCGCGCGACGCTTGCAACACCCCCGTCGCGGGGTCCCTAGACCAGGCGCGGCATCACGAGGGCGTTGCGGCGGAACCGTTCCAGCACCGATGGGGCGATGGTGGCGACCGGAGTCGGCGCGACGCCGAGATCCACGAGCCCGCGGGCGCGTCCTGACACCACCGTGTCCCGGTGCAGCTGGCGCAGGTGATCGAACGTCACGCGCAGCGGCGCGAGCGGCAGGACCGGCGACACCAGGGCCGCGAGCAAGCCAACCGCCCACGGCAGGCTGGCGATCGGACGGCGGCGCCCGGTTTCACGCAGCACGAATTCGAGAATCGCGCGCCACGTGAAGGTGTCCGGGCCGCCGAACTCATACAGGTGGCCGGCGGGTTCGCGTGTACCGACGATGCGGAACAACGCCTCGGCGACGTCGCCGACATAGACCGGCTGGAAGCGGCAGCCGTCATGGTCACCGAACACCGGCAGCACCGGCGACAGGCGCGCCAGCGCGCCGAAGCGGTTGAGGAATCCATCCTCGGCACCGAACACGATGGACGGCCGCACGATCATCGCGTCCGGGAACGCTGCACGCACCTTGGTCTCGCCCGCTGCCTTGGAGCGTCCGTAGCGCGACGGGCTGGCCGCGTCGGCGGCGACCGCCGAGACATGCACGAAGCGCGCGGCCCCTGCGGACCGCGCCGCCCTGGCGACGCGCTCGGCGCCGTCGACATGCACCGCATCGAACGTCTGCCGCCCGCGCTCGGCGAGCACGCCGACCATGTTGACCACCGCGGCGGCACCGCGCACGGCGCGCGCCACCGAGGCGTCGTCGCGCACGTTGGCAGCGACAAGGTCGATCTGGCCCACCGCGCCCATGGGGCGCAGGAACAGAGCGCCCTCGGGATCGCGCACGGCGACGCGGACTGGCCGCCCGGTCGCTGCCAGGCGTTTGACCAGGTAGCGGCCCAGGAATCCGGAGCCGCCGAAAACTGTGATGAGTCCGCCCGTGTCAGCCAACGCTTGTCCCCCCGCGGGCGCGCATACTAGCGCGCTCATTGCGCCGCCGCGAACGTGGACTGAATGTCGCGCGTTCCGGAGGGCGCCGCCGGCCCTCCGGGGAAAGCGTCGTTGACATAGCCGCTGCCGACCGGTACCCGAGGGGCCTCAAACGCAAGCCCTGCCCCAATAGTGCCCAGGTGGCGGAATTGGCAGACGCACTAGTTTCAGGTACTAGCGGCCGCAAGGTCGTGGAGGTTCGAGTCCTCTCCTGGGCACCAATCTTCTTCACCGCCGTGGCTCCGCGCGGAGCGGCGTAGCGGCGTGACCGTCACCCTGCATCGCGGCGATCTGCCGGCCGGCCTGCGGTTCGGCGATTGCGTGGCGATCGACACGGAGACTATGGGCCTGGCGCCCACCCGCGACCGGCTCTGCCTGGTCCAGCTGTCGAGCGGTGACGGCAACGCGCACGTTGTCCAGTTCCGCCGCGGCGAGTACGGCGCACCCAACCTGCGTGCTCTTCTTGAGGACCAGAAGGTCACCAAGCTGTTCCACTTTGCGCGCTTCGATGTCGCAACCCTGCGCCACTACCTCGGCGTCCCGACGACGCCGATCTGGTGCACCAAGATCGCCTCCAAGCTCGGCCGTACCTACACCGACCGCCATGGCCTGAAGGACCTGTGCAAGGAACTGCTCGGCATCGAGCTGTCCAAACAGGTCCAGTCGTCCGACTGGGGCGCCGACACCCTGACCGAAGAGCAGATCGCCTACGCCGGCTCCGACGTCCTCCACCTGCACCGCCTGAAAGCGGAGCTGGAGCGCATGTTGACCCGCGAGAACCGCCTGCAGCTGGCGCTGGCGTCGTTCGCCTACCTGCCCACCCGCGCCGAGCTCGACCTGGCCGGGTGGAGCGACGTGGATATCTTCGCGCACTAGGGAGCTTGCCGAATCGGCAGAGGTTAACGATTCGTTAACGCGCTGCTATCACAGCAATAATCATGCCGGTTGCCTTCCGAGGCCGAGCCGACCATAGTTGGCACGAATTTCGGCCATTTCCGGCCGTTTTGCGACCCCGGAGCCTGCGTGGCACGCGTTTCTAAGTCCGCCCGCCAGCCGATCGAGCGCACGTCCCCCAGCCCAACGCTGGCGGCGGCGGCCCGCGTTCTGTCGCTTGAGGCGGAAGCGCTGCGGGCGATCGAGACCGCATTGGGCGCCGGCCTGGGCGCTGCCGTCGAGCGTACGGTCGACCTGCTGTTCGCCGTGCGCGGACGCGTCGTCGTCAGCGGCATGGGCAAGAGCGGCCATGTGGCGCGCAAGATCGGCGCGACGTTGGCCAGCACCGGCACGCCGGCGTTGTTCGTCCATCCAGCTGAGGCGAGCCATGGCGACCTCGGCATGATCACGCGCGACGACGCGGTGCTGGCGTTGTCCAATTCGGGCGAGACGGCGGAGCTCGCCGACATCATCACCCATTGCCGCCGCTTCTCGATTCCGCTGCTGGGCATGGTCGGCCGGGGCGACTCGACCCTGGGGCGCGCCTCCGACATCGTGCTGGCGCTGCCGCGCATGCCCGAGGCGTGCCCGATGGGCCTCGCGCCCACGACCTCCACCACCATGATGCTGGCGCTCGGCGATGCACTGGCCGTCGCGCTGCTCGACAAGCGCGGGTTCTCCAAAGAGAGCTTCCAGGCACTGCATCCGGGCGGGAAGCTTGGGCGCAAGCTGGTGCGGGTGCTCGACCTCTATCACACCGGCGACGCCGTCCCGCTGGTCGCGCCCGCTACGGCGATGACCGAGGCGCTGCTCGAGATGTCGCGCAAAAGCTTTGGCTGCGTCGGCGTCATCGACGCCCGGCGCCACTTGGTCGGCATTATCACCGACGGCGACCTGCGCCGGCACATGGCGCACGGCCTGCTGGACCGCACCGTGGACGAGGTGATGACGCCCAACCCGAAGACCATCCTGCCCGAGGTGCTGGCGTCCGAAGCCCTCGGCCGCATGACCGCGGCCAACGGCGGCAAGGGCATCACCAGCCTGTTCGTCGCCGACGCCGAAGGCCGCGCCGTCGGCATTCTGCACATCCACGATTGCCTGCGGGCCGGGGTCGACATGGATGTCGCCGACCCGCGCGACGGCGAATGAGCCCGTTGCCGCGCCTCCTCCTCGACGCCCAGGCGGCCCGGCGCGCGCCCGACGTGCGGCGCAGCCGGCGCTACAGCCGGTTCGTCGGCCTGATGAAGTTCCTGCTGCCGCTGACCGCGGTGGTGCTGATCAGCCTGATCGCCGCGTGGCCGCAGATCTACGGCAGCGAAGAAGGCTTCCGCTTCTCGTTCGCCGACCTCGCCCGCGACAAGGACGGCCAGCTGGGCGTAACCAAGGCGCGCTTCGCCGGCACCGATTCGGCCAACCGCCCGTTTGTCGTCACAGCCGAGCGCGCGGTGCAGAAGCAGGGATTCGACGTGTTCGATCTGACGACCCTGCAGGCCGACATCACCACCGCCGACGGCACCTGGCTGTCGATCACCGCCGGCAAGGGCGAGTACAGCCGCACCGACCGCACGCTGGCGCTGACCGGCGTCATCGATATCTTCTCCAACGTCGGCTTCGAGCTGCACGCCACCAACGCGGTGGTCAACCTGCTCGAAGGCACGGTGATCAGCCGCGAGCCGATTGAGGGCCACGGGCCGCTCGGGGTGCTGAACGCCGGCACGATGACGTTCTCCAGCACCGATAAGCGCCTGGTTCTCTCGGGCGGCGTCCGCGTCGTCATGAACCCAGCCGGCGAGGGCGCCTGATGCGCGTCGCATTGCTCGTGTTGCTGAGCCTGAGTCTGGGCGTGACCAGCGCCGCCGCGCAGATCGCGGCGACCCAGATGAACACGCGCGATCCGATTGAGATCATCGCCGACACTCTCGACGTGCAGCAGGATCGGCGTACCGCGACCTTTGCCGGCAATGTCAACGCGACCCAGGGCGTATTGCTGCTGCGCGCCGACAAGCTGCTGGTCGCCTACGCCACCGGCGGCGCACCGAACGCCATCAACCGCCTGGACGCCACGGGCCGCGTTTTCCTCTCCACGCCGCAGGAAACCGCGCAAGGCGCCACGGCCACGTACGACGTCGGTGCCGGTATCATTACGTTAACCGGTACCGTGGTACTCACCCGAGGCGAGAACGTCCTGCGTGGTGAACGATTGGTCTTGAACCTTGCGACAGGTACCAGCCGCATGGAGGGAGGAGCAGGCGCCGCCGGCGGTGATGGCCGCGTGCGGGGTCTCTTCGTTCCGACCGAGCCGGGAGCGCCAGCTCCCTAGGCGCGGGCGCAATGGTCCCCCATGACGCAAGCCGGCTCCAAACCCACGCCTGACGAGGCGCCCAAGGACTCCAACGGTCCGCGCCTCATTGCGCGCAATGACGGCCTGCTCGCCCACAAGATCGGCAAGGGCTACAAGCGCCGCCCGGTGCTGCGCGAGGTGTCGCTATCGCTGCAGCGCGGCGAAGCCGTCGGCCTCCTCGGCCCTAACGGCGCCGGCAAGACGACGTGCTTCTACATCCTGTCCGGGTTGATCGCGCCGGACTACGGCAACATCTTTCTCGACGGCCACGACATCACGACGCTGCCGATGTACCGGCGCGCGCGCCTCGGCGTCGGCTATCTGCCGCAAGAGGCGTCGATCTTCCGCGGCCTGTCGGTCGAGAACAACATCCGCGCCGTGCTCGAAGTCGTCGAACCGATGCGCGATGCCCGCGAGGCGCTCTTGGACGAGCTGCTCGCCGAATTCTCCATCAGCCATCTGCGTCGCACGCCAGCCCAGGCTCTTTCCGGCGGCGAGCGCCGCCGCGTCGAGATCGCCCGCGCCTTGGCGACGCGCCCGTCGTTCATGCTGCTCGACGAGCCGCTGGCCGGCATCGACCCGATCGCCGTCGCCGACATCCGCGACCTTGTCTCGCACCTGAAAGATCGCGGCATCGGCGTGCTGATCACCGACCACAACGTGCGCGAGGCGCTCGACATGGTCGATCGCGCCTACATCCTGCACGAGGGCCGCGTCCTTATGGAGGGCGCGCCGGCCGAGATCGTCGCCCACAAGGACGTGCGGCGCGTTTATCTGGGAGAGCGCTTCAGCCTTTAGCGCGCCCCAGCATGGCAATCACACCCAGACTAGAGCTCCGCCAGGCACAGACCCTGGTCATGACGCCGCAGCTGCAGCAGGCGATCAAGCTGCTGCAGCTCAGCAACCTCGAACTCGCCGACTACGTCGAAGGCGAGCTGGAGCAGAACCCGCTACTGGAGAAGCGCGAGGCTGAGCGCAATCCGGCCGACGAAGTGCCGACCGGCAGCGACGCCTTCACCGAGAAGACGCACGAATCGACCACCGCGCTCGACACCATCGTGCGCGAGGGCAAGGTCGATGAGACGCCGCTCGACGTCGGCATGCGCGAGGCGATGAATGCCGACGAGCCCGCTGTGGGCGACAACGGCGGCGATATGTTCCTGCGCACCAAGAGCGGGCGCAGCGATTTCGACTCGGAAGAATTCGACTTTGAGCAATCGACCTCGAAGGACGAGTCGCTGCAGGATCATTTGCGTTCGCAGCTCGGTCTCGACATCGGCGACGTCGTTGACCGCGTCATCGGCGTGCAACTGATCGACCTCGTCAACGAGGCCGGCTACCTGGTCGGTGACCTGGAAGCGGTGGCCGACGCGGTCGGCACCACGGTGGAGCGCGTCGAGGCGACCCTCGGCCGCATGCAGCGCTTCGATCCCGCCGGCGTGTTCGCCCGCACCCTGGCGGAGTGCCTGGCACTGCAGCTCAAGGAACAGAATCGTCTCGATCCCGCCATGCAGGCGGTGCTCGCTCGCCTCGATCTGGTGGCGCGCAACGACGTGCCGGCGCTGTGCAAGGCGTCGGGACAGGGCAGCGAAGACGTGCTCGACATGATTTCCGAGATCAAGGCGCTCAACCCGAAGCCGGGCCTCGCCTTCGGCACCGATCTCGCGCAGACCGTGGTGCCCGACGTGTTCGTGCGCGCGCGCCCGATGGGCGGCTGGCTGATCGAACTCAACGCCGACACGCTGCCTAGCGTGCTGGTCAACACGCGCTACTACGCGCGCATCTCTGCGACAGCGAAGGCCGATGGCGATAAGGCATACCTATCGGAGCGCCTGAGCTCGGCCAACTGGCTGGTGAAGTCGCTCGACCAGCGCGCCAACACGATCCTCAAGGTCGCGACCGAGATTGTCGCGCAGCAGGAAGGGTTCCTGGCGCACGGCGTGTCGCGCCTGCGGCCGCTCAACCTGCGCGACATCGCCACCGTCATCGACATGCACGAGAGCACGGTGAGCCGCGTCACCGCCAACAAGCACATCTCCACGCCGCGCGGCATCTACCCGATGAAGTACTTCTTCACCTCGGCGATCGCGACCGTGGACGGCGCCAGCACCCATTCGGCCGAATCGGTGCGGGCGCGCATCAAGACCCTGATCGAACGCGAGACGCCCGACCAGATTCTATCCGACGACCGGATCGTCGAGATCCTGCGCGGCGCCGACATCGATATCGCGCGCCGCACGATCGCCAAGTACCGCGAGGCGATGCGCATTCCCTCGTCGGTCGATCGCCGCCGCCTAAAGAAGCAAGTCGCCTAAGGCGACTACGAAGTCCTCCACGCATCGCGGCAATGCGAGGACGCGCCACCAGGAAACGCACGCTTGGAACGAACCGCATTGAAACTCCCTGGGTGGAGGGCGAGAGCGGGGGACGTTGGGAGGGGGACGCCCCCGCTCGATCGCTTTCCACGCGACACCATCGGCGTCGCACCCCTTATGTAGTCGACTGATGTATCCGGCATTGGCCAATTGCGTGTCGGTTCGTTGCAGGGGACCGGCAATCGGTAACGGACCGTTTCAGGGCGGGGTCGCGCAGCGGCCGCAACGCCCCCGAAAAACCCCTTGAAAGCCAAGAAAACAGCCAATTTCTGTTGCGTTGACACCCCCCGAAGGCGAGCCTAACTTCACGCGTTCAATGCGCGCGGAACCCGTGCTTGCTGCGGAGTCCTACCCCGCCCGCCGAGTGAATCGGACGGGGCTTAGAGCGGCGCGCATCGATCGGTTGCCGCTGTCGGCGACCTGACTCCCCGGTCGACGGTTTCCTCCCGCGGCGCAGACGAGCGCCCCGCGGCCGGGGCCATTTGGCCGGGTCTCCACGCGTAGGTTCCACAACCCATTTTCCAGTAGAGGGCGAGGTTCGGTCATGGATTTGAGTGCTTTGCTCGGCCCAGGCAACGTCGTGCCAACGCTGAAGGCCACCACCAAGAAGCAGGTGTTCGCCGAAATGGCCGCGCGTGCCGCCAAGGTCACCCACTTGGACGAGCGCCAGGTGTTCGACGTCGTTCTGGAGCGCGAGCGCCTCGGCACCACCGGCATCGGCGGCGGCATCGCGATTCCGCACGGCAAGATTCCGGGACTCGACCGCCTGTATGGATTCTTCGCCCGCGTTGAGACGCCGGTCGATTTCGATGCGGTCGACGGCGAACCGGTCAACCTGGTGTTCATGCTGCTGGCGCCCGAAGGCGCTGGCGCCGATCACCTCAAGGCACTCGCCAAGGTTTCGCGCGTCCTACGCGATCGCGTGATGTGCGAGAAGCTGCGCGGTTCGCGCAATGCCGACGCGCTCTATGCGCTGCTGACCGAAAGCGCCACGCCGCACGCGGCGTAACCAAAGTCCCGCGCGCGGGACCGAACGATCAAGTTGTAAGGATTGCTCACCAAGCGGCGGCGCGGGGACGGACCTCCGGTCCTTTGGCCCCCGCCGCTTGCTGGTGGCTAGTGAACCGACGCGGGCTCGAGCTCGTGCTGGCGCACGGCGGCGAATGCGACTTCGCGCGTCGGCGCGATGGCAAGCTGGGTGCCGTCGGCCAGATAGATTCCGTATGCCTTCACGCCTTCGATGGTGACGGACTTGATGTAAGCGACGCTCGGGTCGATCAGCGGCGGAAGGCCCGCCGCACCGAGTTCAATGCGTTCCATGGGTACCACTCCTGCCGGCGCTAGCCGGTCACCTTGATGCGCGGTCCAACGCCGCCAAGGGCGCTAGAGCCAAGACCGCTACTCGTCTTGGGGGGCGCCTTGATCTCGATCTTGCGGCTCACTTGTTCCGCTGTCGGCCGTTCGAGGTCGATGCTGAGGAGGCCGTTGTCGAGTCCGGCTCCGACGACTTCGATCCCGTCTGCCAGCACAAAGGCGCGCTGGAACTGCCGCGCAGCGATGCCACGATGCAGGAACACGCGATTTTGGTCGTCGTGCTCCCCGCGATGCTTGCCGCGAATAACGAGTTGGTTCTCTTCCACCGCCACATCAAGGTCGTCCTTGGTGAAGCCGGCCACCGCGATGGTGATGCGGATGCCGTTGTCACCAAGTTGCTCGATGTTGTACGGCGGATACCCATCCCCCGCCGATTTGGCAATGCGGTTCAAGGTACGCTCGAACTGCTCGAACCCGAGCAGAAAGGGACTTTCGAACAGAGTCATGGTCTCCTCGTCATGAGCGAGGGCGAGGGAAGACCCAAATTGGCGTCTTCCCTCAGCCACCTGGCACCCAGCGCCTAGTTGCACGCCGGGTACCGCAGACCATCATGTGGGGGGCGCCACGCCCCCGATCAAGGTCAGCGCTTGGCGCGCCGCGCGGCCTTCTTGGGGGCCTTGCGGGCCGCCTTGATGACCTTGCGAGCCTTGCCTTTCGCAGCAGCCGCCTTGGGCTTGGACGCCTTGATTGCTGCGGCTTTGCGCTTCGCCGGCCGCTTCAACAGCCGTTTGGCTGGTTTGGCGACCTTGGCAGCCTTGGCCGGCTTGGGAGAGGCCGCCTTGGCCTTTGGCGCCTTCTTGGCCTTTGGCGCCTTCTTCGGCGTTACCGCCTTCGGGGCGGCACGCTTCGGGCCAGGCTGGTCGGCCAATCCCGCCCACAGCTGCTTCAGGCCGGTGCGACCTTCTTCGTGGCCCTCGGCGATCAGCGGCCGGATGTTGTTCGGCAGGGCGAAGAACGCCGCGTGCACTTCCGGGTTGTAGTGGCGCGTCTCGATGCCGCTCGCTGTCAGGCGGCGGCGGATGGTCGCGCCCGGCACGTTGGGCAGGTCGAGCGACTGGCTGGCCCAGCCGAACGCCATGTGGCCGCCGACGTAGGCCGGGATCGGCGACAGGTACGCGCCCGCCTTCTTGAACACCTGCAGGCGGTGGTGGTGCGCCTCGCGCAACTCGTCGGGCTGGTAGTAGGACACGCCGTTCTGGGTGACCATCAGGCCGCCCTTCTTCAGCACGCGCAGGCAGTTGCGGAAGAACGGCGCTTGGAACAGCACGATGCCGGGCCCTTGCGGGTCAGTCGAGTCGACGAGGATGACGTCGAAGCGCTTGTCGGTCTCGGCCACGTACGCGGCGCCGTCGCCGGGCAGGTTGACGGTGCGCGGATCCTCAAAGGCGCCGGCGTGATGCAGCGGCAGATGCGCGCGGCAGATGTCGATCAGCTCGCCGTCGATATCGACGATGACGACTTCCTTCACCGGGTGCCTCAGCACTTCGCGCAGGATTCCGCCGTCGGCGCCGCCGACGATCAGCACGCTCTCGACGCGGCCGTGGGCGAACATGGCCGGGTGGGTCATGCTCTCGTGGTAGTAGAACTCGTCGCCTTCGGTGGTCTGCACCACGCCGTCCAGGCACAGCACGCGCCCCAGGCGTTCGTTGCTGATGATCTCGACCGACTGAAACTTGGTCTGGCCGCGATAGAGCACGCCGTCAACGCGGATGCCTTGGCGGTAAAAGGGATACAGCGTCTCGTCGAACCAAGTGTCAGCCATGCGGCGGAGCCTTTCGGATGATCGCGGCGAAGGAGCCTGGGCCGACCATGCCCACGTGCCCGCTCGCCGTCAACGCACACGATAGCTGCGCGAGGCAATCGCCCCGCGTACACCGCGGTGTTACTGTACCGCCAAGATGACAGGCATGCCGCCTCGCGTTCGCCGCTACTACGAGGAGCGCCACGACCGTCTCGTCTACATCGGCCGCCCGACAACGACCGAGACATGGGATGACTGGTGGCGTACCGGCGCGTTACGCCGGGCGGTAACGGCGCCGCGCAACTGGTTCGTGGTCGGCAACACCAAGAAATACCTGCCGCTGGGTGCCCGGGTGCTCGACGGCGGCTGCGGGCGCGGCGACAAAGTGTATGCCTTGAGGCGCGCCGGATTCGACGCCGTCGGGATCGACTTTGCACCGAAGACTGTGCACGCGGTGCGCGCGGCGGTGCCCGAGATTCCCATCATATGCGGTGACGTGCGGCGGCTCCCGTTCGCCGATGCCAGCTTCGATGGCTATTGGTCTCTCGGCGTCATCGAACACTTCTTCGGCGGCTACGGCCGCATCTTGCGCGAGATTCGCCGCGTCGTGCGGCCAGGCGGCGTCTTATTCCTGACGTTTCCGTCGATATCCCCGCTCAACCGCTTTGGCATCTGGCGGGGAGCCTATCCGCCGTTCGTCGACAGCGATGAACAGCGCGCCGTGTTCTGGCAGTTCGCCTTCCCGAGCGCGGCCGTCGCGAGCGTCTTCGTCCGTGCCGGATTCGAGCTGCTGCACGAGGAGGGCCGCGGCGGCATGATCGGATTGCGCGAGGAAATGGGCGGCATGGGCCGCGCCCTGCACTACGTTGAAACGCACCAGGAGTTCCCGCCCTTTCGGGCATTCTTCGTGGCCGGAAACCTGCTGCTGTCGCCGTTGGCGTATCACATTCGCTTTCTGGTCCTGCGCCGCCGCAGTGGGTCCGCTACCGGCGCAAGCCGATCCGGAAGCATTCCCGCACCGGCAACGGCGCCACCGTCACGGCCCCGAACCGGCCGGAGGCGGTCCTCAGGTGGTGAAGAAATTCCATGATCTCGCTCGCCGAGATGCCGGGGTTCTTCTGGCGGGCGTAGTCGGAGAAACCGCGTCCCATACGAAGGCGCCGCACCGGGGCAGCCATCACATGGCGCACCTGCTCCACCAGTCCGCGCATGCGTGCGGCCGCACCGGCCCGATACTCCGCGGGTGCGATGGCTAGTTCGGACAATCCGTCCACCACCCGCTCTGCCGCCCACGCGCCCTGGATCGCGGCAACGTAGCGCGCTGCTTCGGCAGCGGCGCCTTCGGGCGGCGCCAGCGTGCCGTTGAGGGCGGCAGTGACCTTGGCGATGAGTTCGTCCACTGTTGCCGCCGCCTGACTCAAGGTGTGCGGCAGATGCGAATCCAGCACCGCGTCGGTGGCGGGCCGGTATGCCACCACCGGGCGGTCAAGCAGATACGCCTCGACGCCGGTGGTGCAGCTATTGTGCAGCAGCACATCGCACCCGGCGATCCACGGGATGGCACTGCTCTCGAACGCCACCGTGACGCCAGTGAGACCCGCCACTTCCTTGCGCCACTGGTCGTGATTCTCGGACGGGTGCGGCCGCACGATGATGGCGTGGTCTGGGAATGCTTTGCGCAACGCCGGCAGCGCCGCGACGAAACCGCTGTACAGAACTTCGATGTAGTCGCGCCAGCGATGGAAGAACGCCAACTGCTCGTCGCTGGCGATGGTGCCGCGCTGGCGCAGCACGTTGATCCAAAAGTCGTAACCCATGAAGTGGTTGAAGCGGCTGAAGTTGGTCGCCACCAGGATGTAGCGCCCGTAGCGGCGGCGAATGTCCGCCACCTCGGCGTCGTAGACGGCGCGCAGATCGGGCCGCAGCAAGTCGAAGCGCGGATGCCCGGTGACGCGAATTTTCGCCGCCGCCTCGGGCGCCTTCAACATCGTGTCGCCGTGCTGCACGTCGCCCCAGGCAAAGAAGCGCTCGACCTGCGCCAGCGATTCGTTGTGCACGCGCTCGTGCAGGTAGGTGTCGCGGTCGCGGTAGACCAGGCCTTCCTCGCACCACGACGCCAGGCGGAAGCCGAGGCCGTGGGCGCGGCGGAAGATCGCCGCCTTGGGACGGTCGACGCTCTTGTCGACGATGACGCCACGCGGCAACTGGACGAGGGCACGCTGCAGCGCGTTCTGCTCACCGATGACGACGTCGAAGCCGCGCTCGGCCGCCACCGCCGCCTGCAGCACCTTGGCGTGGAACTCCCGCGCCTTGATCTCGACGGGCAGGAGAATCCAGGGGCGGGCCGTCATGGCTACCCTTCTAGCGGCGCTGCTGGCGGAACAGAAGAGTCGCCGCAAACGCCAAGGGCCCGACGTTGCCGTCGGGCCCTTGTTTCGCTGCATCTGGTGGAGCCAAGGGGAGTCGAACCCCTGACCTCTTGAATGCCATTCAAGCGCTCTCCCAACTGAGCTATGGCCCCGTCGCCCCGGAGCGAACTCCAGGCGACATGTATTTGGGCGCGAGGGGGTACCCCCGCGAGCGGCCGACCTTAAGTCGGCGCCATCTTGGGAATCAAGGAGCTTGGCCTACTTCTCTTCGGGCTCGGGCTCGAAGACTTCGGCTTCCTCCTCCTCTTCCTCCTCGACGAATTCCTCTTCGTCGTCGAAGGCAGCGTCCTCTTCCGTCTCCGGCACGACGGCCGCCTCGGCCTCTTCGCCCTCCTCGGCCGCGCGCGGCGCGGGCTTGGGCTTGGGCTTCGGCTTTTCCACGGCCGGAGCCGGGGTTGCCGCCAGCTTCACAGCCGCGGCGGTGTACGCGGTGCCGCAACGCGGGCAGATCGGCGGCTCATTGCCGAGATCGTAGTAGCGGGTCCCGCAGCTCGGGCATTCCCGCTTGGATCCCCATTCCGCTTTCGCCAAGGATGAAACCTCCTGTCGGGTGCTTCGGCAGCCAGCGCCGAGCACAGGGGTGCGTCTGTCTGGGTGGGCGGCCAGGTTCGGCCTTGCTTGGCCGGCGCCTGCCGGGCGCACCGGAAAATTTGGCGCGTCCGTGTGCCACGGCCACACCGGCATGTCCACTGATTTGGCGCCGCTACCTGCGCGCACAAGGGTGGCCGCCCGCCCTGGCCTCGGGGCGGAGGCCTATGCTACAGACGCGGCGCTTTTGGGGCCGAGCGGGGTTGGCTCGGGCGTATGGTGCGGGCCGTGGCCAAGCTTCGAGCATCTCCTTCTGGTCCCCTGAAGGGCACCGTGCGCGTGCCCGGGGACAAATCCATTTCGCACCGTGCCCTGATTTTGGGTGCGCTGGCGGCCGGCCGCACGACGGTTTCCGGCATGCTGGAGGGCGACGACATCCTCGCCACCGCCGGCGCCCTGCGCGCCCTCGGCGCCCAGATCGAGCGCGGCAAGGACGGCCGCTGGCTGGTAGACGGCCCCGGCCTCGGCGCCCTGCGCGAGCCGGCCAGCGTCCTCGACCTTGGCAATTCCGGCACCGGCGCCCGCCTGATGATGGGCGTGGTGGCCAACCACCCGTTCACCAGCTTCTTCGCCGGCGACGCGTCGTTGTGCAAACGCCCGATGTCGCGCGTCGCCGAGCCGCTGCGGCGCATGGGCGCGCAAATTCTGTCGCGCTCGGGCAACCGCCTGCCGCTGGCGGTGACCGGATCGGACGAGCCGACGCCGATCGAGTACACGCTGCCCGTTCCCTCGGCCCAAGTGAAGTCCGCCATCCTGCTCGCCGGCCTCGGCACCTCGGGCGAGACCACCGTCATCGAGCCCGAGGCGACCCGCGATCACACCGAGCGCATGCTGCGCCGCTTCGGCGCCACCGTGCGCGTGAGCGACGAGATGATCGACGGCAAGAAGATGCGGCGCATCACCGTGGTGGGCGAGCCGGAGCTGCGGCCGAGCGCCGTCGTGGTGCCCGGCGATCCAAGCTCCGCCGCGTTCCTCGCCGTCGCCGCACTGATCCTTCCGGGCTCCGAAGTGCGCATCGAGAACGTCGGCATGAACCCGCTGCGCACCGGCCTGTTCGATTCGCTGCTCGAGATGGGCGCCGACATTCGCTTCGAGAACCAGCGCGAGAAGGACGATGAGCCGACCGCCGACATGATCGTGCGCGCGAGTGTGCTGAAGGCGATCAAGGTGCCGGCGTCGCGCGCGCCGAGCATGATCGACGAGTACCCGATCTTCGCCGTGGCGGCCGCGCTCGCCCGCGGCACGACGCGGATGGAGGGTCTCGCCGAGCTCAAGGTCAAAGAGAGCGATCGCCTTTCCGCCATCGCCAAGGGCCTGCGCGCCTGCGGCGGCAAGGTGGCGGAAGATGGGGACGCACTCACCGTCGAGGGCTCGGGCGGGGCGCTGCCGGGCGGCGCCAACGTCGATGCCGCTCTCGATCACCGCATCGCCATGGCGTTCCTCATCGCCGGACTGGCCTCGAAAAGCGCCGTGACGGTCGAGGGCACCGAGACCATCGCCACCAGCTTCCCGGGCTTTGCCGCCCTGATGGAAGGCCTTGGCGCCACCCTCGCCTCGCCGAACCGGTGATCTGCCAGCGATGATCGTCGCCGTTGACGGTCCAGCCGCGGCGGGCAAGGGCACCCTGGCCCGCAAGCTGGCGCAGCATTACGGCCTGGCCCACCTCGACACCGGCGGCCTGTACCGCGCCGTCGCCTTGCGCGTGCTGCGCGCGCGCCTGGACCCCACCGAGCCGGTGGGGGCGGAAAAGGCGGCCCGCGCCCTGGCCCCGGCAGACCTGGCGGACCCGGACCTGCGCCTGGAGCGCACTGCCGAGGCGGCCAGCAAAGTGGCCGTCATTCCGGGTGTGCGGGCCGCCCTGCTGGAGTTTCAGCGCGCCTTTGCCTTTAAGCCGCCGGGGGGCGCCAAAGGCGCCGTTCTGGATGGCCGTGATATCGGTACGGTCGTGCTACCCGACGCCGACCACAAGCTGTTCGTCACCGCCTCACCCGAGTCCCGCGCCCGCCGCCGCTGGGCTGAACTGGCCGCCGTTCCCGGCCGTCCCAGCCTGGCCGAGGTCGAGGGTCAGGTGCGCGAGCGCGACGCCCGCGACCGCGAGCGGGCGGTTTCGCCCCTGAAACCCGCTCCAGGCGCGTTCTTGCTTGATACGACCGATTTGGATATAGACGCAGCGTTCGCGGCCGCGAAAGCGTACATTTCCGGCCCTAACTAGCGTGGTTGGCAGAGGTCCAGCGGTTGCGTCCGCCTAGGCGGTGCAACGGTGGACTCATTTGTGCCGACTCCAAACGCGATCGATTTTGTTCAACCCCTAACCCCCCGCCAAGGGAGAGAGCTTCGGCAACCTCATGACAACCAGCACCTCCACCGCCGCGACCGAGAATTTCGCCGAACTTCTGAAGTCGTCCTATGGGTCCAGCGATGGCCTCGAGGGTTCAGTCGTTAAGGGCCGAGTCATCGCGATCGAGAACGACACCGCGGTCATCGACGTCGGACTGAAGTCCGAAGGTCGCGTGGCGCTGCGTGAGTTCTCCGAGCGCGGCCACGCATCCGAGATCAAGATGGGCGACGAAGTCGAAGTCTTCCTCGAGCGCATGGAGAACGCGCAGGGCGAAGCAGTTCTGAGCCGCGAAAAGGCCCGCCGCGAAGAAGCGTGGGCCGAGCTCGAGAAGTCCTTCAAGGCCAACAAGCGCGTCTCCGGCGTGCTGTTCGGCCGCGTGAAGGGCGGCTTCACCGTCGATCTTTCCGGCGCCGTGGCGTTCCTGCCCGGCAGCCAGGTCGATGTGCGTCCCGTGCGTGACGTCGCGCACCTAATGGGCACCGATCAGTGGTTCCAGATCCTCAAGATGGATCGCCGCCGCGGCAACATCGTCGTGTCGCGCCGCGCCGTTCTTGAAGAGACCCGCGCCGAAGCGCGTCAGGAACTGATCGCCAACCTGACCGAAGGCCAGATTCTCGACGGCGTCGTCAAGAACATCACCGACTACGGTGCGTTCGTCGACCTCGGCGGCATCGACGGCCTGTTGCACGTCACCGACATGGCGTGGCGCCGCGTCAACCACCCGACCGAAGTCGTCGCCATCGGCGACACCGTGAAGGTGCAGGTCATCCGCGTGAACCCGGATACCCAGCGCATCTCGCTCGGCATGAAGCAGCTCGAAGCCGATCCGTGGCAGGGCGTCGAGACCAAGTACCCGGTCAGCAGCAGGTTCAAGGGTCGCGTCACCAACATCACTGACTACGGCGCATTCGTGGAGTTGGAGCCGGGCGTCGAAGGCCTGGTCCATGTCTCCGAGATGAGCTGGACCAAGAAGAACGTCCACCCGGGCAAGATCGTTTCGACCTCGCAAGAGATCGAAGTGATGGTGCTCGACGTCGATCCGAACCGCCGCCGCGTTTCGCTGGGCATCAAGCAGTGCACGGAGAACCCGTGGACCGTGTTCGCCGCGTCGAACCCGGCCGGCACGCTCATCAAGGGTGAGATCAAGTCGATCACCGAGTTCGGCCTGTTCGTCGGGCTCGATAACGGCGTCGATGGCATGGTCCATCTGTCCGACCTGTCGTGGGACAAGCCGGGCGAGCAGGTGATTACCGAGTACAAAAAGGGCGACATGGTCGAGGCGAAGGTCCTCGACACGGACGTCGAGAAGGAGCGCATCAGCCTCGGCATCAAGCAGCTGTCGGCCGATCCGCAAGCCGGCGTCGTCAAGTACAAAAAGGGCGACACCGTCACCTGCACCGTCGCGGCGATCCATGCCGGCGGTATCGACGTGTCGTTCGGCGAAGGCCTCACCGCCTATGTCCGCAAGCAGGACCTGGCGCGCGAGCGCTCGGAGCAGCGTCCGGAACGCTTTGCCGTCGGCGACAAGGTCGATGCCAAGGTCGTCACGGTCGATTCCGACGCACGCAAGATCGGCCTGTCGGTGAAGGCGCTGGAGATCTCGGACGAGCGCGAAGCCATGGCGCAGTTCGGCTCTTCCGACTCGGGCGCCAGCCTCGGCGACATCCTCGGTGCGGCGCTGAACCGTGCCAAGGGTGACACCGAAGAGAAGCCCAAGAAGGCCGCCAAGAAGAAGAAGGGCGACGAGACTGAGGCCGAGGGCGAAGGCGACGCCGAGTAGTCGCCCGCCACCCTCCGTCGCCGCACCAAATCACCCCTCCCCACGTCATGCCGGAGGCATGCTAGCGACGCGCTAGCGCGCTTTCCGCGTGACGGGGGGAGGGGTTATTCTTAGGTACAGAACGCATGTCTCTCGACGCCGACGCCATTACCGACCGCCGCCGCTTGAAGCGTGGCCTCGTTGTATGGCGTCTGCTGGCGCTGGTGATCCTGGTCGGCGCCATCGCCGCCGCGATGTGGAGCAGCGACCGCATCACCCTCGGCGACCGCGTCGCCCAGATTGACGTCAACGGCGTGATCCTCAACGACGAGGAGCGCCTGATCGCCCTCCGCCGCATCGCCGGCGACAGCGCCATCAAGGCCCTGGTCGTGCGCATCGACAGCCCTGGCGGCACGGTGGTGGCCGGCGAAGAACTCTATCGCGCGCTGCGCGAGGTTGCGGCGCAGAAGCCGGTCGTCGCCGTCATTGGCGGCACCGGGGCCTCGGCCGCTTACATGATCGCTCTGGCCGCCGACCGCATCGTCGTGCGCGAGAACTCCATCACCGGATCGATCGGCGTCATCCTGCAGTCGTTCGATATCTCGCAGATGCTGGGCAAGCTCGGCATCGATCCCACCCTCATCAAAAGCGCGCCCCTGAAGGACCAGCCGAACCCGTTCGAGCCGATCACGCCGGCCGGCCGCGCCGCCATCCAAGCGGTGGTGGACGACACCTACCGCTGGTTCGTCGATCTGGTGATCCAGCGCCGCGCACTGTCCCCGACCACTGCCCTGCAGCTCTCCGACGGCCGCGTCTATACCGGCCGCCAGGCAGTGGCGCTGAACTTGGTGGACGCCGTGGGCGGCGTGGACGAGGCGCGGGCCTGGCTGGCGGACAACAAGGCAGTGCCGTTGACCCTGCCGCTGCACCGCATCGAACCCGACCGGGCCCTCGACGTGCCCGCCGGTATCTTCGGCCTGGTGCGAAAAACGCTTTTATCTGAAACACTTAGGATTGACGGCCTAGTGTCCCTCTGGCAACCTGAGGCCCTTCGCTAAGCTATCGACCGTGTCGGCCGAGGCTCCTGCGAGGAGGCCTCGAATGGTCAAGTCCGAGCTTATTGCGCGACTCGCCGAACGAAATCCGCACCTGTTCCAGCGCGACATCGAGCGCATTGTGACCACGGTGTTCGATGAGATCTCCCGCGCCATGGCGCGTGGCGACCGCGTTGAGTTGCGCGGATTCGGTGCCTATTCGGTCAAGCAGCGGGCCAGCCGCATGGCGCGCAATCCGCGCACCGGTGAAGCAGTCTATGTCGCCGAGAAGCACGTGCCGTTCTTCAAGACCGGCAAAGAGCTGCGCCTGCGCCTGAACGCCGACGGCCCCGCTCCGGCGCCGGCCAAGGCCGGAGCCAAGGCTTAAGCGCGCACCGCCGTCAGGCGCCCCCCAGGCGGGGCTCGCCCGCCATCAGGAGTAGATAGCTCCCCGTGCGATTCCTGTTCTGGCTGGTCGTTCTTCCCCTGGCCGTGGCGATGGCGTTCTTCGCCGTCAACAACCACGAGCGCACCTTCGTTCAATTCACGCCGCTGCCCTATGAGATGCAGCCGCCGCTGTATGCCCTGATCCTGGGCGCCATCGTGCTAGGCCTGGTGATCGGCGGCCTGGCGGCTTGGGTCGGCCAGCATCGCTGGCGCGCCCAGGCGCGCACCCTGCACCGCCGGGTGAAGCACTTGGAAGGCGAGATCGAGGGCTTCCGTGCCCGCACCGCGCCGCCGGGGTCTGCACCCACGCCGGGCACGACCGTGGCGGCTCCCGGAGCCCCACCGCAGCGCCCCAACGCCCGCTGATCCCCACTGATCCCATGCCGGTGCGCGCCAAGATCTGCGGCGTGAACTCCGCCGCCGCGATGGACGCTGTCGCCGCGGGCGACGCGGCGTTCGTCGGCCTGATGTTCGTGCCGAGGTCGCCGCGCTACGTGACCGTGGCCGCCGCCAAGGAGCTTGCGGCCATGATGCCGCGCGCCATCCTGCGCACTGGCGTTTTCCTGGACCCCACCGATGCGCTGCTGGATGAGGTCCTGGCCGCCCTACCGCTGGACGTCATCCAACTGCACGGCAGCGAGACCCCAGCCCGGGTGGCGGAGGTAAAGGCGCGGACCAAGCGCGCCGTGATGAAGGCAGTTTCCATCGGTTCTGCGGCCGATGTCGCCGGGGCGCGGGCCTTTGAGGCGGTGGCCGATTGGTTGCTGTTCGACGCCAAACCCCCTAAAAACAGCGCCTTGCCGGGGGGCAATGCCGTTGCGTTCGACTGGACGCTGCTGGCGGGAAGCCGCTGGAAGCGCCCGTGGATGCTGTCGGGCGGGCTGACTCCCGAGAACGTCGGCGCCGCGGTGGCCGCCACGGATGCAACGGTGGTCGATGTGTCCTCGGGCGTCGAGGACGCACCCGGCCGCAAGAGCCCCATCCGCATCAAGCAGTTCTTGGAAACCGTGCGCGGCCTGAAATGAAGCAGATTCCGAATACGTTCCGCGCCGGGCCCGACGAGCAAGGGCACTTCGGCATTTTTGGCGGCCGCTACGTCGCCGAGACGCTGATGCCGCTGATCTTGGAATTGGAACAGGCGTACCGCGACGCCAAGGCCGATCCGAAGTTCCAGGCCGACATCGACTACTACAACACGTATTACATCGGCCGGCCGTCGCCGCTGTACTTCGCCGAGCGCCTGACCAAGCACCTCGGCGGCGCCAAGATCTATTTCAAGCGCGACGAGCTCAACCACACCGGCGCGCACAAGATCAACAACTGCATCGGCCAGATCCTGCTCGCCAACCGCATGGGGCGGAAGCGCATCATCGCCGAGACCGGCGCGGGCCAGCACGGCGTCGCCACCGCAACGGTCGCCGCGCTGTTCGGCCTGCCGTGCACCGTCTACATGGGCGCCACCGACATCGAACGCCAGCAGCCCAACGTGTTCCGCATGAAGCTGCTGGGCGCCGAGGTGAAGCCCGTCACCTCCGGCGCCAGCACCCTGAAGGACGCCATGAACGAGGCCCTGCGCGACTGGGTCGCCAACGTGCGCGACACCTTCTACATCATCGGCACCGTCGCCGGCCCGCACCCCTATCCGATGATGGTGCGCGATTTCCAGTCCGTCATCGGCGACGAGGCCAAGGCGCAACTCCATGCCGCCGAGGGCCGCCTGCCCGACATGTGTGTGGCCGCGATCGGCGGCGGCTCGAACGCGATGGGCCTGTTCCACCCGTTCCTCGACGACGCCTCGGTCCGCCTCGTCGGCGTCGAGGCCGCCGGCCACGGGCTGGACACCCACAAGCATGCCGCCTCGCTCTCGCGCGGCCGCCCCGGGGTGCTGCACGGCAACCGGACGTTCCTGCTGCAGGACGATGACGGCCAGATCCAGGAGGCGCACTCGATCAGCGCCGGCCTCGACTATCCCGGCATCGGCCCCGAGCATTCCTGGCTGCACGAGATCGGCCGCGTCGAATACGTCGCCGCCACCGACGACGAGGCGCTGGATGCGTTCCAGTTGTGCACTCGCACGGAGGGGATCATTCCGGCATTGGAGCCGGCTCACGCGCTGGCGCATGTGAAGAAGATCGCGCCGACGATGCGGGCGGAGCAGATCATCCTGATGAATCTCTGCGGCCGCGGTGACAAGGATATTTTCACCGTGGCCGGCGCGCTGGGCGTGACGCTATGAGCCGCATTGCCTCCCGCTTCGCGCAACTGCGTGCCGAAAACCGCGGTGCCCTCATCCCCTTCCTCGAAGCCTGGGACCCC
>CAMDCA010000019.1 GCA_945889645.1 Rhizobium sp. Q54
CCGCGTCAGGCTGAACGGCATTCGGCTTCGTGATAGTGCTTGTCATGGCGTGGTCTCCTGTCCGGCGCGTCAAACGCCGCACTTGCTGGGGTTGAAGCACCCGGAGACTACGCCACCACCAATTCCAACCAACTTCGCGACGCCACCCGCTGTTGCGGATACCAACTTGTTTGCCTCGGCAGGGGCGGCAAACGCGAACATGTGGAAAGGGATATTGGTGGTCTCCCAGCGACCTGAACCTTTGTTCTTCGGCACGTGCGGCTCAATCTCGGCCGCACCCACGATAGCCACCGTCTCCGCGCTCGCGGCCATCGACCCGGCTTGCGCGCGCCGGTCCACCAGGCAGCATGTGTTGCCCCCTCTCGCACTTCTACCGCATTTCGCATCGGTGCGACGTGAAGTCGATCACTCGAGCGCAACGGAAGCAGCCCACGACCACCGGCTCGATTATCCCTTGAAAAAGCGCCCGGCGCGAGATGTGCCTCAACCCCTGAAGCCGGCGTCAGGCCGTTCTTGGAGCGAGTGGAAAGGTGGGCCGGCGGGCGAGGGGACTGGTGCTTGGCCGAGAGTGGTCGCCTATACTTCGCGCCCCACCGGCCCGCGCCCCTTTTCCCTCCCGTGATCACCACTCTTCCCAATCTGCTGACGCTGTCGCGCATCGTGGTGATCCCGCTGGTGGTGGCGGCGTTTTATCTCGAGTCGCCGTGGGATGATTGGGTGCCGTTGGGGTTGTTTGCGTACGCGTCCATCACCGACTTCTTCGATGGGTATCTGGCGCGGTCGTGGGGGCAGATGTCGGCGTTGGGGCGCTTTCTGGACCCGATCGCGGACAAGCTGCTGATCGCCACGGTCATTTTGATGCTGGTGGCGTTGGACCGCATCAGTGGGTGGCACGTGCTGCCGGCCATCGTCATTCTGTTGCGCGAGATCCTGGTGTCGGGGCTGCGCCAGTTTCTGGCGGAGGTGCGGGTTTCCGTGCCCGTGTCGGCGATGGCGAAGTGGAAGACTGGGATTCAGATGGTGGCGTTGGGGTTTCTTCTCGCCAGCGGGAGCGGCGATGGGGTGCTGCCGGGTGTCGGTACGGCCACACTCATTGGTGAGTATGGGTTGTGGGTGGCGGCGATTCTCACGCTGTACACGGGGTGGGATTATTTGCGCGCCGGGCGCGTTCATCTTGGCGTCTGAGTCTCGCATCAGCACCCCCGTGGTCCGAATGTCTGGTCGCGCCACCGCGCGACACATTCACGCTGCGAGCGGTGTGGGCGGCACCGCGTGAGTGCATTGCTGGGCATCGCTGGCCCGAGTGGATCGGGGAAGACAACTCTGATTGAGAAGGTCGTGCCGATTTTGGTGGCGACGGGGATGAAGGTGTCCACCGTCAAGCATGTGCACCACACGGTCGAGGTGGACGTGCCGGGCAAGGATAGTTGGCGGCATGCCAAGGCCGGCGCGCACGAGGTGATGATTGCGCTGGCCGATGGCTGGGTGCTGCATCATCCGAGGCGCGACAGCGGGCGGGCGGCGTTGTTGGACATGGTGGCCAACATGAGTCCGTGCGACCTGATCCTGATCGAAGGGTTCCGCGACATGGCGATCCCGCGCGTGCGGCTGTTCGAGCTGGAGGCCAATCCGCGCACCGTTGTGGTGCTGGACCCGAAGGTGGTCGCGGTGGTCGGGACCAAGGTGCCGGAAGGCTATGCGGTGCCGGCGTTCGCGCGCGATGATGCGCTGGGCGTCGCGACGTTCGTCCTCCAGTACACCAAGCAGCACGCGTGACGTTCACCGTGCGGGCAAAGGTGTGGCGCTATCCCGGCGCGGGGGGATGGCATTTCCTGACCGTCAGCCGCGCGGCGTCGAATGCCATCAAGAGCATGCCGCGGAGACGGAAGATCGGCTGGGGATCGGTGCCGATACGCGCCACGATCGGCGGCGCCGAATGGCGCACCAGCCTGTTCCCTGGCAAGGACGGCCGCTATCTGTTGCCGGTCAAGGCGGCGGTGCGCGCCAGCCAGGGGTTGGGGGATGGATCGACCGTGCGCGTAATCCTGCGCCTGCAATGAAGTCCACCACCAAGGTGCTGGCGATCGGCGCCAAGGCGGCCGCATCGCTCGGCCTGCTGTGGCTGGCGCTGCGCGGCATCGACTTCGGCGCGGTGTGGACGGCGCTGGGCAACGTCGAGGCGCGCTGGCTGATCGTCGCGCCGCTGGCGCTGACCTTTGGCGCGCTGGTGAGCGGCGTGCGCTGGCATGTGCTGCTGCGGGCCCACGCGGTGCCGGTGCCGCTGCGGCGTGCCACGGCGCTGGTGCTGATCTCCAATTTCTTCAATTCGGGGCTGCCGTCCACCTTCGGCGGCGACGCGGCGCGCATCTACTATGCGACCAAGGGCGCGGGCGCCAAGGCCGGCGCAGTTCTTCCGGCGGTGACGGCGACCATCCTGCTCGACCGCTTCGCCGGACTGGCGTGCGTGATGCTGGTGACGGTGGCGGTGACGCTACTGGCGCCGTACGGCCTGGAGTTCACGCCGCTGTGGCGCACGGCCAGCTTGGCGCTGGGACTTGGCGTCGCCGGCGGGTTCGTGTTCCTGGCGCTGATCAACGTGGTGCCGCGGCCGGCGTCGTGGACGGCGCGCGCGGCGGGCGGCAGCGGATGGACGGCGGCCATCGTCGATACGCTGGCGGCGATTGCGGCGCTGCGCGTGTCGGTGGCGGCAACCGGCGTAGCCACCGTGGTGTCGATTCCGGTGGTGGTCAGCGTCGGGGTCGCCCTGGCCGCGCTGAGTGCCGCCACAGGGCCCGAGGGCGCGCTGGGACTGGGGCGCGCGGTCGCCATCGCCGGGCCGCTGGTCCTGGCGACATCGGTGCCGATCTCGTTCGCCGGCTGGGGCGTGCGCGAGGTGCTGCTGGTGCAGTTGTTCCCGCTGCTCGGCCTCCCGGCTGAAGCGGGACTTATTACGTCGGTGCTGTTCGGGCTGAGCGTGTTCGTCGCCGGGACGCCCGGCCTGGTTGCGTGGCTGCTGCTGCAGCGGCCGGACGAAAGCGAGCAACCGCGCGCGGCGTGAGCCTTAGTGCGCGGCGGACGCCTTGCGCAGCTTCGACGTCAGCGAGCGCAGCAGGGCGCGCACCAGCGGGTCGGATTCTTCGAGACGCCGCTGGAATTCGACCGGCGTGATGACGACGCAGGTGGTCGGCTCGCGCGCCACGGCGCTGGCCGAGCGTGGCAGGGCGTCGATCAGCGCCATCTCGCCGACCATCTCGCCGGCCTTGAGCATGCCGAGCGGAATGGGCTTGCCGTCTTGGGCGGCCGAAACCTCGACCGCACCGGCCTGGATCAGGTAGGCGCAACGCGGCGCGTCGCCGGCCTTGAAGATGGATTGGCCGATCGAGAACGTCTCGCGCCGCAGGATGTCGTGGTTGCCCATGGCAGAGCGAAGCGTGTCATGCCCGGAGCGGTTGTGCTGTAACGCAGCGCACAACCTGTTCGAGGATCGCTGCGGGGCAGATTCCGGGCCTTCTGCCCCTTCTCGCCCAGGCCAAGCCCGCCCTAGCGGCTATCGTGCGCGGGCCGGCAAGGGTGCGCGCCGTTCGTAGTAGGCGACGGCGAAGAACGTGGCGGCGGCGAGCGCCAGCGACAGGAGGAACGCGGCGTCCTCGTAGACGACGCCGAACACGATGGTGCCGGCCAGCCCGGCAACCAGAGCGGCCAGCGCGGCGCGCGGACCACCCAGGCCGCTCCACAATCCCACCACCACGGTGACGGCGATTCCGGCGGTACCGTACGACGATGCGGTGGAGACCAGTTCGTACACGCTGTCGGAGCCGGTGGCGATGATGTAGGCGGCAACGCCGGCGAGCGCCGTGACGATGCGCGCGTTCAGCAGGCGCTGGTCGTCCGACATCCACGGCACCATCGGATCGAGGATGTTGCGCGTCGCCAGCGCCGACACGGCCAGCAGGGTCGAATCCACCGTGGACAGAATGGCCGAGACCAGCGCGCCGGCGAAGAAGACGAACAGGATCGGCGGCATCAGTTCCTTGGCCAGCAGCGGCAGGAAGGTGTCGTCGTAGGCGAGCCCGAGGTCGAGGTGCGAGCCGATCAGCGCCACCGCGACCGGGATCAGGCCGACGACGAAGTAGATGCCGGCCGCAACGAAGCAGGCGTTGCGCGCGATCGACGGCGTCTTGGCGCCGAGGAAGCGCGAGATCGCCTCCTGCGCCACCAGGCTGCCGACAATGGGGACGGCCCACGCGTCGAGGCGCGACAGCATGCCCTCCTCGGGATCGGCGAAGCGCAATTGCTCGGGCGTGATCGAAGCGATGCCGGCGTCGAAGCCACCGGCGGCGACGAACACGAACACCAACAGCAGCAGCAGGCCGATGACGACGACCGTCTCGTGGAACAGGTCGTTGATGGCGTCGCCGAGCAGGCCGCCGAGCGTCGTGTACAGCACGACGACGACCAGCGAGACGAGCAGCGCCGATTCGATTTCGACCGGGGCGACGACGGTGATGACCTCGCCAAGCGCCAGCAGTTGTGCTGCTGCCCACATGATCGACGTTGGGATCATGATGAGGACGGCGAGCAGTTCGACCAAGCGGCCGTAGCGCTCGCGGAAGAAATCGCCGAGCGTCATGTAATTGCGGGCGCGCATCTTGTAGGCGATCAGGAACGCCATGCCGACCAGGCACAGCGTGTAGCCGAACGGATCGGCGCGGCCGCCGGACAGCCCCACCTCGGCGACCGAGGCGCCGGAGCCCATGATGGTTTCGGCACCGAACCAGGTGGCGAACAGCGACCCGCTGACCAGCACTAGGCCGAGTTGGCGCCCGGCGACGAGATAGTCCGCCTCGCCCGCGATCCGCTTGGACGCCCACCAGCTGATGGCCAGCGAGATGAAGAAGTACAACGCGATCGCGATCCAGAGTCCGGAACTCATAGCCATCCCCCAACGTGGTCCGCATGAGGGGTCGCGCCAGCGCGCGACTCCGTCCACGCTTCGACCGAGCCTGAGCAGATTAGATCAATACTCCGACCAAGGCGGTTAACGGCGGATGGTGCGGCGCCGGCCACGCGGGTATGATCCGGCCGCATTTTTCCGACCTTTACGCCCGGTTTTCCCGCCGATGATGAAGCGCATCCTTACCGGCCTGGTGGCCGTCGCCGTGGTCGCCGTCCTGGCCGGCGCCGGCGTGCTGGTGGCCAAGTTCGACGAGCTCAAGTGGTACCTGTCGAGCCCGCGCGTGCACTACGGCGATATGGAGCGCACGACACCGCCGGTCTACTTTTTCGAGGAGCAGTGGGCGGCGCACCCGGCCCGCAAGGACGGCGCCGACCTGGTGCCGGCCGGCTTCACCGACAACCAGGCGACCGCCAAGGCGGACGTGTTCTTCGTCCATGGCACCGCGTACTTCGGCGACAAGTGGATCGGCGAGGCGCATGACGCCGATGCTGAGACCATCATCAACGGTCCGCTGATGGCGATGGACGCGTCGGCGTTCAACGGCTGCTGCCGCGTGTTTGCGCCGCGCTACCGCATGGCGCAGTTCGCCGCCATCGAGCAGACCACCGGCGACGGGCGCAACGCGCTGGAGCTCGCCTACACCGACATCGTGCGCGCGTTCGACAGCTACATCATGGAGGACAACGGGGGACGGCCGTTCATTCTGGTCGGCCACGACCAGGGCGCCATCCTGGTGCAGCGCCTGATGGATCTGCGCATCACGCCCGACACACGCATCTCGGAACGCTTGGTGGCAGCCTATTTGATCGGCGGCGGCATCGCCTTGAACCGCTTCCAGGGCAGCTTCAAGCGACTGCACCCGTGCGCCACCAGCACCGACAGCTTCTGCGTGGTGGCGTGGGAGACGTTCGTCGAGGGCACCGACCCGCGCGCACACCCGAATGCGACGGAAGCGTGGGACACGCGCGCGTGGACGTTCCTCAATGAGGAAGCGCGGGTGTGCACCAACCCGCTGACGTGGACGATGGACGCAACGGCGCCGGCGAGTGCCAACCTGGGCGCCCTGCCTGTGGGCATCGACATCGGCCTCGGCATCAACCGCATGATGGGCGCCATCCCTACGGCGAACGTCGGACGCTACAAGGCGCTGCCGGAGCTGAAGCCGGCGTACACCGGCGCCACGTGCAGGGACGGCTTCCTGATGGTGCCGAAGCCGAAGGACAGCGTGTTCACCCACGGCTGGCGCGGCACCGGCAACCTGCACCTATCGGACATCACGCTGTTCTGGGCCAACATCCGCCAGAACACCATCGAACGCGTCGAAGCGTTCGTGAAGGACCGCCCGGCGTACAACCCGCGGGCGCTGTAGGCCCGCGCCGCGCGGACGGCAATCGGCCTACAGGACGAAGTCGGATGCGCTGAGGGCGGGGCCGACGAAGACGGTCAGCGCCGGGGCGTTCAGCGCCTCGCACGCATGCAGGAATCCGCTGTCGGCGTCGTAGCGGATTTGGCCGGCGGCAAGCGGGCCGCTGGGGACGAACGTGAATGCCTGGTCACCGCGGAGACGGGTGTTGGCGTCGATGGCGGACAGGTCGATGCGGTCGATGCCGGTCTCGAAATCGACGACGTGGTCGGGGCCATCGCCCATCGAGGTGAAACGGAACACGTCGGCGCCGCCTTCGCCGAACAGGAAGTCCTCGCCGCTGCCGCCGGTCAGGGTGTCGTTGCCATCACCGCCATGCAACTCGTCATCGCCCGCGCCGGCGAGAATGGTGTCGTTGCCGTCGCCGCCGTCGATGACATCGACGCCGTCCGCCCCGTCGATGAAATCGTTGCCGCCGTCGCCCCATAGGTCGTCGTCGCCGGAGGCGCCGAGCAACCTGTCGTTGCCGTCGCCGGCCATGAGCAGGTCATCGCCGGAGCCGCCGTCGAGCCGATCGACGCCATCGCCGCCGTTGAGGACGTCGTCACCGGCGCCGCCGTCGAGGGTGTCGTTGCCGCTGCCGCCGCCGAGATCATCGCGCCCGCCGCCGCCCGCAAGTTGGTCGTTGCCATCGGCAGCTTCGAGGTAGTCGTCGCCCTCTCCGCCGTCCAGGCTGTCGTTGCCGGCGCCGCCGTAAAGGCTATCGCCGCCCGCGCCGCCGGCGAGGACATCATCGCCGTCGCCGCCGTCGAGTTCGTCCGTGCCGGCGCCGCCGTCGAGGCGGTCGTTGCCGGATTCCCCGGCCAAGCGGTCGTCGCCCGACCCGCCATCGAGACGGTCATCGCCGTCGCCGCCGAGCAGGCGATCGTTGCCCGAGCCGCCGTCGAGGCGATCGCGGCCGGCGTCGCCTTTGAGCACGTCATCATCAGAGCCGCCGTCGAGGGTGTCGTCACCGGCGCCGCCGCCGATCGAATCGACTCCGCTGCCGCCACGAATCACGTCATTGCCGTGGCCGCCCGAGACGACGTCATCGCCACGCCCGGCGAAGATCAGGTCGCGGCCGCCGAGGCCATCAAGGATGTCATCCCCGGCGCGGCCGAACAAATGGTCGTGCCCTTCGCTGCCGACCAAGGCGTCGTTGCCGGGCGTGCCGGTGATGGTGCGGCGGCCGTGGTGGTGCCAGTGAGTCACGGAGTCCCTCGTGCGATCCTGCGGCTGCCCAGGGGCGGCCCGACCGTTTGTAGCGCAAGGGCGGCCAGACAGAGAATCCGGACGACTACGGACCGAGAACGGGCTTGCCGTCCATCTGGCGCCATTCCCAGGGCTTGGTGAACTGGATGTTGGGCTGCCACACGCCGATCCGCTTGGCCTTGGCTTCGTCTTCCAGCGGCGCGTATTTCTCGGACTGCGGGCGGAAGGCGAGCGCCCAGCCCTGGCGCACCAGATCGGCGCCGACGTCCGCGCCGCGGATCGTGCACGTCATGTAGGCGATGCCGATGAAGTTCTTCACGCCGGAGTCGGTGCACTCGACCGGTCCGAGGGAGAGCAGTATCTCGAGCGCGCGCTTGGCGTTGCTGGCGCAGCCGTAGAAGGCGCGGCCGGCGGTGCACTCGTTGTCCTGATCGGGATCGGGCGCATCGACGCCGAACAGGTTGATGCGCGCCGTGCCGATGGCGATCTGGTCGGATGTGATGGCGCGCGCCTGGCCGGCAGCGTCGGCGGCGACGGCATTGCCGGACGCGAAGGCGAGGACCGCGACGACCAGTAGGTTGCGCATCATGGGAGGGTGATCACGGCGATGGCAGCGAGGGTCTGGTTGAGGCCCTGCAGCGACTTGGTCGCGGTGGCGCGATCGGTGGCGGTGCAGGCGGCCAGGAGGAGCAACGTCAAGGCGACGGCGAACTTCATTCGGTCATCTTAGCTGACACCACTCGCGCGCGAAAACGACGCTAGAATGTCGGCCGCGAGCGGGAAGAGGCGTTCACTCTCCGCGTCCGCGAAGGCTATTCGGAGCGGCGTTCCATTTGAATTGAAATAAGCCGACACCCGCGCGGTGACGTGGAATTGGCAAGTCCTCAAGGTCCAGCAGGGCAGCCAGCGGCCTCGCCAACCCGTCCATCCCGACGGTCGACCGAGACAGCTAATTCACCGCCACCACGCTCACGCTGGGCGGCGGCTCTTGTCAAGCGGGGCGCCATTGATCGCGTGGCTCGCGCAGGGCGCCGGGTTGGAGCCGATCTCGGCCCGGGAAATCTATTCGCGGCGACCGAAGGACATGCGGGCCAATAGTCCGTCCTTGCGAACGAACTGATGATAGAGCGCCGCCAGTAGATGTAGCGCGATTAGCGCCAACAGCACCCACGCCCAGAATGCGTGCGCCGCCTTCGGCAAGAACACGTCAAAGTCGGGCGGCAGCGGTTCGCCTGAGCCACCAAACACAATAGCCGGCAGTCCCGCTACGATGGCGGTCGTGAACCCGCTCAAGGTCACGAAAACCACGACCAGGTAAAACCCGTAGTGCGTTAGCGGTGCCGCCCGGTCGAGCTTGGCGTTGCCTGTAGTGGCCTCAGGCGGTCGGCGCGACCTCATGCGTACGACGAAGCGCAGCAGCATCAGCGCGAGAATGGCCATGCCGACCGCCATATGTACCCGCAACACGGCGATCTTCCCCGGATCGATGTTGGATGTCTCGGCCAGTACAAGGAAGCCGACCACCAACGACACAGAGATCATCAGCGCCATGAGCCAATGCAGGGCGACAAGAAGCGGGTGATAGCGGGAAACCAAGCTCATCGAGACTCTCCGTGCGATAAGCGGTGGGAAGCACGAGTTAACCTAGCTTGGTCGGCCGGAGTCCGCCACCGACACCCCCTCCCTACCCTGCGCCGCAAGCGAGGGAAGCGATTCCTCTGAGTCGCAGGGAGTCTTCTGTTGATCAGGGGCCGTAGAGGGGGCGGCCGTTGATTTCGCGCCATTCCCAGGGGAACGTGAAGCGGATGGTGGCCTGCCACATCCCCTTCTTGGCGGCGCGCGCCTCGGCCTCGGCCTCGACGTACTTAAGTGACTGTTGCTTGAAGGCGAAGGCCCAGCCTTGGCGCACCAGGTCCTCGGCGATGTCGAGCTGGCCGAGCTTGCAAGTCATGTAGGGGAAGTTGACGTAGTTGCGCTCGCCGGTGTCGGTGCAGGTCACCTCGCCGAGGTCGACCAAGCTTTCCAGCGCGCGTTTGGCGTTGGTGTAGCAGCCGAAGAAGGTGCGGCCGGCAAGGCACTCGCGATCCTGGTCGGGGTCGGGCGCATCGATGCCGTAGAGCGAAACGCGCTGGGTGCCGATGACGATCTGATCGGCCTGCAGCGCCCGCGCCATGCCCTTCATGCTCATATCCTGGGCGGCAGCGCCGCCGGCCGGGACGCCGGCAACAAAGACCACCGCCGCCAACGCCAGAGTGGCGGCCGTCAACAACCCGCGCATAACTGTGTCTGCCCCTTGGCCCTTGGAATGGCGCCGGAGTGTACTTGGCCGCGCCCGCGGCGCAAGGCGCCGTGGCGCCCGCCGAAGCCGACGACGATGAAGCCAGGTAGCGAGCCTGTGCGATGGTCACGGTGCCTTTCGCCGACCAAACCGTCCCGTCCACCTTGCATAGGGGAAGGCGAACACGCACGTGGCGGACCGGCCGAAACGCCGCTCAGCCGCGGAATGCCTGGGCCGTGCAACACTCTGTTACCCAGCAACGATTGATGCCCCTGCGGCCGTATGTCTCAATGCCGGGACGAATTGTACGGGCGGCACCCGGTGATTTGGGGCTGGCCTTCGAGCGACGGATCGCGCCGCGCCTGACGTTGAATAGGCGGCGTTTCGCTCGGAGTGAAGCCAGGTCTGGTCGGGTGCCGGACATTGTCGGGTCGCCGTTGCCAAGCCCGGGGAGTTATTTCGCTCCGATGTTGCAGCCACTTCTTTCGCCGCACAGTGACGACGCGTTGATGGGGCGCCTACGCGGAGGCGACGGCGATGCCTTTGCCGAGTTACTCGGTCGCCACCTCGGCGCCGTGGCCCGGTTCTCCTACCGCATGATTGGAAATGCCGCTGAAGCCGACGACATCGCCCAGGAGACCTTCCTGCGACTTTGGCGCGGCCGTGAGCGCTGGGAGCCGCGCGCCCAGGTCCGCACTTGGCTGCTGCGCGTCGCCCGCAACCTGTGCATCGACCGTTTCCGCCGCCGTGAGGTGGTTACCGACGAATTCCCGGATCTGCCCGACCTGCGGCCGACGCCGGCCGGCAACCTCCAGGCACGCGAAGTCGAACGCATCGTTGCCAAGGCCCTGGCCGAGCTACCGGAGCGGCAACGCGCAGCCATCGGACTCGTATATTATGAAGGACTTAGCAATATCGAGGCAGCCCAGGTGCTGGACGTCAGCATCGACGCCCTCGAGTCGTTGCTGGCGCGCGGGCGACGCAGCCTGCGCACCAACCTCAACGCCCTTCACCCTCACCTCGGGGAGATATGAGACGAAGGTGATGCGGCGGGCGGGGACTTGAATGGCGGAACGGGATTCTCAGCGCGATAGGGCGCCGGAGCGCACGCACGCGTCCGGCGACCACGCACGTGCGCGCACCGTGCTCGGTGCCTATGGCGCCGTGCCGGCGCGCTGGCCGGTGGGTGAGCGCGACGGCGTGTTGTCCAGCGCGAACAGCGACCTGACGGTGGCGGCGCAACGGCGGCGCGAGGCCGCGCTTGACGGCCTTCTCGATTCGGCGCCGCGCCACGTTCCGGCGGCCGCGCTGATGGCGCGCATTCGTCTGGCGGCGGTGACGGCGCCTCACTCGGGCTGGAGTGTCGCGTTGGACTTGCTGTTCGGCGACGTTACGCGCGCGACCTTGATGCGTTCAGCAACCGCGTTGTCTGCCGCCGTAGTGCTCGGTGTCGGCCTGGGTACTTGGTGGACGCCGGCGGAAGAGCCGGACCTGCTGGCCGAGGAATACGTGACGCTGGCATTCGCGCATGACCTGCTGAGCGGCGGCGGATTCGGGGAGACAAGCCCCGGGAGCGTGATGGAATGATTTCTTCGACCCGCATTTGGCGCGCAGTCCTCGTCGGCTCACTGGCGCTCAACCTGTTCATCGCCGGGTTCGTCGTGGCGCAGGTGGCGCGCGGCGACAAGGTGGTGACGGCGCCGGCCGCAGCGCGCGCGGCCCAACCCCTCTCCCGGCAGGCGCCGGAAGTGCGCCGCGTGGTCGAGCAGAACGACAAGGTCGTGCGGCCCAACCTGGTAAACGTGCGCAAGGCCAATGAGGCCGTGAGCACCGCGTTGCTGGCCGAGCCGTTCGACGCGGAGCGCCTGACCAAGGCGCTGGAGCGCCTGCGCAGCGCGACACTGACGTCGCAGAAGGCGCTGCACGGCGCCATGTTCGAAACGGTTGCGACGATGTCGCCGGAGCAGCGGCGGCAGTTTGCCGAAGCAACCAAGCGTACTGCTGCGGAACGTGTCTTTCTCCTGGGGCAGTGACCATGATCAACCAAGGTTTTCGTCGCGGCGCTTGGACTCGCCGCCTGGTGCAGGGTGCCGTTGTCGTCGTGGTGGCAGGCGGCGCCGGCTACTACTTCCTGCAAGCGCGCGCCGAGGGCGGACCGGTTGAGTACCGCTTCGGCACGGTCGAGCGCGGCACCATCACCAACGTCGTGTCGTCCACCGGCAAGGTGACGGCGGTCGGTGAGGTGAAGATCTCGAGCCAGGTCGCCGGACAGGTCATCGAGGTGATGGCGGACTACAACACCCCGGTCACCGTCGGCCAGATCCTGGCCAAGCTCGACCCGGAAGCATTCCTGTCCAAGGTGGCGCAAGCCGAAGCCGACCTCGCCATCAGCCGCGCGTCGCTGGTCTCGAACAAGGCGTCGGTCGAGCGCTCGCAGTCGGACCTCCGCAACGGCGACGCGTCGCTGCAGTCGCTGCAGGCGCAGCTGAACAACTCGCGGCTGGCGCTGGAGTCTGCCGAGCGCGACTACAACCTGCAGCGCGAGCTGTACGCGCGCAACGTCGTCGCCACCAAGGCGGTCGACGATTCGACCACCAAGTATGAGCAGGCCAAGACCAACTTCGAGCAGGTCACCGCCAACGTTGCCGGCAGCATCGCCACGCAGGACGGCCGCAAGGCATCGCTGGCGCAATCGAATGCCAGCGTGACGACCGCAGAAGCGCAGGTGAAGCAGCGCGAGGCACAGCTCGCTTCGGCCAAGATCGAACTCGAGCGCACGGTGATCAAGGCGCCGGTCAACGGCACCGTCATCGACCGCACGGCCGAGGTCGGCCAGACCATTCAGAACAACTCCAATGCCCCGCTGTTCACCGTGGCGCAGGACCTGCGCCAGATGCAGCTCGAGGTCAGCGTCGATGAGGCTGACATCGGCAAGATCCAGCAGGGCATGGCGATCAAGTTCAACGTCGACGCGTTCCCCGGCCGCGAGTTCCAGGCCACCGTGCGTCAGGTGCGCTTGGCGCCGAAGACGGTGCAGAACGTCGTCACCTACACGATCATCGCGCAGGCTCCCAACCAGGACCTGTCGCTGTTGCCGGGCATGACGGCGACCGCACGCGTCATCATCGAAGAGCGCGCTGCCGCGATGCGCATTCCGAACTCGGCGCTGCGCTACACGCCCGCCGGGTTCGTGGCACCGGTTGCGGCGACTCCCGCCGCAGGCGGCGGCCAGGCGGTCGCCCAAGGCGGCGGCCAGGGTGGCCAAGCGGCCGCTCAAGCCGGCGGCCAAGGCAATCGCAACCCGCAGGCGGCAGCCGGTGGCGGTAACGCCCAAGCGGCGGCTGGTGGTGCCAACGCCGCTGGCCAGGGCGGTGCACGCGCCGCGCAGGCTGGGGGCGGACAAGGAGGCCAGGGCGGACAAGGAGGCGCGGCAGGCGCCCAGTTGGCGCAACTCGCCCAGCTTGGCCTGACCGACGCGCAGCAGCAGACGATCACGCAGGCGATCACAGCTGCCCGCACCCAGGCACAGGCCGGCGGCGGCACGGCGCAAGAAATTCAGCAGCGCGTGCAGGCGTCGCAGCGCGCGGCAATCGTCGCCGCTCTGACTCCGGAGCAGCGCACCCGCTTCGAGGCGTTGGAACAACAGCCGGCAGCCGCACCGGGTGGTGCAGTCGGCGCCGCCGGCGGTGGCGGGCAGGCGGCGGCGCCGGTCGCCGCAGCCGATGTCCGTACCCTGACGGCGGGCGGCGCGCGCAATGCTGCCAGCCGCGCACGCGCGGCACGCGTGTTCATCCTGGGCCCCGACGGCAAGCCGGTGGCGGTCAGCGTGATGATCGGCATCACCGACGGCGGCTTTACCGAGATGGTGCAGGGCGACCTGCAGCCCGGCACCAAGGTCATCACCGGCTCGAACGAGGTCGCGGCCGCGGCCCCGGCAGCCAATGCCAACAATCCGCTCGGCGGCGTGTTTGGCGGCGGCGGCGGCGGCGGCGCGGGCCCGCAGGTGTTCCTGAAGTGATCGACCTCGGACTGAAGAAGCAGCAGTAATGGCCAGCCCAGTCGTACAGACCATCGATCTCCGCAAGGAGTATCGAATGGGAACCAACGTGGTGAACGCACTCGCCGGCGTGTCGGTGCGCATCGATCAGGGTGAGTTCGTCGCCGTCATGGGGCCGTCCGGCTCCGGCAAGACGACGTACATGAACCTGCTCGGGTGCCTCGATCGGCCGACCTCGGGCAAGTACCTGTTCGAAGGGCAGGAAATCTCGACCTTCGCGCCCACCGAGCTGGCACGGCTGCGCAACCAGAAGATCGGCTTCGTGTTCCAGCAGTTCAACCTGCTGCAGCGCATCACGGCGCTCGACAACGTCGCCCTGCCCTTGGCCTATGGCAGACTGCCGCGCGCCGAACGGCGCAAGCGCGCCGAACATGCCTTGACGGAGGTCGGCTTGGCCGACCGCATGGATCACCGCCCGGTGCAGCTGTCCGGTGGACAGCAGCAGCGCGTCGCCATTGCTCGGGCCATCGTCGGCTCGCCGTCCCTCATCTTGGCGGATGAACCGACCGGCGCGCTCGATTCCAAGACCGGTGTCGAGATCATGGCGATCCTGCAGGACCTCAACCGGCGCGGAATCACGGTCGTGCTGGTCACCCATGAACACGACATCGCCGAGTACGCCGACCGCGTTCTGACGTTCCGCGACGGCCGCATGATTCGCGACGAGAAGGGTCTGGGCCGCCGGGCCGACCAGCCCACGCCACAGCAACCTGCACAGTTGGTTGCTGTGCACTAGACCCGACTTGGCGCAAGGAGCCATCCGATGACGGCGACCGACCTGTTCTTCTCGGCGCTGCAGTCCCTGCGCGCCAACACCATGCGCAGCGTGCTCACTGCGCTGGGCATCATCATCGGCGTCAGCGCCGTCATCACCATCGTCGCCATCGGCGCCGGGGCGCAGGCTAACATCGAGAAGGTGATCGAGCAGATCGGCTCGAACATGCTGACCATCACCCCGGGCCAGTCGCGCGACGGCGGCGCGGCGCAGGGTGCCGGCTCCCGCCCGACCCTGACGGCCGACGATGCCGACGCCATGAAGGTGGTGGGCGGCGTCCTGGCGGTGGCGCCCCAGGTCAGCGGCCCGGTGCAGGTCATCCTCGGCAACCAGAACTGGCGCACCAACGTCAACGGCATTACCGAGGACTTCTTCCAAGTGCGCGGCTGGAAGGTCGACAAGGGCCGCAACTTCGAGGACTGGGAGATCAGCTCAGGTGAGAAGATCGTCATCCTCGGCTCGACCGTGGCCGAGAAGGTGTTCCCCGGCTCCGATCCGCTGAACCAGATCATCCGCATCGACCGGGTGCCGTTCACCGTGGTCGGCGTGACGGCAGCCAAGGGCCAGTCGAGCTTCGGCCAGAACCAGGACGACATCGTGTTCGTGCCGCTGCGCGCGGCCCAGCAGCGCCTGCTCGGCGGCCGCCTGATCAAGCCCGACGCGGTGCAGCAGATCGCCGTGCTGGCCCGCACGGCCAAGGACGTCGATGTGGTCGAGCGCGACCTGGCCGAGTTGCTGCGCGACCGCCACGCCATCGTGCCGGGCCGCGCCGACGACTTTCAGATTCGTAACACCTCGGAGATCTTCCAGGCGCGGGCTGGCGCCACCGAGGTCATGACCCTGCTGCTCACCGCCATCGCGTCGGTGTCGCTGCTGGTCGGCGGCATCGGCATCATGAACATCATGCTGGTGTCAGTGACCGAGCGCACCCGCGAGATCGGTGTGCGCATGGCGATCGGCGCCAGCCGCACCGACGTCATGATGCAATTCCTCATCGAGGCCGTGGCGCTGTCAATGATCGGCGGGGTCGTCGGTATCGTGCTGGGCATGATCTGCTCGCAGCTAACGGCCCATTTCGCCGGCTGGCCGCTGCGGATCGAGATGTCCTCGATCCTTCTAGCGGTCGGGTTCTCGGCGGCAGTGGGCGTTTTCTTCGGCTACTACCCGGCGCGCAAAGCCGCGCGGCTGGACCCAATCGAAGCTCTGCGCTACGCCTAGTATTCTTGGCGGGCGGCTCTTGCGCACGGAGCCGGATATCACTTCATTGGCTCAGGTGGCACGGCGGCGAAAACTCCGCCTGTCCGGCCTGCGCGGTTCGAGGAGACGTAGCATGCGTACTGGGGGTCGTTTCGTTCTTGCACTGGTGCTGCCGCTGGCAGGCACCCTCCCCTTGGCCCTTCCCGCCGGCGCCCAAACCCTTACCGATGCGCTGAGCCAGGCCTACCTGACCAACCCAAGCCTCGCGGCCCAGCGCGCCAGCATGCGCGCCAGCGACGAAGCGGTGGCTCAGGCCAATTCGCAATGGAAGCCCTCGGTGTCGATGAGCACCGGCATCACCACCACCTACACCAGCGGAACCACCGCCGCGACGACCACCGGCACGCCGAACCTGACCCTGTCGGTCAGCCAGCCGCTGTACCGCGGCGGCCGCATCGACGCCGGTATCGACCAGGCCGAGGCCAACGTGCTGGCCGCCCGTGCGCGCCTGCGCACGACGGAGCAATCCGTGCTGTCGTCGGTGGTCGAAGCCTACATGGGCGTACTGCGCGATCAAGCGGTGCTGCAGCTCAACACCAATTCAGAACAGGTACTGCAGACCGAGTTGCAGGCCGCCCGCAACCGCTTCCAGCTTGGCGCCGCGACCTCGACCGACGTGGCAACCGCCGAATCGCGCCTCTCCAATGCTTCGGCCACTCGCATTCAGGCAGACGGCGCGTTCCGCACCAGTTTGGCGAACTTCGAGCGGATCGTCGGCGTGGCGCCGACCAGCATGACGACGCCCGACCCCCTCGGCCTTCTGCCGAATAGCCTGGAGGATGCAGTCGCCATCGCGCTCAACGAGAGCCCGACGGTGCTGACGTCGTTCTACGCCGAGGCCGCCGCCCAGGCGACCTTGCGCACGGCCAACGGCGCGCGCCTGCCGACCGTGTCGCTGTCGGCGAGCACGTCGCGCCGTTCTCCCGATTGGCCGGATTGGACGCCGGCGACCTACTCAAGCCAGATCGGCGTTTCGGTGTCGGTGCCGTTGTACCAGTCGGGCGGCGAATTCTCATCCATCCGCTCGGCACAGGAAAACCTGTCGGCTGCGCGCCTCAACCTCGAGGACGCGCGCCGCACGGTGAAGCAGACGGTGACGCAGAACTGGCAGACGCTGGCGACCTCGCGGGCACAGATCCTGGCGCGCGGCGACCAAGTGCGCGCCTCGGAAAGCGCCCTGCGCGGGTTCCGCCAGGAGTACGAAGTCGGCGCCCGCACGCTGCTGGAAGTGCTGAATGCCGAGCAGGACTTGCTCAACGCCCGCGTCTCGCTGGTCACTTCGCGCCGCGATGAAGTGGTGGCGAGCTACAACCTGCTGTCGGCGATGGGCCGTCTGACGGCACAGACCCTGAGCCTGCCGGTGCCGATCTACGACCCGGCGGTTCACTACAACCAGGTCGAGAGCAAGTGGTGGGGAACGACGCCGTAAGCAGCGCCGCTACTTCTTCGTTTTTTTCTTGGGCGGCGCCTTCTTAGGCGCCGCCCTTGTTTGGGGGGCCGGCTTCTTCTTGGGTGGAACGGTGCGGGCGTAGGCCAGTGCGCGCGTGACCCACGGCTGGGCCTGGGACGGATCGTCGATCCAGTCGAGCGGCAGCAGGACGTACTCGCCCATCCGCCGCCCCGGCATCGGCTCAAAGTGCGTGGCACCCTCCTCCGCCAGCAGCTTAGGCCGGTCGGCCTCCGCCAGGCGCACGAGCACGCGATCGCCGAACACGCCCATGAACATGCTGCCGTTCACGAAGGCGCCGCGGTGACCGAACATCGGCTTCACGGCGATACCGGCGCCTTCGGGCACCAGATCGTCGAAGAACGCCAGTGCGCCCGGGTCTGCCTTGGGAAATCCGCTCTTTGCAGCCATGGCGCAGCATACTTCCGCCGCGGCCCTAGGCGACAGCGTGGCGGCACCCCATATCCCTTGGAGAAGGGGGACGGATCGTGCGCCCAGACGCAATTCGCCGCGGCGCAGGCCGCGTCGCCATCATCGGCAGCGATCCTCTGGCGCGCGAGTCTCTCGCCGTCGCCTTGAAGGGCCGCGCCGACGTCGCGGCGTCCATCCCCGCAGAGCCCCGTATGAACGACGCGCTGGAGCGCGCCGACGCGGATGCGGTCGTGTGGGACCTGGGGCCCAATCATCATCCTGATTTGAGCGGCCTGCGTGCGGCGTCCAAGGCCGGTCACGCCATCGTTGCGCTGATCGCCGACGACACCCAAGCCGGCGAAGTCCTCGCGGCCGGAGCAACCGCCGTGTTGCTGCGCGAGACCGCAATGGAGCGCCTGCCGCTGGTGCTGGCCGCGGCCGCCCAGGGACTGGTCGTGCTCGACGACGCACTGCGCACGCGGCTGATCGGCGCCCGCCACGCACCAATCGATGGACTGCCGACCGAGCCTCTCACCCGGCGCGAAAGCGAAGTGTTGGCGCTGCTGGCCGAAGGCCGCAGCAACCGCGACGTCGCCCTCGCGCTCGGCATCGCCGAGCGCACGGCAAAGTTCCACGTCAACGCGATTCTGGAAAAGCTCGACGCCGAAGGGCGGACCGAGGCCGTCGTGCGCGCGGCACGGCTTGGACTGATCGTCCTTTAGCGAGCGCGCTGCTGTGGATTGCTTCGTCGCTGCGCTCCTCGCAATGACGGAGCGAAGAGGGACGTCATTGCGAGCCGGAGGCGAAGCAGTCCAGGACCGCCCCACGAGGCGCCGCCACCTGTCCGCGTTGCCAGTGTGAGGCCCTAGGCGCCCGACCTACCTTTCGTGCAGGAGGAATTTCCTGCATGACCGACGCCCTCGCTCTTTCGAACTCCCTTGCCACCGCCGTCGAGGCCGCCGCGCCTAGCGTGGTGCTCATCGCGGCAGAGGGCGGCAGCGCCAGCGGGCTCGCCTGGGACAAGGACCTGGTCGTCGTCGCCGCCGATGCGGTGGACGAAGACGGCGCACTCACCATCATCGATGCCGACGGCAACGAGACCACGGCGACCCTGGCGGGAACCGACCCGGGAACCGGCCTCGCCGTCTTGCGCGCGCCTGGGTTGAACCGGCCGAAGCTCGGCGCCGCGGACGACGCGGCCCTCAAGGTCGGACATCTGGTTCTGGCGGTAGCGCGGCCCGGCAAGTCGGCGCGCGCGACGCTGGGCATCATCACGACGCTGGGTGACGCCTGGCGCACGCGCGACGGCACGCGCATCGATCGCTACATCGACACCAGTCTTGTTCTGCCGTGGGAGTTCGGCGGCGGCGTGATCGTTGACGCGGCCGGCAAGCTGGTCGGCATCGCCGTGCCGGGCGGACAGCGGCAGCGCGGCGTCATCGTACCGCCAGCGACTATCGCCCGCGCTGTGGCGGCGGTGTTGGCTGGCAAGACCGAGCAGCGCGGCTACCTGGGCATCGCCACCCAGCCAGTCCGCGTTCCCAAAGACGCGCGCGCGGTGGCCGGCCAGGAGCATGGATTGCTGGTCGCCGACGTCGAGGACGACAGCCCCGCCGCCAAGGGCGGCATGGCGCTCGGCGACGTGCTGCTGGCGATCAACGGGAGCGCTGTCGAGCGCATCGCCGACCTGTTCGGGGCGCTGGCCGACGCTGGCCCAGGCGCACAGGTGAAGGTGCGGGTGCTGCGCGGCGGCGCCACCAAGGAACTCGCCATCACGGTCGGTACGCGGCCGTCGGGCTGACGCAATGACCCTGCTGTCGCAATTCTCCGACGAACTCGAGGCGCTGGTGGCGCGGGCGGCGCCCGCGGTCGCCAGCGTCAAGCACCAGCGTGGCGCCGGACGGCTACCTGCTACCAACGCCCATATGGTTGACGGGCAGAAGTCCGTGCGTGTGCGGTTTCCCGACGGCCGCCACGGCAAAGGCACGGTGGTCGGCCGCGACGGCGCCACGGACATCGCCGTCCTGCGCATCGACATGGCGACACCGGCGACCCTGTCGCTGCGCGAGCGCGACGACGTTCGCGTCGGACAGATGGTGGTGGCGATCGGCAATCCGCTCGGCTTCGTGCAGACCGACGCGGCAATCAACCCCGGCAACTCCGGCGGCCCGCTGGTGGACGCAAGCGGCCGGATGGTCGGAATCAATACTGCCATCGCGGCCTACGCGACCGGACGGCTTCGGTCTAACGTGGCCGCGGGGGGGCGGAGCTAGCGACTCTTGCCCGCCCCGCCGTTTTTCCACAGCGGGGCAAGACTTGCCCCCCGGCACCGCGGCCGACGTAAATGGCCCTCCACCCTAGGCCGGCCGGGGCGGCGGACCCCAGGCACCGCCTCGATTTCCGGCCATCGCGCCATGGCACGCGGATTGAATGTTGGGAGCCAACAGCGTCAACATTTCACACCCCCGGAGCAGGCCCGTCCCATGAGCAGAACCCCGACCGTACTGGCGAAGGACCCGAGCCGCGGCACCCACATGGCCACCGTCGGCCTTGGCGACGCAAAGGCTCGCGCCCTTGCGGTCACCCAGGAGCGCCTGGAAGCCGAGACCCTGCGGGCCGCCCTGCCCGACCCGCGCCAGGTCTATGACCTGCGCAAGATCGCCGGCCGCTACGACCTGCGCTCGATGTCGGGCACCGACGCCGTGCGCCTGGCCTCCGACCTGGTGGCGTGCGGTTTCGAGGCAGCGGACGCGCTCGCTCTCACCCTGCCGATCTCCAGCCGCAACCTGATGAGCAAGATGGGCAAAGTTGCCCGCGCGCCGCGCATCGAGACCTGGACCGACCTGATGCTGCACCACGTATCTCAGCTGCATGGCGCCCGCGGCGTCGACCGCAAGCGCCTCGACCAGCTGGCGCGCATGGTCGCCCTGTCCGAAGTACTCTCCGAGGCCGAGCACGAGGGCTAAGACGAATTGCGCCGGCGCGCGTCCCTAGGGGCGTGCGCTGGCGTCCGTCACGCCACCAGTGCGCGCAAGCGCGCGACACATTCCTCGCGGCCCGCAACAAAGCCGCCGTCCATCCACCAGCGCTCGACCTCGGACAACAGCTCGCCGATCTTTGGGCCGCGCTCAAAGCCCAGGGCGAGGACGTCGTCGCCAGAGAGCGGAAAGCGCGGCGGCGACCATTCGTTGGCGATTGCGAGCAGGGCCGGAAAGCGACGCTCGCCGGCCCGCCCGCCCGCCTCGGCCCAGCGCAGATACACCTGATCGACGAACGCCTCGACGCCGTTGCGATAGAGCGTCGCGCGCACCGTAGCGACGTCCGGATCCGGTCCGATGGCAGCCGCGGCAGCGGCGAGCAGCCGTCGGCGATCCTTGTTCGACAATTTGAGACGGACGGCCACCACGTTGGCAGCTCTGGGCGAGATTCCGAACGCGGCGGAAAGGCGACGCACCGGCACGATGTCGGCGCCGTCTATGCGAGCCAGCGCCGCCAGACGGTCGAGGTCGGCGGCCTCTGGCAGGACGGCGGGCAGCACGTCGGCCTGCAGCATCAATCGCAGTGTGGCGGCGGGATCGGGGGCGGCCAACAGGCGCAGCAGCTCGTGGGCGACACGCTCGGCCGACAGGATGGCGAGGCCTTTGACGTGCTGGCGGCAGGCCCACAGCGCATCGGCGTCGGCCGGCGCACGGCCGAAGTGCGCGTAGATGCGAAAGAAGCGCAGGATGCGCAGGTAGTCTTCCTCGATGCGGCGCGAGGCGTTGCCGACAAATCGCACGCGCCCAGCGGCAAGATCGGCGATGCCGCCGGTTGGGTCGTACAGCGTGCCGTCGGGGTCGCAGTAGATCGCGTTGAGCGTGAAGTCGCGCCGCGCCGCGTCGGCTTCCCAATCCTCCGTGAAGGCGACGCGGGCGTGGCGCCCGGTGGTCTCGACGTCGCGGCGCAACGTCGTGACCTCGAAGGGGCGCCCCTGGACCACCGCCGTCACGGTGCCATGGTCGAGGCCCGTCGGAATGGCTTTGATGCCAGCGGCCTTCAGCAAGTCCATCACGACGGCCGGTGGATCGGCCGTGGCAATATCGATGTCCTGCACCTGGCGCCCGGCAAGCGCGTCGCGCACGCAGCCGCCGACGAATCGCACGATGCTGCCACGCGCCTTGAGTGCCGCCAGCAAGGCGCGGGGCGCCGGCGCCGTCAGCCACTCCTGCCCGGAAAGGGTCTGGGTCACGGAGCGGCGGGCGGGTCGCACACCATGTCGGCCGGCACCACGCGGCCATCGACCAGTTGGCTCGGCACATACCGGCAGCCGGCATCGGAGCCGTCATAGAACCCAGCAACGACGAACCCGCCGATGACCAGCGCCAGGCCGGACGCGGTCAGCCACACAAGCGGCGCATCGCGCCAGCCGGGCTCGTTTTCGTGGCCACGCAAGCGCCGCCGCGCGAGCAACAGCCAGATGCCGTAGGCGATGAACGGCAACAGGAACAGGAGGGCGTAGCGAACCACGCGGACGATCATGACGATGCCCCAACGAGCGAACCGGCCGACATCAAGTGCGCGAACGTCACCAGGATGGCGGCGGTGGCGCCCCAGATTCGGTGGTCACGGTACTGGAGCACATCATACGTGCGCGCAGCGCCGCCGAGCACCGCCGTCTCGCGCCGATGGTTGGCGGAATCGAGGATGAACGCCAGCGGCACCTCGAACGCATCGTCAACCTCGGCCACCGCCAGGCGCAGCGACAAGGGCGGCCGAACCACGGCCGGCCTGATCCTCGACCGCTGGCCGCGCAGCGCCCGCGCGACGAGCACCCGCAAGAAGGTGGCGGTTCGCTAGGCGCGCGGCGCCTCCTCGACACATTGCCTAACCAAAGCGTGAGTCGCGCCGGCTCCGCCCCCCATGCTACAAATGGCTCTCCCGGCGGGTCTTGGGCACCTTACCCACCCTCCGGAGCGCGGCGGAGTGACCGTGTTTCGCGTACGCCAGGGCAACCCTGGGGTGCCGCGTTGCGGCGGGGCCGCTGATCCCGACAACCGGTGCGGAGCAAAAACCCGTGAGCGTTCGGAACGACGTAGTGAGCCCCGGGCGCCCGTCCGGCAGCGGCCCGGACGCAACCGTGGCCGAAATCGAGCAGGTCGGCCCGCGCGTGGCCGAAGTAAGGCGCCGGATCAGCGAGGTCATCTTTGGCCAGAAGCAGGTGGTGGAGGAGACCCTCATCACACTGCTGGCCGGCGGCCATGCGTTGCTGATCGGTGTTCCCGGCCTAGCCAAGACGCGGCTGGTTGAGACGCTCGGCACCGTGCTGGGACTTTCCGCCAAGCGCGTGCAGTTCACCCCCGATCTGATGCCGGCGGACATTCTCGGCTCCGAGGTGTTGGAGGAGGCCGATAACGGCCGCCGCTCCTTCCGCTTCATCCAGGGCCCGGTGTTCTGCCAGCTGCTGATGGCGGACGAGATCAACCGCGCCAGCCCACGCACCCAATCGGCGCTGCTGCAGTCGATGCAGGAGCGTGAGGTTTCGGTCGGCGGCACGCGCCATATCCTGCCGCATCCGTTCCACGTCCTTGCGACGCAGAACCCGATCGAGCAGGAAGGCACCTATCCGCTGCCCGAAGCGCAGCTCGATCGCTTCCTGCTGCAGGTCGACGTGACCTATCCAGACCTCGACGCCGAGCGGCAGATGCTGCACGCCACCACCGGGGCGAGCGAAGCCAAGCCCACCGCCGCTATGACGGCGGAACAATTCGAGGCGGCACAGCGCTTGGTGCGTCGCATTCCGGTCGGCGACAAGGTCGTCGAGTCGATCCTCAGCCTGGTGCGCAACGGTCGCCCCGAAAGCTCGGCGTTCGATCAGGTGCGCAAGCACGTCGCGTGGGGCCCCGGCCCGCGCGCCAGCCAGGCGCTGATGCTGGCGGCGCGCGCGCGCGCACTCATGGATGGCCGCCTGTCGCCATCCACCGAGGACGTGCTGGCGCTCGCCGGCCCGGTCCTGCGTCATCGCATGGCCCTGAACTTCTCGGCCCGCGCCGACGGCGTGACATTGGAGAGCGTGATTGCCCTGCTTTGCCAGCCGCTGAGCTGAGCACCTAGGGGCCTCGGAACATGGCCGATCCGGCGGTCCGCCAACGCGCCGAAGAACTAGCCTCCACCCTGCCGCCGCTGCTGGTCGCAGCGGAGCGGGTGGCGATGACTGTCGCCCAAGGCGTGCACGGACGACGGCGCGTCGGACCCGGCGAGAGCTTCTGGCAGTACCGCCGCTATGAGCAAGGCGACGCAGCGACTGTGATCGACTGGCGCCAGTCGGCGAAGTCGGACCGGCTGTTCGTACGCCAGCAGGAATGGGAAGCGGCGCAAAGCGTGTGGCTGTGGCGCGACAACTCGCCGTCCATGCACTACCGCTCGGGTTTCACCCCGTCCAAGATCGACCGCGCAACGCTGCTGCTGGTGGCGCTGGCTGCACTATTGATTCGCGGCGGCGAGCGCATCGCGCTGCTGGGCGAAGAACGCCTGCCGGGATCCGGCCGCGCTGCCTTGGCGCGCGTGGCGGCGACTCTGGTTGCGCGCGCGAAGGCCGACGGCCCGTCGGGGAGCCTGCCGCCGGCGGAGCAGCTGCCGCGATTCTCGTCGTTGATCCTGATCGGTGACTTCCTGTCTCCGATCGAAGAGATCGAGCCGGTGATCCGCGGTTACGCCGCGCGCGGAATCACCGGGCACCTCCTGCAGGTGCTCGACCCCGCTGAGGAAGACCTGCCGTTCACCGGCCGCACCGAATTCGAGGGCGTCGAGGGCGAAGGCCGCCTAGTGGTCAGCCGCGTTGAAGGCCTGCGCGACTCGTACTTGAAGCGCCTGGCCGACCGGCGCGCCAACTTGAAGCAACTGACACGGGCCGCCGGCTGGACCTTCTCCACCCACCGCACCGATCGGCCGGCACAGGTGCCGCTGTTGTTGCTGTACGAACTGCTGTCGACGGGCGAAGGCTAGGAATGCTGATTTTTGGAAACCTCGCCTTCGCGGCGCCTTGGGTCTTGGCTGCGCTGGCCTCGCTGCCGGTGTTGCTGTGGCTGATGCGCGTCACGCCGCCGACGCCGAAGCGCATCGACTTCCCCGCCATCCGCCTGCTGTTCGGCCTGCAATCGCCCGAGGAGACTCCGGCCAAGACGCCGCTGTGGCTGTTGCTGCTGCGTGCGCTTGTCGCGACCCTCATCATCCTGGCGCTGGCCAATCCGATCCTCAACCCGGGCGCGCGCCTCGACGGCCTCGGCACTGTGGTGCTGGTGGTGGACGACGGCTGGGCCTCGGCCGACCGTTGGGAGCCGCGCCGCGACACCATGTTGAACCTGCTGGCGCGCGCCGACCGCGAAGGCCGCGCTGTGGCGCTGCTCACCACTGCGCCGCCGCCGGACGGCAGCCCGCTGCGCATCAGCGGCCTGATGACAGCCAACGAAGCGCGCGAAGAGGTGCAGGCCCTGCAGCCGAAGCCGTGGCCGGTGGACCGCTTGGCGGCCGCCGCCGCAGTGCGCGGCGCCGACATCGACCGCCCGGCAGAGGTGTATTGGCTGACGGACGGAATCCTGACGCCGGGCGAAGGCGCTACGGACGATCCGTCAGCACGCGAGCTGGCGGCGGCGCTGCAACGTCTCGGCACGCTGCACGTTCTGTCGGATGGCCCTGGCGACCTGTCGATGTCGTTGTCGTCCCCCCGCATCGAAGGCTCGGACCTGAGGTTCACCGTGCGCCGCGCGTCGGCCGCCAGCGCCAACATCGTGTGGGTGCGGGCGAGTGCCGAACGCGGGCAGTTGCTGTCGCGCCAACCGGTAGAGTTCGCTCCCGGCACAATGGCTGCCGACTTCGCCCTCGACCTGCCGTCCGAGTTGCGCAATCGAGTGGTGCGCGTCGAGCTGGAGGCGCAGCGTTCGGCCGCCGCCGTGTCCCTGCTGGACGAGCGCTGGCGCCGCCGCCCGGTCGGACTCGTCTCGGGCGAGTCGGTGGACCGCGACCAGCCGTTGCTGTCCGGCCTGTATTACGTCGAGCGCGCGCTGGCGCCGTACGCCGACCTGCGTCACAGCACGATTTCACAGGTGCTGGAGCGTGACCTGTCGGTGCTGGTGCTGGCCGACGTCGGCCGCCTGGTGGGGTCGGACAAGACGAAGCTCGACGAATGGGTGTCCGACGGCGGCGTGCTGATCCGCTTCGCCGGCCCGCGCACCGCGCAGGAGACAGACGACCTGATGCCGACGCGCCTGCGCCGCGGCGAGCGCAACCTGGGCGGCGCCATGACGTGGACCGAACCCGCAAAGCTGGCCCCGTTCCCCCAGATCGGTCCGTTTGCTGCGCTGTCCATTTCCCCGGACGTGCGCGTCAACCGCCAAGTCTTAGCGGAGCCGACCCTCGATATCGGCGAGAAGACCTGGGCCAAGCTGGAAGACGGCACGCCCCTAGTCACCGGCGCGCGCTACGGCGATGGCTGGGTCGTGCTCTTCCACACCACCGCCAACGCCGACTGGTCCGACCTTCCACTATCGGGACTGTTCGTCGATATGCTGCGCTCGCTGGTGCGCCTGTCCCAAGGAGTCGACGTGCAAGGCAACCGTGTCTCCCTGCCCCCGCTGGCGTTGCTGGACGGATTTGGCCGCCTCGGCGAGCCGTCTCCGGCCGCGCAACCGATCGCCAGCGACGAAGTCGAGACGACACGGCCGGGCCCGCGGCACCCGCCCGGCTACTACGGTGTCGACGAAGCGCGGCAAGCATTCAACCTGGGCGGCGCCCTTGGACCGCTGGCGGCGATCAGCGGATTGCCGAGCAGCGTGTCTTTCGAAGCGTTCAATGAGAGCCGCGAGCGCAACCTGATGCCGTGGCTGCTGACGGTCGCCCTCCTGCTTGCGCTGACCGAATTGGTCGCGAGCTTCGTGCTGCGCGGATTGTTCCGCGGCGGCGTGGGTGTCGCGACGGCGAGCGCCATTGTCCTGGCCGTGCTTGGCGTCGCGCATCCGCATAGTGCCGAAGCGCAGACACCGACGCAGTTTTCCCCGCCGATCACCACGCCGGCGCAAATCGGCGACGCGTACGCGCTCAATGCCGCGCTGCAGACGCGGCTGGCCTTTGTCGTTACCGGCAACGCCGACGTCGACAAGCTGAGCGAGGCCGGGCTGCTGGGCCTGACCCGCGTCCTGGCGGCGCGCACGTCGGTCGAAGGCGGCGCCCCGGTCGGCGTTGACATCGAGCGCAACGAGATCGCGTTCTTCCCGCTGCTGTACTGGCCGATGACCGGCGGCGAGCGGCCGCTGTCCGACCAGGCGCTGGCCAAGGTCGACGCCTACATGAAGACGGGCGGCACCATCTTGTTCGATACGCGCGACGCACCCGACGGCGGCTTCGGCGGCACCGGGCGCGGCACACTGGCACTGCGCACCCTACTGTCCCAGCTCGACATCCCACCGCTGATACCGGTGCCGGAAGGCCACGTACTGACCCAGGCGTTCTACCTGATGCAGGACTTCCCCGGCCGCTATGCCGGCGGGCGCGTATGGGTGGTGCAGCATGGCGGCGGCATCAACGACGGCGTCTCGACCATCGTGATCGGCGCCAACGACTGGGCCGCCGCGTGGGCGCTCGACGCCGACGGCTGGCCGCTAGCCACGGTGGACAACGGCGATGAACGCCAGCGCGAGATGGCGTTCCGCTTCGGCATCAATCTAGTGATGTACGTGCTGACCGGCAACTACAAGGCCGACCAAGTGCACCTTCCCGCCATCATAGAGCGCCTCGGCCAATGAACGCCGGCATCATGACCGTCGCCTTCACGCCGCTGGTGCCGTGGGCGGTGATCGCCGCCATCGGCGCGCTCGCCTTGGCGCTGCTGGGATTCGGTGCTTTCAAGCGCGCGCGCGGCCTGCTGCTGCGCGCCGGCGCCTTCGCCGTCGGCCTGCTTGCGTTGTCCAATCCCTCCCTGGTCGAAGAACAGCGCGAAGCTCTGACGGACGTCGCGGTCATCATCGCCGATAACTCGTTGAGCCAGAACATCGGCGAACGCCGTGCTCGCACGGACGCGGCGGTCGAGGCGTTGCAGCGCCAATTGGGGTTGATGAACAACCTTGAGGTGCGCGTCGTGCATGCCGGCAACGAGGCGAATGCCGACGGCACCAAGCTGTTCGCTGCCATCGAACGCGCGCTGTCAGACGTTCCGCCCGAGCGCGTCGCTGGCGCCATCATAGTCACCGACGGCCAAGTGCACGACACGCCCGAGATCGACGCCGTGCGCTCCGGCGCCTGGCGCGGCACGGGCAACGGTCCCGTGCACGTGCTGCTAACCGGCGAGCACAACGAGGGCGACCGCCGCATGGTGGTGGTGCGCGCCCCGGCCTATGGCGTCGTCGGCAACAAACTCATCGTCACGGTACGGGTCGAGGACGCCACGGCGCCACCCGGCACCACGGTCAACGTCACGGTGGTCACCGACGGCATCACCGAGGACCATTACCGGATGCAGGTGGGCCAGGAAACCGACATCCCGCTCTTGGTGGAGCACGGCGGGCCGACGGTGTTGGAGATGGTAGCCGAGCCGGGCCGCCAAGAACTGACACTGCTGAACAACCGCGCCGCAATCGTCGTTAACGGCGTGCGCGACCGTCTGCGCGTGCTGCTGGTGTCCGGCGAGCCGCACAATGGCGAGCGCACCTGGCGCAACCTGCTGAAGGCCGACCCGAGCGTCGATCTGGTGCACTTCACCATCCTGCGGCCGCCCGAGAAGCAAGATCAGACGCCCATCCGCGAACTGTCGCTGATCGCGTTCCCGGTGCGCCAGCTGTTCGAAGACAAGCTCGACGATTTCGACCTGATCATCTTCGACCGCTACGCCAGCCGCGGCGTCATCCCGCGCATTTATCTGCAGAACATTGCCGACTACGTCGCCTACGGTGGGGCCGTGCTGGTCGCGGTGGGCCCGGAGGACGCCAGCCCGTCGCTGTCGCTGTTCACCACGCCGATCGCCACTGTGCTGCCGACCATTCCGACCGGGCGCATCGCGACGGCCGGCTTCAAGCCGCGCATCTCCGACCTGGGCGAGCGCCACCCGGTGACCGCCGACTTGATGCCCGCGGGCACCACGACGCCACCCTGGGGTCGCTGGTTCCGCCAGATCGGCGCCACTGCGACTCGCGGCAGCGTGGTGATGGAAGGCGACAACGGCGCGCCGCTGCTGGTACTGGACCGCGTCGGCGAGGGGCGCGTGGCGCAGTTGCTATCCGACCAGGCGTGGTTGTGGACGCGCGGCATCGAGGGCGGCGGCCCCCAGGCCGAACTGCTGCGGCGCCTGGCGCACTGGCTCATGAAGGAGCCGGACCTCGAAGAAGAAGCGTTGCGCGCGGTGGGCGCCGGCAACCGCCTGGAGATCACGCGTCAAAGCCTGTCGGCGACACCGCCAACCGCCGTGACGGTCACCGGTCCCGACGGAGTCGAGCAGACGGTGGCGCTGGAGCTGGCCACCGGGGGACGCTGGGTTGCTACGGTCCAGGTCGAGAACAGTGGCCTGTATCGCGTCACCGATGGAACCCTGACGGCCGTTGCCGCCGTGGGCGCCCTGAACCCGAAAGAGAACGACGACCTGCGCACCACGGAGACGGTCCTGCGCCCGATCGCAGAGGCCACGGGCGGCGCTGTACAATGGCTCGTGGACCGCGGCGTGCCTGAGGCTCGCCAGGTCAGCGGCGACCGCGAAACGGCCGGGCGCAATTGGATCGGGCTGCGCAACAACGAGGCCTATTTCGTCACCGGCGTGCGGGAGATCCCGCTCATCCCTGCCCTCTTGGCGCTGGCCCTATTGCTAGGCACTGTGCTCGGCGCTTGGTATCGGGAGGGGCGGTGAACGACTTTCACGCCATTGCTAAAGCATTGGCTGATCCGCAGCGCTTTGAGATTTTCGAAATGGTCTCGAACGCAGGGGAACTGTCGTGCGGCGACATCGCCGCGCGCTGCCCGATCAGTCAGGCAACCGTGTCCCACCACCTGAAGGTGCTGCAGGACGTCGGGTTGCTGACGGTACGCCGCCAGGGCCAGCGACACATCTTCTCGGCCAACGCCGACGTGCTTGAGATGTACATGCGCGAACTCAAGGGCCGCACAACGCCCGGAGCCAAGGTAGCGGCTCGTCCGGCGAGCTAGCCCGCGCCGCGCCGGCCGCCAGCGTATAGTGGTGGCACCATGACAATCGCCGTACCAGAATCCCCGACATGGGCCAAGATTTTGGCCGGCGGTGCGACGGACCTGACGCGTGCACGAAAGCTTTTCAAATATTTTCCGGGCGCGCCGCGCTGCAAGATGTGCAACGCGCCGCTGCACGGACTAGGACGCGCGATCCTTTCGCTGGCGGGGCGCCTGCCCGATCCGAACAATCCGAATTTCTGCACGCCGTGCCAGTCGCTGGCGCGTCTCAATCCCGGCGGCGCGAGCACGGTGGCGACGCTCCTGGTCGCCGATGGCCGCGCGTGGGCGGCCAAAGGCATCAATCCCGCCAGCGTGCCGATGCTGCTGTCGCGCTATCACCGCGCCGCACGCCGTGCGCTGGTCGAGACCAACGGCTTCGTCGATAAAGCGGTCGACGGCACGGTTGTGGCGGCGTTCATCCCTGGCTTTGCCGGCCCGGACCACGCCCCGCTTGCCGCGGCGGCCTCGCATCAGATGCTGCACGAGACCGGACACGCGGCTACCAGCGGGCCATGGCTGCCGGTGGGGATCGGTATTCACACAGGGGTCGCCTTCGTCGGCTCGGCGCCCGTGATACACGGCACAACCAAGGGCAACGACGTGACGGTCTCGGGCGACGCCATCGCCGTTGCCCAAGCTCTGGCGGCCGCGGCGCGGCCTGGTGAGGCGCTGGTCAGCGAGACGACCGTTGCGGCCGGTATCGGCACACCCGAACGGCGGACCCTGGACCTGAAGACCGGCACCGCCCTGGTCGGGGTACTGAGGGTCGTGCCGGGGCATTGAGCGCCCGGCCCATTGAACTTCTATCGATCCGCATCTATGTAATACGCATGCAGCGATTTCCGGCAGTTTTCATCGGTCACGGCAGCCCCATGCAGATCCCCACAGGGGCGCCGGGCACCGAATTCCTGCAGCGCCTGGGGCGCGAGCTCGGGCGGCCAAAGGCGATCCTGATCGCCTCCGCGCACTGGGAGACGGAGCGGCCGGCCGTGAGCGGCGCCGCACACCCTGAGACCATCCACGACTTCGGCGGCTTCCCACCCGAGTTCTATCGGGTGACGTATCCGGCGCCGGGCGCACCAGATGTCGCCGAGCGCGTTGTCGACTTGCTCGGCAACGCCGGCACGAGCGCGGACATCGATCCGTCGCAGGGTTTCGACCACGGAACGTGGGTGCCGCTGCGGCTGATGTATCCGGGCGCCGACGTGCCGGTGGCGCAGTTGGCGCTGCAGCATCACCTGGGACCGGCGCATCATCTGGCGATGGGACGCGCGTTGGCGCCGTTGCGCGACGAAGGCGTCCTGATCCTTGGCGCCGGCAACATGACCCACAACCTGGGCGACGCGTTCCGCAAGATGCGCGAAGGCGCCGGCGCCAAGCCCGACGCGTGGGCGCTGACGTTCGATCGCTGGGTGAGCGACGCTGCGACGGCCGGCAACTTCGATGACCTGGTGAACTACCGCCGGCTGGCACCGTATGCGCAGATGGCGCATCCGCGCGACGAGCACTATCTGCCGCTGTTGGTCGCTGCCGGCGCCGGCGGCGACGGCGCGCGCGGCAAGCGCCTCAACGACGAGTTCCTGCTTGGCAACCTGAGCCAGGCGGCCTTCGCCTTCGACGCGCCGGAGCGCCTCGCGGCCTAGAGGTCGAACTCCGCGACCAGCGGGCGCGAACGAGGCGGCGATCGGCTTCGCGTCCTGGGCGACCTTGTCGGGCAGGCCATCGTTGCGCACCCCGGCGCGGCGGAACGCCGACCACTAGTTCTGCGACACCAAAGACATGGTCGATCATCGAGAGGCGCGCGGCGTGGCGCACCGTGGAGCGCTGGTCCGGCGCGATGGTGCCTTCGACACCCGTCAAAAACGCGCGAAGCCAAGGACGGATTGCCGGTGTCCTCGACCCGCACACGCCGGTCGCCAGCGGCGATATCATGTTCCCTTGCGTTGAAGTCGCCGCACATGAGCGACACGCCGCGGTCGCTGCGCTCATCGAGACTCTTGATGTTGAAGGTGGCGATGCGGACGCGCGCCGACCTACGCTTTCTTTCCGCCAATCGCCGTGACCACCACGGCCACATGGCCATTCTTCGCCGAGTAACCGATGTAGCGATACTGCACCCCAAATGCTTGCACGAACTCCTGCCATGCGCGGAACTCGTGATGGCGCCAGTTCGGATAGTTGAAGTACTCGTCGAACAGAATCACCGAGCCGGCGCGCAGCCGGTCGGCCAGCGCCCACAGCACCGTGCGGCTCGACGAATAAAGATCGCAGTCAATGTGCACCAACGCGGCAGGTCCGGAATTGGCCGCCAGGAAGCCCGGCAGGACCTTGTCGAACCAGCCTTTGTGCAGGGTAACGTTGGCTGGCACGGCCGGCATTTGGCCGCCTAGCGAAAACTTGCCGCGCTTCTCCGATGTGCCGGCCCAATCCTCGGGCAGGCCCTCGAAGGAGTCGAAGCCATGCACGGTGCGCGGGGTGGACGCCGCAAGCTGGCGAATGCTGCCGCCCTTTTCGACACCGAATTCAAGCACTAGGCCCTCCGCCGGGGCGCTGGCAACGCAGAACGTCAACAACTCGTCACGTTCCTCGAACATCATGGCATCCGGCATATGCTGTTCGACGTAGTCCGCCGACTGCTCCCGGGCGCGCAACTGCAGCGCGTAGAGGAGGTTGCGCGCGAAGTACTTATAGTAGAAGCGGCGCACCAGCCGCTCCCCCCATGGGCGCCGCTGCCCCTGCCCCATCGACCGATTTCTCCATATCGCGCGTTGCCCGCGCCGGGCAGCGAGGGTAATGCTTGGCAAGCGTTTGAGCGAGCCCTTGCGCAGCCTTGGTCTTGGAGCCCCGCCCTGCATACCCGCCCGATTCCGCCGGAGGCCGAAAAGGCCGTAGCCGACCGGTCCATGGACCGCCACGTGCGGGCCCACCCGCTGCGCGACGAGCTGGTACTCGAAGTTCACGCGCGGCCGTTCGAGGCCATGGCGGCGCCGGAACGGGGCTCGCATTTGGCTGTGATCACGGAAAGCGACGACGAGCAGGCGGTCGCCGACCATCTAGCCGCGCTATGCACGCGCTACGGCGCGCCGGTGCCGCCCAGGGGCGCCAAGTTCTACAGCCAGGACCTGGGTCCATTCCGGCTGCGCTGGGAGCAGCACACCGAGTTCGCCACGTATACCTTTGTGCGACATGGCGCCTTTCCTTCGCCGTTCGCCGACCCAGTCATCACCCTGGTGCCGGCCGACTGGCTCGAGACGCTGCCCGGCGCGGCCCTGGCCGCCGTGCACTTCGCGCTGGAGACCAAGGACGCACTGGAGCGGAACAGCGAAGAGTTGTCCCTGCTGTTCGGCGGCAACGCACTGATTGGCGCCGACGTCGCTGGTGGCGCAGCACGGGCGTGGTCCGACCTACGCACCCATGACGATGGATTCTCGCGCATCCTGGTGCGCGATCATTCGACCTCGGCGATGCAGGCGGGACGCTTGATGCAGCGCCTGCTGGAGATCAACACCTATCGCCTCGTAGCCCTGCTGTCGTTGCCGGTGGCGCGCGAGGTCAGCCCGCGCATCCGCCGCGTCGATGCGGCGCTGGGCGAACTCACGGCCAAGCTCGCCGACGGCGCGCCCGGTCAGGAGAAGATGCTACTCGACCGCCTATCGGCACTCGCCTCGGAAATCGAGAAGGTGGGCGCCATGACGTCGACACGTTTCTCCGGCACGCGCGCCTACTACGACATCGTGCAGACCCGTCTGACGCAGATTCGTCAGCTGCGCATCCAAGGATTGCAGACGTTCTCGGAGTTCCTGGAACGCCGCTTGTTGCCGGCGGTGAACTTCTGCAGCGCCACTTCCGAGCAGTTGAACGCGCTGTCCGAGCGCATGGCGCGGGTCGGCAGCCTGGTGCGCGCCCGCGTCGAGGTGCAGATCGAAGTCCAAAACCGCGACCTCCTCGCCTCGATGGATCGGCGCGCCCGCCTGCAGTTCCGCCTGCAGCGCATCGTCGAGGGGCTATCGGTGATTGCGATCACCTATTACTTGCTAGGGCTGCTCGCCCATGCCCTGCATGGAGCCGAAGCGCTCGGTGCGCACCTGAACCCGGACGTCGTCACCGGCATCGCCCTGCCGTTCGTCGCGGCAATCGTGTGGTTCATCATGCACCGCGCGCGCGAATACCTGAGCGCCGAGGAGGACGACAAGGACGGCTAGCTGCGGGTTTGGCCCAAGGAAAAGGAAGGGCAAGGGAGGTCCGCTTGGCCGCTGGCGGGACAACGCGAACCGCAGCAGGTAGAATGCTCCTTGCGTCTGGGCAGGGGCGGCCTTCGCAGGACGGCCGAAGACCCTCTGGCCTTTGTGTGATCCCGTGAACAAAGCGCCCACCTGGACCTTGACAGCTTGGGCCGGCGGCCGGTGCTGAGGTTGCCATGAACGCTCCAATCTCTCTCGCCCGTCGCCGCTTCGCCTTGCTTGGCGCGGCCGCGTTGGCCAGCGCCCTGGCCCTGGCGCGCGGGGCGGCAAAGGCGGCCATCAGTCCCGCCGGTCGCACCACCCTTGTTATCGGGATGGTTACGGCCGACCCAAAACGGGCCTACCAACGCCTGAAGCCCATCGCCGAATATGTGGCTGGCGCGATGGAAGGTCTTGGCGTCACCGGCGGCGACGTCGTTCTTGCCGAAAACAGTCGCCAGATGATGGCGCTGCTACGCCAAGGCAGTGTCGACTGGGTGACGGAGACCGTGTTTTCGGCGCTGCTACTGGCGGAAGGAGACTTGGCGGACGTGTTGCTGCGGCGCTGGAAGGACGGCGTCGCCGACTACCGCACGTACCTGTTCACGCGACAGGACAGCGACATTCGCGAACCCCGCGACCTGGTGGGGCGAACCATTGCGTTCGAAGATCGCACTTCGACGTCGGCGTATTTCGTTCCCGCCGCATGCTGCGTGACGCGGGCTTCGACCTAGTCGAATTGCGCTCGCCCGCAGGCAACGTGCCGGCGGGCAAGATCGGCTACGTGTTCGCACGCACCGAGATCAACATCGCGGTTTGGGTGGCACGCGGGTTGGTCGCTGCAGGGGCATTCGACGACATCGCCTGGACGGACCGAGGGTCAACATTGCGGCCCATCCGCGCCGATCTGCGGGTGTTCCTGCGCAGTGATCCGATTCCGCGTGCAGTCGAACTGGTACGCCGCGACCTCGATCCCGCCATCCGCGCCCGCCTGTTCGAGACGTTACTGGGCGTACATCTTGATCCAGGTGGCGTCGCGAAGTTGGTTGGAATTGGTGGTGGCGTAGTCTCCGGGTGCTTCAACCCCAGCAAGTGCGGCGTTTGACGCGCCGGACAGGAGACCACGCCATGACAAGCACTATCACGAAGCCGAATGCCGTTCAGCCTGACGCGG
>CAMDCA010000020.1 GCA_945889645.1 Rhizobium sp. Q54
CCGCAACCGCCGCCTCGCCCGCGACTTCGAGCGCTACGCCAGAACCGTCGTCGCCTTCGTTCGCCTCGCCATGATCCGCATCATGCTCCGGCGCCTGACCAGGCCAATCCCTTGCCGCTCAATCTCAACTTCTTGGATCGGCTCTTAGAGCGTCACCTGTCCTAATTTCCCCGCCAGGGTGTCCTAACTCAGCCAGTACCGGCTGAGCGCTTGACTCGCCTTGCCTACTCTTCGACCCTGATCGACGGAGCGGAGGCGCTTCTGCGTCGCCGGCCCGACGATAGGGAGGGAAACCAGATGAAACTCACACACACTCTTCTGAGTGCGGCGGTATTTGCCGCTGCTTTGGCCACGCCGGCCATGGCGGCACCAACCACGCCAGACCGGCTCAAGAACGCCGGGAATGAACCGCAAAACTGGCTGATGGCGCATTCGACCTACAGCGGGTGGCGCTACTCGAAGCTTGCGCAGATCAACAAGAACAACGTCTCCGGTCTGCACGTCGTATTCATGGCGTCCATCGGTGGTGGCGCCAGCTCCAACGCGGCCGGGCGTCCCAACAACAACGAGCAGGCTTCACCCCTGGTCGAAGACGGATTCATGTTCGTCGTCGACGCGCACAACAAGATCATGAAGTTCGACGTGCGCAGCGGCGACCGCGCGCTGCCGCTGTGGCGGTTCGACCCGAAGGTTGAACGGGTCCAGAACACACTGGGGGTCGCGCTGTACAACGACCAGGTGATCATGGCGGCGCGCGATGCGCGCCTCATGGGCATCAACAAAGAGTCCGGCGAGCAGGTGTGGGAGGCCAACGGCCGAGAGCCACTGGGCGGCGTGAACGCGGCCGACGCGATCGCCACGCGGACCTTCCGCGGCACCAACACGGTGGTGAAGACCGCGGGCGGCAAGGACCTCATCGTGGTCGGCGCCGCTGGCTCGGGAGTCGGTTGGGTCGGCGGCTTCAACGCCACCAACGGCCAAACCTACTGGCGGACCTATACCATCCCGCAGCCAGGCGAGCCCAACTTCGGCACCTGGCCCGCCGACAAGTGGAAGTTCGGCGGCGTGATGCCTTGGGGACCGAGCACGTTCGACGTCGAGACCAATACGGTCTTCATCGGCACGGGCGAGCCGTCCCCGGTGTACGACCCGGAGTTCCGTCCTGGCGACAACCTTTATTCGGTTAGCACGCTGGCGTTGGACGCCGACACCGGCAAGATGAAGTGGTTCTTCCAAGAGACGCCCAACGACCAATGGGACTTCGACTCGACGAGCACGCGGCTGATCTATGACCTCGTCGGCGCGGATGGCAAGGTCACCAAGGTCGTCAGCAACTGGGCCCGCAACGGCTTCTTCTACACGCTCGACCGGAACACCGGCGCATTCCTGTCGGCAACCCCAACAATGAACAACATCAACTGGACCGCCGGCATCGATCCGAAGACCGGCAAGCCGCTGGAGTACAAGCCCGGCAACATCCTGCAGACCTACTTGGTGGCGGGGCCGCGCATCGGACGTCCGGAGCGCGACGCACCGCTGTTCTGCGCGACATGGGGCGGCGCGCCGACCGGGATTTGGCCGGCGTCGTTCGACCCGGTAACCGGCATCACCTATCAAACCCGGACCGGCGGCTGCACCTACCAGACCCTCACCAAGAGCGCGGCTGAGGACTTCCAGCCGCTCGCCCGCGAATGCTTGGGCTGCGTCATCAAGCAGGTGCAGGTGAATACCAACGCCAACCTGATCGCCATCGACACGCGCACCGGCAAGGTGGTGAACACGTATAGCCGCGACCTCGGCATTCCCAGCGACCGCCAGGCCGAAGTGGGCACGATCGTGACCGCGGGCGGCTTGGTGTTCACCGGCTTTGACGATGGCACGTTCTCGGCCCACGACAAGGACACCCTGGCCGAGTTGTGGAAGTTCAATACCGGCACCGGCCTGAAAGCCGCGCCGATCACCTACTCGACCGGCGGCAAGCAGTACATCGCGCACATTGCCGGCGGCGACAATCCTGGCAACGGCATCCGGTCGCTGATCCTGCCGACCGCAATGCTGATCGTGTACGGGCTGTAGCCTCTAGTCAGGCGAAGCAGGGGGAGCCCTCGGCTCCCCCTGTTTCTTTCCGCGCATCGCCTGTTAGCATCGCGCCATGCATCCATCGCGTTGGTGGCTTCCGTTCCTGGCCCTCGCGCTCGTCATGGCGACCGGCCATGGCATGGCGCAGAGCCGCACGCGAGTCTGGGACGTCGAGTTCGGCACGCCGGTGGACCGGCTGCCGCTGAAGGAATTCGTCGAGCCGGCTTGCGGGACCGACGGCGGGCCGCCGGCCCTGCCGCTGGAAAGCTTCCTGAGCTTTGCCCTTTGTCCCGTCGAGCCGGCGACTGGGCTCCGTGAGGTGTGGTTCATCTACGACGACGAATGGGAGTACATCGCCCGTGCGCAACGCGACGTACTTGGGATCGGCCGGTATTCGGCGAACACCTTGGACCGCCAGCCCATTCTTACGTCGCTGCTCATCGATGGCGGCGGACTGGTGCAGGGCTACCGGGTGATCACCGACCCGCGCGCTCCGATCGAACTGCGCGCCAGCAGCCATCTCCTGGGGGGCCTGCTGCGTACGCTGGTCACCGGGGCGAACTGGGCGTGTGCCGACCTACCGCGCGACGAGCGCGAGCGACCGATCGACGGCGAGTTCGTCAAGCAGTCATGCCAGGCCGCAGCGGGCGAGCACCTGGCGAAGGTCGAGACCCGGCACCTCTACAAGGCGGGGCAAGACGTGCGCGACGTGCCGCGATTCCTGGACACGGCTGCCGGCGACTTCGAAAGCTCGGCGCGTCTCGATGTGTACGCCGCGGCCGCCGTCAGGGATGCACCGTGTTGTCGGGCATCCTTGCGCCGGTGAGTACGGCGTCTTGCAAGCTGGCCGTCGTGACATAGGCATCGACGAGATTCGCACCCCGCAGGTCGGCAGCGCCCAGGTCCGCCTGCTCGAAATTGGAGCCGCGCAGATTGGCGCCGCGTAGATCGGCACCGCGCAAGTTGGCCTCGGCAAAGTAGACGGTCTCGGCCACCGCATCACGCAGGTCAGCCCGGAACAGCGTGCTGCCGCGCATGTCGGCGCCGCTCAGCGTGGCCCTGGCAAGCTTGGCGTCGTTGAGGCGGGAGCCACCGAGGTCCGCCTTAATCAGGATCGCCCCTTCGAGGTTGGCGCGGATGAGGCGCACATTGCCCATCTGGGCCTCCGACAGATTGGCACCGGCGAACGTCGCTGCGGAAGCGTCGGCGGCAAACAGCATGGCGCCGGTGAGGTCGGCATTCACCAAGTTGGCCGAGATCAGGTCGGCACGATTGAGGTTGGCGTAAGCGAGGTTGGCGCCGGACAGATTTGCACCCCGCAAGTTCGCCCTGTGAAATGAGACCTCCTCGAGATTGGCGCCGGACAGGTTGGCGCCCGCCAAGTTGCGCCGCTTCAGGTTTGCCCCCATGAGGTTGCAGCCCGGACAGTCATTGGTTTGCCCGGCGAGGAAGGCTGCTACGCCGTCTTGCGCGCGGACGTCGGCAGCAGCGAAAGCCGCCAGCGCGATGGCGGCAATCCAGACAGCGCGCGGAGTCTTCATCGCCCACTCAGCGCGCGGCGCACACTAGCGCGGATACTGCTGACACTCGGGCGCGTTTTCGTTGCCATCGTTGAAGGTGGCACAGTTTCCCCGCGTGATGCGCGCCATCCCAACGACGTTCTTGACCAGGAAAGCGACCAGGTCGTCGATCTGCGCCGCCGTCAGGGCCGAGCCCTTGGCGGTCTTGGCGGGCACTGCGCCGAGCGGCAGCCCGTAGCACGCCGCCGTCGTGTAGGCGCCCGCGAGGTGGTACGGCATCTGCGTCTCGGGCCGGCCGCAGGCGATCGTTTCCTTGATCTGATCAGGGTCGAGGCTTGTCCTGCGCAGGCTTGGCCCCTGCGGGTAGGCCGGGTCGCCGCCCCCCTCCGCGAGGTTCCCATGGCAGTTGGAGCAAGCGCCCCGGCTCCACACCGCCGCGCCCGCGTCCTGGGCCCGTGCTGGACCGGCGATTGCCGTCACCGCGACCGCGACGGTCAACCCGGCGAGCAGCGGGAGGGACGCACGCAAGCGGCGCCCAGCGAGTGGTGGATGCGTGTTGCCTGCGGGCCTAGCCATGCTGTGCTGTCCTCCAAGCCGAGCGCGTGCCGGAACGGCTAGCTAACTAACCGCTAGCGCCGAGAGGATTCAAGGTGGCTGGCAAGGTGCCGAAAACGGCTCGCACGGTATCCCGGTGGTATCCGGGACATTGGCCGGTGTCCGAGACGTCCAACTAACTCATTGAAAATCCTGGTGCCGAAGGGCGGATTCGAACCGCCGACCTACTGATTACGAATCAGTTGCTCTACCCCTGAGCTACTTCGGCCTTCCAGGTACGCGCCGAGGACCGGAGTCCTTGGGCCCCAAGGGGCTTGGCGCGGCGCGGAAGCTACGTCCCGCCGGGCCCGGCGTCAAACGCTGCCGCAGATTTCCTAGAGCGGGTCTTTGGGCGAGATCAGCGGCACATCCGGCGGCAGCGACGCGAAGGGGGGCAGGGTCCGGCGTTCGGGCGCGCGCTCAGGCTCGGGTTCCGGCCTGGGCCTGGAAAGCTGGGCGACGATTTCCGCCTCCGGCGCTGGCTTGGGCGCGGCGGCGGGCGCGGCGGAGGGCGGGCCGGTCAGGCGGCGGACCTCGATCTCGGGGCGGGCCAGCGCCGCGGCGGCGACACTGGCGGGGGCTTCGATGACGGGGGCCTGTGCGGGGGCCTTGCCGCGGCGCCATTCCAGGCTGTCGAACGCGCCGCAATACGGGCAGGCCGGGCGCCACGACGGCTGGCGCTGGCCGCAGCTACCGCACACCCACATTGGGTCGGGGGTGGCGGCCGAGGCGCGCAGCAGCCATTCGCGCGCGGCGAGGCCGGGGCCGTGCTCAGCGTCTTCGAGTTCCGCCCACAGGCGGCAGACGCGGGCCTCGGGGCCAGCGTCGTTGCCCTGGGCGCCGATGGCCTCCAGAGTGCGCCGCGCCAGCGTGTAGTCGCGCGCGTCGATGGCGGCGCGCACGATGGCGATGGCGCCTTCGATATGGCCGGGGGTCGTCGCGGCCAGCGCCTGGGTACGGGCGAGGCGTTTGGCCGGCGCCTCATCGGGCCACAGGGCGAGCACCGACACGGCAAGATCGGGGTGCGGCGTGTGGCGCCACGTCGTCTCCAGAACCTTCTGCCCGCGCTTGGCCTTGTTCACCGCGGCCAGCAGGCGCGCGGCGGCGACCGCCGCCGGGACGAAGTCGGTCGCGGCGCTGTGCGCGCGCTCGGCGAGCGGAACGGCGGCGGCGCGATCGCCGGACGACTCGATGTCGGCGGCCTGTTCCAGCAGCAGGATGGCGCGGCGGCGGCGTACGGCGGCTTGCGGCAGGCCGCCGCGCTTGGCGGCATCGTTGAGCAGTGCCTCGGCCTGTTTCCACTGATTGGCGGCGAGCTGCAGCTCGAACAATGTGCCCTGGATCCACTCGCTGCCCGGGCTGAGGCGATAGGCGCGGCGCGCGTATTCGAGTGCCTGGGGCGCGTTGCCCTGGCGCAGCGCGGCGGTGAGCAGGCCGCGCAACCCGAGGAACTCGAGCTCGGGATTTGCCACCATGAGGTGGAAGTATTTCTCCGCCGCGCGCTCGTCGCCTTTCAGCTGCGCGGCCTGGGCGGACAGCAGCAGCGTCAGCGGCGGCTCTTCCAGCAGCGCTTCAGCGGTGCGCGCCAGGCGGTGAGATTCTTCGGCATCGCCGGCGGCGACGGCGACCATGCCGCGCGTCAGAGCGCGATAGCCCTGCTTGCGGCGCTCGGCTTCCTGCGCTGCGCGGATGCGGCGCGGCAGGGTGCGAAGCCAGCGCCACAGGCGATAGAGAAGTGCGGTCGTGACGGCGAGCAGAACGGCGGCGGCAACTGCGACGCCGGCCGACGTCTCGATGCGCCAGTCGCCCCAGTCGATGGCGACGAGGCCGGGGTTCTCGGAGAACCATGCTGCGCCGAGCGCGACCAGCGCCAGCACCGCGACGACGAATGCGACGCGGATCATCGGCCGATCAGGGTGCGGCCGGAGCGGCGCCCGCAGCGGCACCAAGAGCGGCACCACCGGCGACTAGCGCGACGGCACGCGCGGCGATGACGTCCGACGCCTGTTCGACGGTGAGCCGTGCTTGCGCCTGTGCCAGCCAGGCGGCGAGGCCGGCGCGCAACGCCGTGGACGCGGCGTCGAGTTCGCGCAGGGCGGCGGCAAGATTGCCTTGAGCGAGGCCCGCGCGCGCGCGCGCAACGCGTGCTGCGTCGTCCTCTCCCGCGACGTCGCCGGTGCGGCGCACGCGTACCAGCTCGCGCACGCTGCGCAACACGGCACCGGTCCAACCCTCGGGCGCCGCCTCCGCAGCGGCGAGCGCCGCATCGGCGGCAAGGTCGAAGTTGCGGCGCAGGTCATCGGTGCTTGCGGCGCCGCGCGCGGCAATGGGCGCGACGGAGTCGAGCGCGGCGGTAAGTGCTGCATCGGTGATCGGGCCGGTCGCTGCGCGGAACGCGTTGAGTTCGCCGGTGAACGCACCGGGGGTTCGCATGCGGTCGCGCAGCTGGGTCGCGGTCACGACGATGGCACCGCGGGCCGCGCCGGGATCGGCGGCGCGCGCACGCTGTTCGGCCACATCGATGCGCGCCCGCAGCTGCGTCACCTGACGCGCAAGGGTCTCGGCGAGGGCGCGCGCTTCGGCAACCGCCGGCGCGACGGAGGGCGCGGCGCGCAGATCGCCCAGGGCGCGTTCGGTATCAGCCAAGCGCGCGGCCAGCGCCTCGGCAGCGGCGCGCGCCGTCGGATCGGGAGTGCCGGCCGGCGCAGCGGCGGCAGCGGCTTCCAGTGCGATCATGCGCCGTTCGATCGCGGCGACGGCGGCCGGATCGGCTCCAGCTGCCGGAGGCGGCGCGGCGCGCAGTGCGTCGAGGCGGGTTGCGAGGGCGCGCACCTGTGCCTGCACTTCGGCGGCGCGCGTGGCTGCCGTACCGCCGGTGCCTTCGAGTACGGTGAGGCGCTCGGTGAGGCGCGTGGCGTCGGTGCGTGCGGCGGCCAGATCGCGGCGCAGCGCGTCCCGGTCAGAATTCGCGGTCGCGATGGCGGCCTGCAATGCGCGCACCGTGTCGGACAGCGCGGCCTGTTGCGGATCGCCCTGGCGCGCACGCCATTCGCTGCCGAGCCAGGCGCCCCCGCCGGCCAGCGTGCCACCGAGAATCACGCCGAGCAGCAGCATTGGGCTGCGGCGGCGGCGCGGCGAGTCGGTCTTCACCGGCTCGGACGGCGGTCGCGGCTCCCCAACGGCGGTCGCCGAGGCGAGAGGGAGTTCGGCAGGGGGCACGGAGTCGGTCATCGGTCCTGTGCGGCTAGGAGAGCGAGCAGCGCCGGCTGGTCCGGCGTGGGTGCGGCGCGCACCGAGCGCCAGGGTAGCGTCGCAGCGGCGGCCGCCACCGCCGCGCTGAGGCAAAACGCAGTGGCGGCGCGGCAGCGATCCGCCAAGCCCGCCTTGTTCACGAGACTAACAAACGTGTCCACCGTGCGGGGAGAGAAAAACAGCACCGCCTCGAACGCACCGGCGCGCACCGCGCCCTCCGCCGTTGGTGAAATGGCCTTGGCCGGCGTGGCCTCGTAGACGATGACGCGACGATAGTCGAAGCCGCGCGCCGAGAGCGTGCCGCCAGCGTCGCCGGCGATGTCGACGCCACTGGCGTGCAACACCGCGCCGCGCTTTGGATCGAGGCGCGCGATAGCGAGGGCGGCGAGCGCGGCGCTGTCGCCGTCGGCCGACGCGACCGCGCGAAATCCGAGCAAGCGCGCGATCTCGGCACTCGCCTCACCGACGGTGAGGGCGGGCAGGGCGCGTTCGGGGTTGATTTCGGCGAAGGCGCGAATGCCGGCACCGCTGGAGAACAGCAGCGCCTGCACGCCGGTGAGGTCGATGGCCGGCTGCAGGCGGCGAATGTCGAGCAGCGGGCAGAGAATCGGCTCGTGGCCCAGGCGGCGCAGCACAGCGGCAAGCGAGTCCGCTTCGGCCGCCGGCCGCGTCACGAGCACACGCACGTCAGGTCGTCGTCAGGAATCCGGGGCCGGCGTTCTTGAGCAGCTCGGTGGCTGCGTCGCGGCCCATCGCCTCGGCGTCCGCCTCGCTGCCGATGCGCGTCGCGTCGAAGCGCTTGCTGCCGTCCGGCGCCAACAGCGACGCGCGCAGCGTCAGGCGCGCGCCTTGGGCATCGAACTCAGCCAGCGCAGCGATCGGCGTGCGGCACGAGCCTTCGAGCTTGGCGAGCAAAGCACGCTCGGCCGCCACCGCGCGGGCCGACGGAGCGTGATTCAAGCGCGCCAGACCGCCGCGCATGCCGGTGTCGGCGGCGCGGCAGGTGATGGCGATGGCACCCTGTGCCACCGCGGGCAGCATCTCGTCGGTCTCGAGCACGGCGTAGTCCACCGTGGTGACGTTCAGGCGCTTGAGGCCCGCCAGCGCCAGCAGAGTCGCGGACGCTTCGCCTTCGCGCACCTTGCGGATGCGCGTCTCGACATTGCCACGCAGCGGCACGATCAAAACGTCGGGACGTTTGTGGCGCACCTGGGCGCCGCGGCGCAGCGAGGAGGTGCCGACCTTGGCGCCCTTGGGCAGCGAAGCAATGGACTTGGCGCCGATCAATACGTCGCGCGGGTCTTCGCGCACCAGGACCGCCGCGATGACGATGCCGTCGGGTAGCTCGGTTGGCAGGTCCTTCATGGAATGGACGGCGAGATCGACGTGGCGCTTGAGGAGCGCCTCATCGATTTCCTTGGTGAACAGGCCCTTGCCGCCGATTTCCGCCAGCGGCCGGTCCTGCACGGTGTCGCCGCTGGTGCGGATCACCAGCAGGTCCGGCGGATCGGAAATGCCGCCACTGGCGGCGATGATGTTCATCGCTACTTCCTTGGCCTGGGCGAGGGCAAGGGGGCTGCCGCGCGTACCAATCACCAAGCGGTCGGAGTCTTCGGTCTCCTCGCGGATCGGGTCGTATTCTTCGTCGAAGGATTGCTTGGCCATGCCGGTGGTGCTAGAGCGGCGAAACGCAAAAGGCAAGGGAATGCGCGGCGAACCGGCCAAAGAACCAGTTGTCCTGGGCATCGAAACGAGCTGCGACGAAACCGCCGCGGCCGTGGTGGCGGGAGACCGCCGTATTCTTTCGTCGATCGTGCTGTCCCAGCTTGAGGACCACAAGGCCTATGGCGGGGTGGTGCCCGAGATCGCCGCCCGCGCCCACATCGAACACCTGGACGGTTTGGTCGAGCGCGCCCTGGCAGAGGCTGGCGTGGACTTCACCGACCTGTCGGGCATTGCCGCCACGGCTGGGCCGGGGCTGATCGGCGGGGTGCTGGTCGGGCTGGTCACCGGCAAGGCAATGGCCGCGGCGGCCGGATTGCCGTTCATCGCTGTCAACCACCTGGAGGGCCACGCCCTGTCAGCCCGGCTGTCACACGGCATCGAGTTTCCGTTCTTGCTGCTGTTGGTCACCGGTGGCCACTGCCAGTTGATCGCCGCCGAGGGACTGGGGCGCTATGAGCGCCTGGGCACCACCATCGACGACGCCATCGGCGAGGCATTCGACAAGACCGCGCGGATGCTCGGCATGGGCTACCCCGGCGGACCGGAGATCGAACGCGCCGCTAGACGCGGCAACCCGAAGCGCTACGCGCTGCCACGGCCGATGCGCGGGCGCGACGGGTGCGACTTTTCGTTCTCGGGACTGAAAACCGCCGTCCGCCGCATCACCGACGCGGGCCCGCTGTCGGCGCAGGACGTCGCCGATGTGGCGGCGTCATTCCAGGCCGCGGTCGGAGACGTGGTCGCGGATCGCACGCGCAACGCGATGGCAAACTTCTCGGTGAAGTTTGGGCGCGGTCACCCGCTTGTTGTGGCGGGCGGAGTCGCCGCCAACATCGCATTGCGCACGCGCCTCGACGCCGGTGCGACGCGCGCCGGATTCACCTTGGTCGCGCCGCCGAAAGAATTGTGCACCGACAACGCGGCGATGATCGCCTGGGCCGGAGTCGAACGCCTGCGCGCTGGATTGACCGATGGCCTCGACGCGCCGGGGCGCGCGCGCTGGCCGCTGGCGGAGTTGCGGTCCGCGTGAGTGCCTTCAAGCACGTTGGCATTGTCGGCGGCGGCGCGTGGGGCACCACGCTGGCGCTGCAGGCCGTGCGCGCCGGACGCCGCGCCACGCTGTGGGTGCGCGAGCCCGAGGTCGCGGCGGCCATCGCGGCGGGCCGCGACAATCCGTTCTTGCCCGGCGTGAAGATGGACAAGGCCGTGACGGCGACGACCGACCTCGCCGCCCTGGCCGGCGCCGATGCGTTTCTGTTGGCTGCACCGGCACAGCATCTGCGCACGGTGTGCCGCAGGTTGCGGGGGCATGTGCGCCCGGGTGCCGCGCTCGCCATCTGCAGCAAAGGCATCGAGGAGAACACCGGCGCGTTGCTGAGCGACGTGGTGGTGGCCGAAATTCCCGGCGCCACCATCGCCGTGCTGTCGGGCCCGACGTTCGCACCGGAAATCGCGCGCGGTCTGCCGGCGGCAGTCACGCTCGCCTGCACCGATGCGGAGGTGGGGCGCGCGCTGGTGGACGCCATCGGTACGCCAACGTTCCGCCCCTACCTCTCAACCGACATTGTTGGCGCGCAGGTCGGCGGCGGCGTGAAGAACGTGCTGGCGATCGCGTGCGGCATCGTCTCGGGCCGCAAGCTCGGCGACAACGCGCGCGCCGCCCTCGTCACCCGCGGCCTAGCCGAGATTCAGCGCCTGGGACGCAGACTGGGCGCGCAGCCCGCGACTCTGATGGGCCTGTCGGGCCTGGGCGACCTGGTGCTGACCTGCACGTCGGACCAGTCGCGCAACTACAGCCTCGGTGTCGCGCTCGGACGTGGCCAGCGCACCGCGGACGTGTTGGGTGCGCGCACTTCGGTTGCTGAGGGCGTTGCCACCGCGGGCGCCGTCGTGACGCTGGCCGAGCGCCTCGGCATCGACATGCCGATCTCGGCCGCGGTGGACGCGATCGTCAACCACGGGGCCGCCATCGACACCGCGATCAACGCCCTGCTGTCGCGTCCATTCCGTCCAGAAGAGGAGTAAGTTTCGTCATGCTGTTCGCGGTTGTCGCCATCGATCGTCCCGGCCGGCTGGACCTGCGCCTGAAGACGCGGGCGAAGCACCTCGCCTATCTCGCCAAGCGCAGGAAGATGGTGCGGGCCGCGGGTGCATTCACGTCCGAGGATGGCACCCCCGTCGGCAGCTTGCTGATTATCGAGGCAAAGAACCTGGCGGCGGCCGAGAAGCAGATGGAGGGCGATCCGTACGTGAAGGCGGGCGTGTTCGAGAGCGTCACGGTGCGCCCGTGGAAGCACACGGTTGGCACCGGCCTGCCCGAGACGACTCCGGCCTGACCATGCAGTACTGGCTGTTGAAAACGGAGGCCGAGACCTATTCCTGGGACGACCAGGTGAAGAAGGGCATCGGCGGCTGGGACGGCGTGCGCAACGCGCGCGCGGCGGCGTACCTGAAACGAATGGAGGTCGGTGACCTGGCGTTTTTCTATCACACGGGCAAAGAGAAGCGGATCGTCGGCGTCGTGCGCGTGGTGACGCCCGCTTACCCCGACAAGAGCGACGCGACCGGCAAGTTCGTGATGGTGGACGTCGAGACGGTCGCGCCGTTCAAGACTCCCGTCACCTTGAAAGAGATCAAGGCAGACCCGCAATTCGCCGACATGCAGCTTGCGCGCATCGCGCGCCTGTCGGTGCAAAAGGTCGAGCCCGAGCAGTGGAGTACCATCCGCAACATGGGAGGCCTGAAATAGAGCCCACCCCTCCTCCCGCCGGTACCGTGCTGTGCCGGTTCGATGAGTTGCGCGATCCCGGCGGACGCGAGTTCACCTTTGGCACGCCGCCCTACACGTTCGATATGTTCGTCGTGCGCAAGGGCGCCTCGGTGTTCGGCTACATCAACGACTGCCCGCACAACCGCGCGCCGTTGAATTGGCAAGCCGACCAATTCCTCGACTACACGCGCCAGCACATCCAGTGCGCTACCCACGGCGCACAGTTCCGCATTGAGGATGGTTCGTGCTTGTGGGGTCCGTGCAAGGGCGATGCATTGACGCCTGTGCCGGTCACGGTGCGCGAAGGCGTTGTGATCGTCGCGTAACTAACGCCGGTGTCGCGAGGAGCGTAGCGACGTAGCGACCCAGCCTGGCTTGCGTCGCGCGGAACGCGCGCTAGGCGCGCGAGGCGTGCCTGCGGCACGACGCTGCGCTCGCAATGACGGCCGAGGGGAACTAGGCCGCGGCGAACTTCTTGTAGTCTTCGCTCAGATCACCAACCACCGCGTCCAAGAACCGCTTGCCGTGTTCGGGCGTGGACAGTGCCGGGTGCGAGCCCATGCGGCCGTCGGGGAAGCGGCGGCGGAAGTCGAAGGCGTCGGCGAAGTCCAAGGTTGCCGGCGGGGCCGGGTCCATCTTCGCGCGCTTGATGTGGTCGCGGTAGACGTGCTGGGCCAGCGACACTTCCGACGGCGTGGCGTGCAGGCCTTCGTGCTCGCCGTACAGTTCCTTGGCCAGCGCGACGACTGGCGGGCGTAGCCACCAGTTGCGTAGCGTGCAAACAACGCCGCCGCGGTTGTCGCCGGGGCGGGCACCGTCGGGCCGGGAGGCCATGCTGGTCTCCGCGTACACCTCGCCAAACGCCGACTGGACGATGGCGATGTTGCCGCCGTGCCCGTTGACGAAATAGAAGCGGCGGAACCCGTGCGCGGCGAGCGACACGACGCAATCGCGGATGACCTGGATCAGCGTCGATGGCTTCAACGTCATCGTGCCGGGGAAGGCCATGTGGTGCTGGGCCATGCCGACGGCGATGGTCGGCGCCACCAAGGCGCCGGTCGCCTCACCGATCTCGCGCGCGATGGCTTCGGCACAGATGGCGTCGGTGCCGATCAGGCCATTGGGACCGTGCTGCTCGGTCGAGCCGATCGGTACGATGATGCCGGCGGAGCGCTTGCGATAGGCCTCGACCTCGGACCAGGTGCTCAACTGCAGCTGCATTCTGATTCTCCTGCCGCTTTACCTAGGACCACGCGCGGGGCCATTCTAGCGCCGGGAGGGAATCAATGTCGGAGCAACAGGTGTTTCCGGTGCCGGAGGCGTGGGCCAAGCGCGCCTGGGCGGACCAAGCCAAGTACCAGGCGATGTATCGCCGCTCCATCGATGACCCCGAAGGCTTCTGGGCCGAGCACGCCGGCCGCATCGACTGGGTAAGCAGGCCGACCAAGATCAAGGACGTCGACTACACCGGCGACGTGCGCATCCGTTGGTATTGGGATGGCGTGCTGAACGCATCGGCCAATTGCCTGGACCGACATCTGGCCAAGCGCGGCGACCAGGTCGCGATCCTGTGGGAAGGCGACGACCCGAACGACTCGAAGGCGATCACCTATCGCGCTTTGCACGCGGCCGTGTGCAAATTCGCCAACGTGTTGAAGGCCAACGGCGTCAAGCGCGGCGACGCCGTCACCATCTACATGCCGATGATTCCCGAAGCGGCGATGGCAATGCTTGCCTGCACGCGCATCGGCGCCGTGCACTCCGTGGTGTTCGGCGGATTTTCCGCCGAGTCGCTGGCGAGCCGTATTCGCGATTGTGCGTCCAATTGCGTGATCACCGCCGATGAGGGTGTGCGCGGCGGAAAGAGGATTCCGCTCAAGGCCGCCACCGACGACGCGCTGAAGTCGTGCCCGACGGTGAAGAAGGTCATCGTCGTGAAGCGCACCGGCGGAAGCATCGGTTGGGTGGACGGACGCGACGTCTGGTACTACGACGCAATCATCACGGTGCCGGCCGACTGTCCGCCCGAACCGATGGGCGCCGAAGACCCGCTGTTCATCTTGTACACGTCCGGCTCGACCGGAACGCCGAAGGGTGTTCTTCACACGACCGGCGGCTACATGGTGTTCGCGTCGATGACGCACCAGTACGTGTTCGACTACCACGACGGCGACATCTATTGGTGCACCGCGGACGTCGGCTGGGTGACGGGCCACAGCTACATCGTCTACGGGCCGCTGGCCAACGGCGCCACGACGCTGATGTTCGAGGGCGTGCCGAACTATCCCGACGCGTCGCGCTTCTGGCAGGTGATCGACAAGCACAAGGTCAGCATCTTCTACACAGCGCCGACCGCCATCCGCGCGCTGATGCGCGACGGCGAGGCGCCGGTGAAGAAGACATCGCGCGCGTCACTGCGCCTGCTGGGTAGCGTCGGTGAGCCGATCAATCCGGAGGCCTGGCTGTGGTACCACCGCGTCGTCGGCGACGGCCGCTGCCCGATCGTCGATACATGGTGGCAGACCGAGACCGGCGGTATCCTGATTGCCCCGCTGCCGGGCGCGACCAAGTTGAAGCCCGGTTCGGCCACGACGCCGTTCTTCGGCATCAAGCCCGAAATCGTGGACCAGGGTGGCACGGTGCTGACTGGCGAAGCGAACGGCATGCTGTGCATCGCCGACTCGTGGCCGGGGCAGATGCGTACCGTCCTCGGCGACCACAAGCGATTCATCGAGACCTACTTCGCGCGCTTCCCCGGCAAGTACTTCACCGGCGACGGCGTGCGCCGCGATGCCGACGGCTACTACTGGATCACCGGCCGCGTCGACGACGTCATCAACGTGTCGGGCCATCGCCTGGGCACCGCCGAGGTCGAAAGCGCGCTGGTGGCGCATACGCAGGTCGCCGAGGCGGCGGTCGTCGGTTACCCGCACGACATCAAGGGCACCGGCATCTACGCGTATGTAACGCTGAAAGCGGGAGTTGAGCCGACCGACGCATTGCGCAAGGAACTCGGCGAATGGGTGAAGAAGGAGATCGGCGCCATCGCGCGGCCGGATCTGCTGCAGTGGGCGCCGGGCCTGCCCAAGACGCGCTCGGGCAAGATCATGCGACGCATTCTTCGCAAGATCGCCGAGAACAACCACGCCGACCTTGGCGACATCTCAACGCTCGCGGACTCATCTGTGGTTGAAAGCCTGATTTCGAACCGCCTGAACCGCCCGCCGACGTAAGGTTTGTGCTTAGATTTCGACCGCTCGCCCGCTTTTGTTGCAGTGCGGCGCCGACTTGTAATCGCACGATCGTTCTGCGCCTAATTGCGCCCGCGACGGACTGATCTGGGCAGACACCGGGCGCCGCCCGCCGCTAGTGGGGAAGCTGACTTCATGGGGAAGAAGGGCGCTAGAACGCGCGAATCCATCCTGGAGCGGGCCGTTGCGATCGCCAGCCGGGACGGCCTGAACGGCCTGACCATCGGCGGCCTGGCCAGGGAACTGGATCTCTCAAAAAGCGGGCTTATCGCCCACTTCGGCACCAAGGAAGCCTTGGACCTTGCCGTGTTGCAGACCGCCGCGGCGTTATTCGGGCACCTGATCATCGTGCCCGCCTCGCGGGCGGCGGCAGGCGAGCCGCGCCTGCGTGCTTTGTTCGACGGCTGGTTCCGCTATGCGGCCTCCAAGCAGCTGCCGGGTGGCGACATCTTCCACTCGGCGGCGACCGAGCTCGACGACAAGCCGGGCGTGTGCCGCTACTACGTCGCGCGCGTCCACAAGGACTGGATCACCGCCATCGAGAGCGCGACGCGCGAGGCGATGGGCACTGGACAGTTCCGCGACAACCTCGATGTTGGCCAGATCGCGTTCAACGTCCTGTCGATTCTGCACGCCTACACCACTTACCACCGCTTGTTGAACGCCGGCGACGCCGAGGCGCGCGCCCGTGCCGCGTTCGAATCGCTGATGCTGCGCGCCCGCGCCGAAGAAGCTCCCGCAGTGGCGAAGGCCGGCTAGCACCACGCGGCCCGCGCGCCGCCCTCGTAGGCGCGCACCCATCCATCGGCCAGCGCTTGCTGCGCGACGTCACCCTCGGCATCGGTAACGCGCGCCAGCACGCGGCCGCCGTACTTGTCCCACCGCACGTCCCACAACTGCACCAATCGGCCCAGCGTTCGGCGCGACAGCTCGGCGCGTGCGGCCGTCGCTGCGGTGCGCTCCGCCGTGCAGCGGCCGCGCAGTTCGGGAGCGTCGATGCCATCGATGCGCACCCGCACCGACACCTGCTGACCGAGCCAGACCCGCGCGCGAACGTCCAACGTGTCGCCGTCAACGACCGCGACGACCTCGGCCGCCACGGGGCCGGCGAGCACGCCTTCGGCCGGTGCGACCGGCCCCACCGCCAGGGTTGCCGCCAGAATCCAGCCAACGCGCATTGCCCCCATGGAGCCGCACCATATAGGAACAAAGCCGGAACTCAAAGACGCTCGGTTGCGGGTCTGCTACATGGCCGCGATGGATGCTCGTGGCGTCGCCTTGCGCGCCCTTCTTTCGACTCTCGACGGCGCCGCGTTGGAGAGCGCGTTCGGCGAGGCCGAGGGCAAGGCGGCGCTGGATGCGCGCGACCGCGGCTTCGCGCGGTTGCTGGTGCTCACCACGCTGCGCCGCTTGGGGCAGATCGATGCGGTAATCGGGCATTGCGTCACCCGCCCGGACGACCTGCCGCTGCCGGAGCGCGGCGTGTTGCGACTGGGCGCGGCGCAGCTGTTGTTCCTGGGCACGCCCGCCCATGCGGCGGTGAGTGCATCGGTGGATGCCGCGCGCAGCGCGACCCACAAGGGACTGGTGAACGCCGTGCTGCGACGCATCTCGCGCGAAGGCGCGGCATTGGTCGCCGCACAGGATGCGGCGCGGCTGAACACGCCGGACTGGTTGTGGAAGCAACTGTTGGCGTTTGGCCCAGCGGTGGCGCGGGCCATCGCTGACGCGCATCTGCAAGAGCCGCCGCTCGACCTGTCGGTCGCGCGCGATGCAGCAGACTGGGCGGCGCGCCTGGAGGCTGAGATCCTGCCGATTGGCTCGCTGCGACTGCGCCGCGCCGGGATCGTGTCCGACCTGCCCGGCTACGCCGACGGCGGCTGGTGGGTGCAGGACGCGGCGGCGGCGTTGCCGGCACGTCTGCTGTTGAACCGCCTGGACAGCACCGGCCAAGCCCGCGTTGCCGACCTATGTGCGGCGCCCGGCGGCAAGACGGCACAGCTTGCTGCAGCTGGTACGATGGTCACGGCCGTCGACCGCGACTCCAAGCGGCTCGAACGGGTCCGCGAAAACCTGCGCCGCCTGCGCTTGGACGCGACCCTGGTGGCGGCGGACGCAGCGACCTGGTCCCCGCCGGCGCAGTTCGACGCAGTCCTGCTCGACGCGCCGTGCACGGCGACCGGCACTTTGCGGCGCAACCCGGACATCGCTTGGCATAAGGGTGCCGGTTCAGCAGCGGCGCTCAACAAAGCGCAAGACTTGTTGCTCGACGCGGCCGCGCGCATGCTCAAGCCCGGCGGCGTGATGGTCTATTGCGTGTGCTCGCTCGACCGGCGCGAGGGGGCCGCGCGCATCGAGGCGCTCATGCACCGGCAACCCGACCTGCGCCGCGTGCCGATCGCCGCCGATGAGGTCGGGGGCCTTGGCGAACTGGTCAACCCGGACGGCGACCTGCGCACCCTGCCCTGTCATCTGGGCGTCGTCGGAGGGATGGACGGGTTCTATGCCGCGCGGCTGGTGCGGGGCGGATGAGAACGGCCTGCGGCCTCGCTTGCCTTGCCGCCCTCGCCCTTAGCTGGTAGAGACTTTTCCCCATGAAAAGGCAGCGCGTTCGCATTGCGCCGAGCATCCTCTCCTCCGACTTCGCCCAGCTTGGCGAAGAAGTGAAGCGTATCGATGCGGCTGGCGCCGACTTCATCCACGTCGACGTGATGGACGGCCACTTCGTGCCCAACATCACTATCGGTCCGGGCGTCGTGAAGGCATTGCGCCCGCACACCAAGAAGACGTTCGACGTCCACCTGATGATCGCGCCGGTGGACCCGTTCATTCAGGATTTCGCCGATTCGGGCGCCGACATCATCTCGGTGCATCCGGAGTCCGGCCCGCACCTCCACCGCACGATCCAGGAGATCAAGCGGATGGGGAAGAAGGCCGGCGTGGTGCTGAACCCTGCGACACCGCCGTCGGCGGTGGACCACGTGCTAGGCGACGTCGACCTCATCCTGGTGATGAGCGTCAACCCCGGCTTCGGCGGGCAGAAGTTCATCAAGAGCCAGCTCGACAAGCTGCGCATCCTGCGCGCCAAGATCGACAGCATCGAGCGGCCGATCGACCTTGAGGTCGATGGCGGCATCAACTTCGAAACCGCGCCGGAGGCAATTGCCGCCGGGGCGGACGTCATGGTCGCCGGCACGGCGACCTTCACCGGAGGCCCGAGCCAGTACGCCGCCAACATCCGAAAGCTGCGCGGCGACGCTTGACCGAGGACACGTGACAGACACGTGACGGACGCGTGACGGACTCTGGGCGGACCGGCGCTCCCGCGGCTCTGCCGGCACAGTCTCGCATGTCCGAAGGTTCGCGCTCCCGCACCCAGGCCCGCCGCGCGCCGGCGTGGCTGATCGCGTTGCGCCACGGTCTGCGCAAGCGCATCTTCGCCGCTTCGTTCTATCGCCACACCCTGCGCGCCAAGGCGCGCACCGGACTGAGCCGGCCCACGCACGATCCGTGGCGCGGCGACGCCGCCCGCGCCAACGCGCTGTTCCAGGGCCGTTACCGCTTCGCCGGCTCCGAAGTGCAGCTGTTCAACCGGCCGCCGTGGACCGCCGAGGCACCCAGCACCGAGTGGCTGCTGGAGGCCGCCGCCTTCACTTGGCTGCGCGACTTCCGCGCCGAGGGTGGCGCCGCGGCCCGCGATGCGGCGCGCGAACTGGTCGCCACTTGGATCGAAACCTTTGGTGAGTGGCATCCGCTGATCTGGCGCGCCGATGTGCTGGGCCGTCGCCTGATGGCGTGGACATCGCACGCCGATTTCCTGCTGGAAGATGCGGAGCCGGTGTTCCGGCGCGGGTTCCTGATCTCGCTCGAACGCCAGGCGCGCCATTTGCTGCGCGCGGTGTCGCTGGCGCCGGAGGGCAGCGGACGGCTGGCGGCGCTGATCGGCGCCTTGCTGGCGAGTGCGGCGCTGGGCGGATTGGGGCGCCGTGCGCGAGTTGCGACCAACGACCTCGAGGACGAGCTGCGCGAGCAGATCCTGCCCGACGGCTGTCACATCTCGCGCGGTCCGTCCGAGCAGATGTCGGTGCTGCGCGACCTGGTGTGGTTGCGTGCCGGACTTTCGGCCGCCAACGCGCCCGTCCCCCTTGCCGTCCACAGCGCCATTGAGCGCATGGCGGCGATGCTGACCTTCCTGCGCCACGGCGACGGCGCCCTGGCGTTGTTCCACGGCAGCATCGAAGAAGACCGCGCCATCGTCGCTGAGACCCTGGCGCTGGCCGGACCACCGCGCGCTGAGCGCACCATTCCGCGCGCCATGCCACAGGTGGTGGCGCCGTCACCCGATGCGGCCCCGTTCGGCGGCTATGAGCGCATGACGGCCGCGCACACCATGGCGTTGTTCGACTGCGGGCCTCCGCCGCCCGATCCGTTCGGTGCCACCGGCCACGCCGGCACACTGGCGTTCGAACTCAGCGTCGGCCGCGAACGCATGATCGTGAACTGCGGCCATCGCGCGGGCGAACACTGGCGCATCGCCAGCCGCGCCACCGCAGCGCACTCGACGGTCGTGGTCGGCGACACCAACTCGACCGGCGTGTTGCCCGACGGACTGGGACCGCGACCGCACGTGACGGTGCGGCGCCATAACGACGATGGCAACGTGTGGATCGATGCGGAGCACGACGGCTATGCGCGCGGCTTCGGCTTGAAACATCGCCGCCGCGTCTATCTCGCCGCCGCCGGGGACACCTTCCGCGGCGAGGATGCGCTGGAAGGCGCACGCGGCGACGGCACGGCCTTCGTCGTGCGCTTCCACCTGCACCCTGACGTGCAGGCGTCGTTGCTGCCGGACGGCGCCTTGCTGCGCCTCGCCAACGGCGACGGCTGGCGCTTCCGCGCCGGTGGCGCCAACATCGCCCTGGAAGAAAGCGTGTACCTTGGCCAGATCGGCGAGCTGCGGCGCACCGAGCAGATCGTGCTGAGCGGCACGACCACGCCCGAAGGCGCCACCATCAAGTGGGCCTTTGGCCGCATTGAGGTTGCCTAGTGGCCCACGGCGAAACCCTGTTCCGCGCCACCGCGACCGCGCTCATCTCCGCCTTCGAGCCGATCTCGGGCCGCGCGCGCCAGCTGCTGCCAACGCGCTACAACCAGCGCGCCGCGGCGCGCAAGATGCTGATGTCGGACCCGGCGCGCGTCAGCCTGAACGCCATTGCGTCCGCCATGGGCATCCGCGCCGGCAAGGACTTTGTGCCGGGCGAAGTGCGCAGCGCCGACTGCGAGTCCGTCTGCCTGTTTGTGATGGCGAGCTGAGCATGGACGATGCTGACCGTTCGGCTGACGCGCATCTCGCCCACGCGTCACACGCTCGCCTACACGCTGGCCGACGGGACGGGCGCGACCCTTCCCCTTGAGACCAAGAGCCTCCTGTTCCACGACCTGCTGCACTACGCGGTCGAGACGGAAGCTGGACTGACCGAATCATTCTACGGCTCACTGGCCAAGGGCGCCGACTAGCGACGCTGCCCGGCGCCGACATGAACTGGGCCGGTGAGGCCGGCGCCATCGAACGCATCGTGGGGTCGCTCACCGGCTTCATGAAGACGGAGCGGCCGCCGCAGATGTTCCTCGACGGATTGCGGAATTGGAGCGAAGCGGCCGGTGGCGGCGTGCCGGCGTGGGTCACGGTCGAGTTCGTCGTGCGGGTGAAGGAGCGCATGCGGAGCTTGCAGGGCGAATGGAAAGCGCTGCCGTTCGGCCAGGGCATGACCCTGACGTTCCCTAGAACTCCGCGCTCGGAGCGCGCGGCTAGAACAGGTGAAACGTTCCGCCGATCACGGCGATCGGCCAGCGGCCGGTTTCGAACAGTTGGAACTTGAGATGGAATGGGTGGTCGGAGTCGACGCCTGCGGCCTCAACCAGGGCGCGGTGGTGCGCGGCCTGGGCAGCGGCACCCGCGGCGGCGCGCAGCAGAGCTTCGTCGCTAACGCGGCCTATGGCGGCGGCTTCGCGGATGCTGCTTTGCACCGCGGTGCCAGCACGCTCGGAGACGCGAGTCATCGCCAGGGTCAGCTCGCGCTGGTCGAGAAGTTCGAGGGAGGCGCTGGTGAGGGCGGCACGCAAGGATTCCTCGGCATCCCAATGGGCCGAATCGAAGCCGGGATTCTCGGCGGCGAAGGTCGCTTCCTCCCAGTCGCGCACTGGCAAGATGTCGGCATCGGCAAACCCCAACGCATCCAGATAGTCGCGCGCCAATCGCAGCTCATCGGGCAGCAGCGGCTGGCCGACGTGGGTGAACCACGGCACTGCGGCGAGATGCGCGACAAAGCGCTCCACCGCGACGAGGCGCGTGAGGCCTTCTTCGGCGCGATCGTCGGCGGAAAATTCGTCGTCGTCTTCGAACACGGCTAGCGCTCGCGCTCCGGTGGCCGCTCGGGCGGGCGGAAGAGGTCGGGGTCGAGCACCGGGTTCATTTCAAGGGTCGACAGCGCGACGACGGTGGTGAGGCCCTGCACGTCAACCACCGTCCACTGACGCAGTTCGAGCGGGCCGTCGGAGAACACCAAGGTCAGCGAACCTTCGTCGCGCTTCTGCGCATCGACGATGGTAATGCGCAGCACGCCCGGTTGTCGCACGACGCCGAGAATGGCGTTGCGGTCGAACAGGACCTGGCGCGCCAACAGGGGGCCCAGCGGCGTCGCGGCGATGGGCCAGGCGTTCTCCTGGTCGAGCTGCTTGTCGTAGTAGATGAGGCGCAGGCCGTCGGCGACCATGACGACCGGCGACGGCGGATCGTAGGCAAAGCGCAGGCGGCCGGGGCGGTTCAGGTAGAACGCGCCCTCGGCGATTTCGCCGCGCGGACCGAGCTGCACGAAGCGCGCCTTGAGCGTCGTGATGGCATTGAAGTAGGCCTCGACTCGCACCACGTCGGCGAGATCGTCGGGCGACAGGCGCGTCTGCTGCGCGGCGGCGGGCAGCGCGAAGCACAGGACAAGAAGGACTAGCAGAGTTCGCATTGCCGCACTCTAGCTGCTGGATGCAGCAGAACTGTGGCTGAATCGCCCGAGGTCAAGGACTGCCAAACCCTAGGTCATTGCGAGCGACCGCAGGGAGCGTAGCTGCGCTGGCAATGACGACTAGCCGACGCCGCTGCCGGAGAGGACCTCGCGCTTGCCGACGCGGTCGGGGGACGAGACTATACCTTCGGCCTCCATGCGTTCGATGAGGCGCGCGGCGCGGTTGTAGCCGATCTGCAGGTGGCGCTGAACGAAGCTGGTCGAGGCGCGCTGCTCGCGCACGACGATGGCCACGGCCTCTTGATAGAGCTCGTCGGCGGCGGCCCCGCCGGGGCCCCCTGCCCCGCCCTCGCCCGGTGCGTCAGGATCGAACTCGGGTTCGGCGGTGACTTCCTCCAGGTACTCGGGCTTGCCCTGGCGCTTCAACGCCTGGACGACGCGCTCGACCTCGGCGTCGGAGACGAACGGGCCGTGCACGCGCTGAACACGGCCGCCGGATTCCATGAACAGCATGTCGCCCTGACCGAGTAGCTGCTCGGCGCCCTGCTCGTTCAGAATGGTGCGGCTGTCGATCTTCGACGTCACCTGGAATGAGATGCGGGTCGGGAAGTTGGCCTTGATGGTGCCGGTGATGACGTCCACCGACGGCCGTTGCGTGGCCATGATGAGATGGATGCCGGCGGCGCGTGCCATCTGCGACAGGCGCTGGATGGCTGCCTCGACGTCCTTGCCGGCGACCATCATCAAGTCGGCCATTTCGTCGACGACGACGACGATGAACGGCATATGCTTGAGGTCGAGCGCCTGCTCCTCGTAGATCGGCTCGCCGCTGGCGGCGTCGTAGCCGGTCTGCACGGTGCGCTTCGGACTCTCGCCATTGGCAAGCGCCTCGGCGACGCGCTGGTTGTAGCCGGCGACGTTGCGCACGCCGAGACGCGACATGGAGCGGTAGCGCGTCTGCATCTCGCGCACGACCCACTTCAGCGCGACGACGGCCTTGCCGGGTTCGGTGACGACCGGCGCCAGCAAATGCGGGATGCCGTCGTACACCGACAGCTCGAGCATCTTGGGATCGATCAGGATCAATCGGCACTGCTCTGGCGTCAGCCGGTACAGCAGCGACAGGATCATCGTGTTCACCGCCACCGACTTGCCTGAGCCCGTGGTGCCAGCGATGAGCAAGTGCGGCATGCGCGCGAGGTCGGAGACCACCGGCGCACCGGCGATGTTCTTGCCCAGCGCCAGCGTCAGGCGGCCGGAGGTGTTTTCGTACTCCGGTGTCGATAGCAGTTCGCGCAGGTAGACGGTTTCGCGCTCGGCGTTCGGCAGCTCGATGCCGATCAGGTTGTGACCCTGGATGACCGCGACGCGGGCCGAGATGGAGCTCATCGAGCGCGCGATGTCGTCGGCCAAACCGATGACGCGCGACGTCTTGGTGCCGGGCTGCGGATCGAGGTCGTAGCGGGTAACCACCGGACCCGGATTCACTTCCGAGATCGTGCCGTGCACGCCGAACTCACCCAGCACGGCCTCGAGCAAGCGCGCGTTCTGTTCCAACGCCATCTTGTTGAACTGCACGGTACGCAAGGCGGGCGGCTGCGGCTGCAGCAGCGACAGTGGCGGCAGTTGGAAGCCGCCCGCGCCGCCCAGGTCGAGCGCTGGTTCGGCTTCGGCCTTGGCACGCTTGCCGGTCTTGAGCGTCGGCGCGCGCGGACGCACACGGCCGTCGTCGAGCTTGGGCGGGGTGATCGGCGCGGCGCGGCGTTCGGCGCGTTCCTGGCCGGCCTGTTCGCGCTCGGCGTTGCGCAAGCGCAGGGACGGTTCGGGCCGGCCGTTTATGCGTGGCTCGGGCCGCAGGAACGGGCCCGGCGTGGGCGCCGGCAGCAAACCCTGTGCAGGCACCAGACGACGGCTGAACGACGCGACGTTCCATAGGCCGCGCACCGCGCCGGTGGCACTGGAGCGCGCTGCACCGACGGCGCCGCCGCCGAGGCCGCGCCATTCGCGTGACGTCAGGCCGAGGCTGACGACGAGGGCGAGCGACGCCAGGATCGCCAGCAGGATATCCCAAACGACGCCGGGCACGATCGGCAGCGTGGAGCCGCCGGCGCCGCGGGCGATGTTGTGGATCGCCATGCCGAGCACGCCGCCGAGGCCGGACGGCACCGGCCACCAGGACGGGAGCGGGAACGACGCGGCGAAGGCGGAGGCAAACAGCAGCGAGAACGGCGCCAGTGTCAGCTTGAGCCAGGCGCGTGGCATTGCCTGGTGCGCGAACATGCGCCACGCCCAGGCGAGCAGCAGAATCGGCACCAGACCGCCGGCCGCGCCGAGAGTCTGCAGCAGCAGGTCGGACGCGTAGGCGCCGGGCGTGCCCATCAGGTTGTGCGGCGACGAGCGCACGGCGTTGTTCCACGACGGATCGCCCGCGCTGTATGTGGCAAGCGCAAGGCCGAGCAGCACCGCCCCGGTGGCAAGGGTGATGCCGAACGCTTCGAACGCTCGATGACGGAAGAAGACCTGCACGCCAACCGGCAGCAAGCCGCCGCGCGGAGCGCGCCCAGGGACGCCCAGGGGGGCCTGGTGCATCATGACAACACCTCGACTACTCGTTCGACTGCATCGGTGATGGTTGCGACGTCGTCCACCAGCGCGACCCGCACATAGGCGTGTCCCGGATTGGCGGCGCCGTCGCCGTGACTGAGATAGGCACCCGGCATGACGCGCAGGGCTGCCTTGGACCACAGCTTGCGCGTCGCGTCTTCGCCGTCGCGCACGTCGAGCCACAGGAAGAACGTGCCCTCGGGCCGGCGGAAGCCGAAGCGATTGCCGAGCACGCGCTCTGCGGCATCGAACTTGGCGGCGTAGTCGGCGCGGGTAGACGCGACGTGATCGTCGTCGGCCCAAAGCGCGGCGCTGGCGGCGAGAATCGGTCCCGGCATGGTCGGCGCAGCGTAGGCGCGGAAGCGCGCGAAGGCGTTGATGATCTTGTCGTCCCCGGCGGCGAAGCCGGAACGCAATCCGGGAACACTGGAGCGCTTGGACAGCGAGTGGAACACGATGACGTTGTCGAGCGAGCCCGTGCGCGCGCACACCTCGAGCGCACCGGTGGGCGGCGTGGCGGAATAGATCTCGGCGTAGCATTCGTCCACCGCGAGCACGAAGCCGTAGTGGCGCGCGAGGGCGACGAGGTTGGCGAGATACGCCGCGCTGGCGACGCTGCCTTGCGGGTTCGACGGCGAGCACACGTAACAGAGCGCCGTGTCCCGCAGCACGTCGGGTGGCAGGCTGGCATAGTCGGGCAGGTGTCCGGTCGCGGCGGAGGCCGGCACGAACACCGGCTCGGCACCGGTGCCGATCGCGGCGCCGGCATAGGCGACGTAGTAAGGATTGGGCAGCAGCACCTTGGAGCGACCCGCGCCATCCGCCTGCGGCGGCACTGCGACCTGTGCGACCAGGAACAGACCTTCGCGGCTACCGGAAACGCCGACGACGTTGCGCTCGGCTGACAGCATGGTGCCGGGCAGGCAATAGCGGCGGCGCAGGTAGGCGACGACCGCTTGACGGAACTCGACGCTGCCCCGCAGGGCAGGGTAGCGGCCCCATTCCTCGCGGCGGTCGTTCACCACCTTGGCGACGAAGTCCGGAAAGGCATGGCGCGGCTCGCCCAGGGCGAGGTCGATGGGCTTGCGGCCAGGGGCGGGTTGCAGCGCGTTCAAGAGCTTGTCGAGCCGGGTAAAGGGGCCATCGCCGAGGGGACCGAGGCGGGCATCGAGCGGGCGGACTAGCCCCATAACCCGCACGCCCACGCCTCAGGCTCAAGCATCATAACAAGAGCACCCATTAAGCCTATGATATCGGCCACAGATTGAAAAGAAAAGGGCTGTGGGGCGGGCGTTCCGCCGCGGGTGCTGATGCGCCGGGCCACCGTACATGCGGGGAAAATACGGACCGAGGGGCGCCATGCGGCTACGGGCACCGGGCGGATTCTGCTCCGCCGAACGGCCGCATGACGCGTACCGTATCAGGCGATACGTATTGGGGATATGTATACTTGAAATAGTAAACGATATCAGCTAGTTATTGGAACTGCGTGACAGGCCGGTTACTTTCTGTATCGTGTGGAAGAATCTCTTGAGAATCCGCCATGTGTGAGCCCACCAAGGTGCCTGAACTTTCGCCGGAGGCGGTCCGGGCGGGAGTGGATTTCTTTCTGGAATGGGAACAGTCCGAAAACTACCGGATTGAGGACCTTGTAGTAGGTCTGCATCTGCGACTATCAGCTCTTGGCTCTTGCCCGGCACAAGCGCCCCACCCATCCGAAAGTACGCCATCATAAGAGCGCCGCCGAGATGCGCGATGTCGTGCCAAAGCTTCGATAGGGTTTCCACATCCAGCGGCAGCGCGACCATCTTTCCGTTGTGGCTGCCGTGTGCGGTGAACCGCGCAGCGGGCTGGTGCGCGCCGCTACCATCCCCGTGTATTTCAACTATCCCGTGGACAACGATGTTGCGCCGCCAGTGAAGCTGACTCGCGTCTGCGGCGACTGCGCGTAGCGCGGCGGTTTCGTTGGGGCAGTAAGTGGTCGAGTACTCGACCATCAGGTCCTTGTAGAGTTTGCTCCGCTTGCGGAACGACCGCTGTTTCCACCCCTTTTCGTCGCGCCCGTAGCCGGCGAGCGTTGTGCCGACGATCATGTCCATTCGTTCTTCAAACGCGCCCCACTGCACTGCGATGCGCCCCATCAACACGGCGACTTCATCCGGCAACGGGATAACAAGTAGATGCTTCCCTGCGGCCATGTGGACGGTATTGAATTGGCCGCCAAATTCGACAACCGTTTGTTCTGAGGCGCCCATGCAGAAACCTCCCCCGCAGTTTCAGCGCGTAGTCGAGAAGATGCTCGCTACGCCACCGAAACCGAAGAAGGCTACGCCTAAGAACGGCGATTCAAAATCGCCCGCAAAGCGTCCGAAAAAACCTCGAAAGGCTTTCGCGCCCTAGGTTTCCGCTTCGTCAGGCTATGGGCGGTAAGTCAGCCGCTTGCCTTCGATGCCCTTTAGGGCGGCAGCGGTGCGCTCCGCATCGGTCACAAACCGGGCGTTGTAGCGGAAATCAAACTCGCTCAGGTAGCGGTGCAAGTGCTGCTCGCTAAGGCTGTGGTAGGTGCCGTACACGCCACGCTTCAAGATCGCGAACGCGCTCTCAATCGTGTTCGTGGTCACCGCGCCGCGCGTGTACTCGCCCTTGCTGTGCGAGACGATTTCGTGCGCGGCAAACTCACGACCGATGCCGTTGTAGACCTGTGCTTCGTCCGTCATGAGGAACGACGCCTTGCTGACCTGCTTGGCGATGATCGGGCGCAACGTCTTGGCCGTGACGTTGGCAATGTGCGTTGAGCGGATTTCGCCGCCGCGCTCTACTAGCGCGAATACGGCCTGCTTGCCGCCCTTCGAGTTGTGACCGACGCGCTTGCTCTTGTGCTTGTTCTTTTCCAAACCGCCAACATAGGTTTCGTCCATCTCGACAACCTTGCCTTCGCCGCCAACGGGCGTAGGCGAGTCAACGCGCATCGCCTCACGAATGCGGTGCGTCATGAACCAGGCCGTCTTGTAGGTGACGCCAAGCATGCGTTCGATCTGCTTCGAGCTCATGCCCTTCTTCGAGCAGGAGAGCAGGTAGGTCGCGAGCAGCCACTTATGCAGCGCGATCTTGCTGCGCTCGTAGACGGTGCCAACGGTGACGGTGAAGGGCTCGCGGCAGGCGTTGCACTGATAGAGCCCCGGCCGGTGGGACTTGCCCTGCATCGCCTTAGCCTCGCCCAGAACGCCGCAGTGCGGGCAGACGGGGCCATGGGGCCAGCGGAGGGCTTCCAGATAGGCGCGGGCTGCCGCGTCGTCGTGGAACATCGGGGTGTCGAGGTATGCGTCGGCCACGGGCTTAACTCCAATCGTTAAGCCCAAGATAGGGTGCCTAGCCTACTATGTCAAGTATATAGTTCCCACGTATTGTGTTAAGAGCTCTGGCGGTGCAGTCTGGAGTGCTTCGCTTCGCTCGCAATGACGCAGAGGGCCGCCGCCGACGCGCTAGCGACCCGCCTTGAACAGGGCGTGGATGCGGCGCTGGTGGTCAGCGGCGGCGGCTTTGGGGTCTTTCGCCCCCACGATCGGCCGGCCGACAACAATGTGGTCGGCGCCGAACTGGAAGGCTTCTTCGACATCCACGGTACGCTTTTGGTCGTCGGCCGGCTTGTTTTCGGCCGGGCGGATGCCGGGGGTGACGATCCGGAAGGCGGGCGGCACGACGGCGCGCAGGCGTTCGGCTTCCTGGCCCGAGGAGATGACGCCGTCGCACCCGGCGGCCACCGCGCCACGGGCGCGCGACAGCACCAGTTCGCCGACGTTGCCTTTGAACCCGAGGGATTCGATGCCGGCGCGGTCGAGGCTGGTGAGCACGGTTACTGCAAGAATTTTGGTGGTCTTTCGCTCGGCCACCGCGGCGCGCAAGATGGCGTCGTCTCCATGCACCGTGCAGAAGGCGGCGCCGCGGCGCTCCAGCTGGCGCACGGCGGCGGCGACGGTGCGCGGCACGTCATAAAACTTGAGATCGACGAAGCACTTCTTGCCGCGATCAGCGAGCCAGCCGAGGAATTCGGGGTAGGCGCCGGCAAGGAACAGTTCGAAGCCGAGCTTGTAGAACACGACATCGTCACCGAGCGTCTCGACCAGCGCCTTGGCGCCAGCGGGATCGGGCATGTCGAGCGCGACAATCAGGCGCTCGTTGACCGGAATGGATGGGTTCGACAGCACGGTGGGTGGGCTTTGGTACCCCCGCGAACAATCCATGTCCAGGCCGCCTGGGCACGCAATGCGCCCCGCCCCAGCGTTTTCCGCTAGGCTGTGGAGCCATCGCGGGGACGGCACGGCACCCCCTATCCTGGAAGGTCGCCCATGCTGAGAGCTTTACTCGTCGTCCTGTTCGTCTTGTTCGCCGGCCCGGCGCTGGCACAGCAAAGCCTGTGCGGTGTGCGCGTGCTGGAAAACGGCGGCCCCATCAGCAGTTCGGCCATCGACGCCAATGGCCCGGTGATCTTTTACAACTCGGCGTATTTCGATGGGCCGGTGGGGGCAAACTTCCTGCGCTTCCATCTTGCGCACGAGTGCGGCCACCACATGAACGGCGACGTCGCGCGGGCGATGCAGGATCCGGGCGGCACTGCGGCGAGGCTGAAGTCGATCGAGTTGAACGCCGACTGCCTGGCGGCGCGCCTGCTGGTGAAGGCCGGCGACGTGATCCCGCTGCAGACGGCGACGACCAAGTTCACCGCCGTCGGCGACAAGCCGACGAACGCGGGATTCCCCACCGGCCTGGAGCGCGCGGCGGAGATCACGCGCTGTACCGCCGACCTGGGCTAGTCGCGGGGGCCAGACCTGCGTTAGTCGCTGGTGCCCGCAGCGAGGCGTGCTGCCTCGACGTAGTCCACCATGCCAAGGGCGATTTCGCGTTCTCCCATGATGGTGTGATCGGCGCCAAGACCTTTGAGGTGCGCGACCTCGGCGTCTGAGTGCGCGCGGGCGACGATCGGCAAGTTGGCGTTGATGGCGCGCGCCTGCACCACCACTTGGCCGGCTTCGAATGCGTTGGGGATGGCGAGCAGCAGCCACAGGGCGCCTTCGAGATTGGCGGCCTCGATGACGTCCGAGCGCGCCGAGTTGCCGACCAGCACCGCGAGTCCGGCCGCGGCTGCGGCCGCCGCGAGTTCGTCATTGTCCTCGATCACCAGCACCGGCATGCCGCGTTCGTGCAGCGCCGCGGCGGCGAGGCGGCCGACGCGGCCGTAGCCGACAACGACCGCGTGATCGGACAGAGTCGTGGGCACCAGGGTGGCGTGCGCGGGTGCTTCGGCCACGGGCGTCACGGGCTTGGCGACTGTTTGTGCCTTGCGCTGCATCAGCCAGTTGAACAGCAGCGGGTTGACGATGATCGACAGGATCGATCCGGCCAGGATGACGTCGCGTCCTTCGGTCGGCAGCAGGCCGAGCGAAATACCGAGGCCCGCGAGGATGAACGAGAACTCGCCGATCTGCGACCGGCTGATGGCGACGGTGAGCGCGGTGGTGTTGGAGCGCCGCAACGCGCGCACGATGATCCACGCCATGACCGCCTTGCCGGGAATGATCAACACCACCGTGCCGAGCACCAGCCACGGCTGTGTGGTGAGCACGGCGGGATCGACCAGCATGCCGACGGAGACGAAGAACAGCACGGCGAACGCGTCACGCAGCGGCAGAGATTCCTGCGCCGCCTGCTGGCTGAGCGGTGATTCGGCCAGCACCATGCCGGCGACGAAGGCGCCGAGTGCGAACGAGACGTCGAACAGAATCGCCGCGCCATAGGCGATGCCGAGGGCGATCGCCAGCACGGCGAGGCGGAACAATTCGCGGCTGCCGGAATGCGCGACGTAGTGCAGCAGCAGAGGGATGAGCCGGCGCCCCGCGACCAGCATGACGACGATGAAGACGACGACCTTGCCGAGGGCGAGGCCAACCGTCACGGCCACGCCGTGTAGCGTCACCGGTTCGCCCGAGGCGCCGGTGAGATTGGCGAGGGCCGGCAACAGCACCAGGGCAAAGACCATGAGCAGGTCTTCGACGATCAGCCAGCCCACCGCGACGCGGCCGCGGTCGGTGTCGAGCAGATGGTGTTCGGCCAGCGCGCGCATGACCACCACGGTCGAGGCGACCGACAGCGCCAGGCCGAACACGACGCCGGCGCCGTTGTCCCAGCCGGCTAGGCGCGCCAGGGCCCAGCCGGTGACGGCGGCGATGCCGGTGGCGAGGATTGCACCGGGCACGGCGACGGCGCGCACCGACAGCAGGTCCTTGACCGAGAAGTGCAGGCCGACGCCGAACATCAACAGGATGACGCCGATTTCGGCCAGTTGGCCGGCGAGACCGGCGTCGGCGACGAACCCGGGCGTAAACGGCCCGAGCACCACGCCGGCCAGCAAGTAGCCGACGATGGGCGAGATGCGCAGCCGGTTGGCGATGGCGGCGAGGATGAACGCCAGCACAATGCCGCCAACGATCGTGGCGATGAGAGGCGGGCCTTGTTCCACGTGGTGAGACTAACGGTTCTTGTTGTTGTCGGCAGTCTGGATTGCTTCGCTACGCTCGCAATGACGGACGTGCGCGGCAGCACAAAAAAGAAAGGGGCCGGGACTTGCGTCCCGGCCCCATCTGTTCCCCCAGGGAGGAGGGAGGTTTTGGCTAGCTGATGCTCTCGCCGTGCAAGGCGATGTCGAGGCCTTCGCGTTCCTGCATTTCCTCGACGCGCAGGCCGATCGTGGCCTTGATGCCGTACAGGATGACGAGGCTGCCGACGCCGCTCCAGATGAGGGTCGCGCCGACGCCGACGATCTGCGTCCACACCTGGCCGGGGTTGCCGGACAACAGGCCGACGTAGGCTTCGCCGCCGATGGCGGGGTTGGCGAACACACCGGTCAGGATGGCGCCGGTGATGCCGCCGATGCAGTGCACGCCGAACACGTCGAGCGAGTCGTCGTAGCCCATGCGCGGCTTGAGCCAAGACACGGCCCAGTAGCAGATGACGCCGGCCATGATGCCGAGCAGCAGCGCCGCGCCCGGCGTGACGAAGCCCGAAGCAGGCGTTATGGCGACGAGGCCCGCGACCGCGCCGGAGGCGATGCCGAGGACGGACGGCTTACGCGCCATGAACCATTCGGCGAACATCCAGGCCAACGCCGCGCCGGCGGTGGCAATCTGGGTGACAGCCATGGCCATGCCAGCGTTGGTGTCGGCGTTGACCGACGAGCCGGCGTTGAAGCCGAACCAGCCGACCCACAGCAGCGACGCGCCGATCACCGTGAAGCCGACGTTGTGCGGCGACAGGTTTTCCTTGCGGTAGCCGATGCGGGGTCCGAGCACGATTGCCGCCATCAGAGCTGCGATGCCGGAGTTGATGTGCACGACGGTGCCGCCGGCAAAGTCGAGCACGCCCATGTCGAACAGCCAGCCGCCCGGTGCCCACACCCAATGCGCGATCGGGGCGTAGACAATGATCGACCACAGTCCGATGAACCACAGCAGGGCGGAGAACTTCATGCGGTCCGCCATGGCGCCGGTGATGAGTGCCGCCGTGATGATGGCGAACGTCATCTGGAAAGTCATGAAGACCGACTCAGGAATGGTGCCGGCGAGATCGTGCGCCGAGTCGAGGCCCATACCGGAGAGCAGGATGCGGCTGAAGCCGCCGAGGTAGTCGCCGCCCTCGGTAAACGCCAGCGAGTAGCCGACGACCGTCCAGATCACCGTCACCAAGCAGGTGATGGCGAAGCTCTGCATCATGGTGGAGAGCACGTTCTTCTTACGCACCATGCCGGCGTAGAACAACGCGACGCCCGGAATCGTCATCATCAGGACGAGAGCCGTCGAAGTAAGCATCCACGCGGTGTCGCCGGTGTCGAGTTCGAGATCGGCGGCCAACGCGGGCAGCGTGAACATGAGCGCGCCGAGGGCACCGATGGCCCCGACGGCTTTAGGCATCGAGAACTTCATGGCTTCCCCCTCCTACAGCGCCTCCGAACCGGACTCGCCGGTGCGGATGCGGATCGCTTGTTTGATGTCGAAGACGAAAATCTTGCCGTCACCGATCTGGCCGGTGCTGGCAGCACGTTGGATGGACTCGACCGCTCGATCGGCGAGCGTATCGGGCACCACCACTTCGACTTTGATCTTGGGCAGGAAGCTCACTTCGTATTCAGCCCCACGGTAAATTTCCGTGTGGCCCTTTTGACGCCCGAACCCCCGCACCTCGGTTACCGTGAGTCCGGTGGCGCCGATGGCCACCAGAGCTTCGCGCACCTCGTCGAGCTTGAACGGCTTGATCACGGCCATGACACATTTCATGGCACACTCCTCTCCTGTCGCGCCCCGGTAGGTCTCCGCGGCAACCGCAGCACCTACTACAAACGGCGTGCCGCATTGGTTAACGGAGCCTAAGGCGTTGGCGGCACAAGAGATACGACCGAATGGCGAGGAACCGATGCCTGTTCCAGTTGCACATTCCGTGAGCAAAAATTAACCAATGCACACGTTTTGGGCAGAGATTTTGCCTGTCGCATGGGCAGGATGAAGGCGAACGCCCCGGCCCAGTTCGATACCGACGTCGTCATCGTCGGCGGCGGCATGGTCGGCCAGACCCTGGCCTTGGCGCTGGCCGGGGCCGGCATCGACGTGACCGTGCTGGACCGCGCCGCACCCGAGGCCGCGCTGGCACCGACCTTCGACGGCCGCGCCTCGGCCATTGCCTACGCCAGCACCCGGCTGCTGGCCGGCATCGGCGTGTGGGACGCGCTGCTACCAGATGCGCAGCCGATCCTCGACATCCGGGTGTCGGACGGCGAGTCGCTGTTCTTCGTGCACTACGACCACCGCGAGCTGGCCGGCGCGCCGTTCGGCCACATGATCGAGAACCGCCACACCCGCTTCGCGCTGCTCGCCGCCATGAAGGCCGCCAACGTGAAGCTGCTGGCGCCGGTGACGATCCAGGCCGTGACGACGGACACATTTGGCGCCACCGTCACCCTCGCCGACGGTGCAGCGCTGCGCGCGCGCCTGATTGTCGGCACCGACGGCGCGCGCTCGTTCGTGCGCGAGGCCGCCGGCATTCGCACGCGCGGCTGGGAGTACGGACAAAGCGGCATCGTGCTGACAGTGGCACACGAGCGCGACCACGCCGGCACCGCCCACGAGCGATTCCTGCCGACGGGACCGTTCGCGATCCTGCCGCTGCGCGGCAACCGCTCGTCGCTGGTGTGGACCGAGCTGCGCGACGCGGCCACCGCGCTGCTCGCGTTGGACGACGCACGCTTTGCCGACGAGATGCGGGCGCGCTTCGGCGACTTCCTTGGGCACGTCGAACCAACTGGTCCGCGCTGGAGCTATCCGCTGTCGATGCGCCACGCCGATCGGATGACCGGGCAGCGCCTGGTGCTGGCCGGCGACGCGGCCCACGGAATGCATCCACTGGCGGGGCAGGGACTGAACGTCGGCTTGCGCGACGCCGCGGCGCTGGCAGAAGTCATCGTCGATGCGGCGCGTCTCGGACTCGACTTCGGCGCCGCCGACCAGCTGGCGCGCTACGAGCGCTGGCGGCGGCTGGACGCGGTGGCGCTGATTGCCGTGACGGACGGACTGAACCGCCTGTTCTCCTACGACCTGACGCCGATCCGCATCGGCCGCGACGTCGGACTGGGAATCGTCAACCGGATACTGCCGCTCAAGCGCGTGCTGGTCTCGCATGCGCGCGGCACGGTAGGAAAGCTGCCGCGCCTGTTGCTGGGCGAAGCGCTTTAGGCAGAACCCGCCAGCACCGCGCGCACCCTGGCCGCCAACGTCGATGGCTTGAACGCCTTTTTCAGGAGCGCGGCGCTGACCGGGAACGCGCCTGGTGCAGACTCGCCTTCGGCTTGGCCGGAGATGAACCGGATCTTGGCGGCGGCTGTAGCGCGCCGCGAGGGCAAAACCCTCTAGAGCATTTTGCGATCACGTTGTGACGTATCCGGCGTGGTGGATGTAGTTGACGCACTCTGCTGGCGTGAAGCGATCGAGTAGCTGTCCGACTCGCTGCCAAAGGCTTTCGGTGGTTCGTTCTGCGGCGACGCGCAGTAGGGAC
>CAMDCA010000021.1 GCA_945889645.1 Rhizobium sp. Q54
CCCCCCGCCGCTCCCTTCCCCCGACCCCGCAGAAGCGCAATGAACAGCACCTTCCTGCTTCTGCTGCTGGTCCTTCTCACCGCCGGCGCGTTCGTCTTCGGACGCGCCCGGGCCGCGGCGATGGCCCCCGCGGGCGCCATCTCGCGCCGCTCCAAGCTGCATTCCTTACCCGCACAGCACGGCGCCCTGGTCGCCCTGTGGGCCGGCATCCCCGCCGGATTGGCGCTCCTTGCCTGGAGCATCCTGGTGCCGCGCTTCGGCGCCGACTCCGAGGCCGCGTTCACCGCCTGGGCGCGCACCGCCGTCGTGGTTGCCGTCGGGGTCGCCGGCATCGCCTTTGCCGCGGCGCGCATCGCGCCGCAGTTCCGCGCCCGCAATCACGTCGAGACGATCGTCCGCACCATTCTGCTGCTGGCGTCCGCCGTCGCGGTTCTGACCACGATCGGCATCGTCCTGTCGCTGCTATTCGAATCGCTGCGCTTCTTCGCCCTGGTGCCGCCGCAAGACTTCTTGTTCGGCCTCACCTGGAGCCCGCAGACCGCCATCCGCGCCGACCAGGTCGGCTCGTCCGGTCAATTCGGCGCCGTGCCGGTGTTCACCGGCACGTTGCTGATCTCGGCCATCGCCATGGCGGTTGCGGCTCCGATCGGACTGATGGCCGCCATCTATATGGCTGAGTACGCCGACGAGCGCGTGCGCACCACCGTGAAGCCGATCCTCGAGATTCTCGCCGGCGTGCCGACCGTCGTGTACGGCTTCTTCGCCGCTCTCACCGTGGCGCCGATCATCAAGAGCGTCGGCCAGTATCTGGGTCTCGATGTGGCAAGCGAAAGCGCGCTTGCCGCCGGCGCCGTGATGGGCGTCATGATCCTGCCCTTCGTTGCGTCGATCTCCGACGATGTTATTCGCGCCGTTCCCATCGCACTCCGTCACGGTTCGATGGCGATGGGTGCCACCCGGTCGGAGACCATCCGCCGCGTGGTGTTCCCCGCCGCGCTGCCGGGCATCGTCGGCGGCCTTCTGCTCGCGGTGTCGCGCGCCATCGGCGAGACCATGATCGTCGTCATGGCGGCCGGCTTGTCCGCCAATCTGTCGTTCAATCCGCTGGCGGCGGTCACCACCGTAACGGTGCAGATCGTCGGCCTGCTCACCGGCGATCAGGAATTCGACTCCGCCAAGACCCTGTCCGCGTTCGCACTCGGCCTGGTGCTGTTCTTCGTCACACTGATGCTGAACATCCTCGCGCTGCAGGTGGTGCGCCGCTACCGCGAGGCATACGAATGAGCGCTGCTCCCAATCCTGTCGTCCACGCCACGCGCGCCCGCGTTGCGGCGTCGCTCGTCCGCCGCCATCGCAACGAGCAGATTTTCCACGGCCTTGGCCTCGGGGCCATCGTGCTCTCGCTGCTGGCGCTGGCCAGCCTCATCACCGACGTGGTCGGCAAGGGCTACTCGGCGTTCACCCAGACCCACATTGCGCTGATCGTCACGCTCGACCCGGCGGTGATCGATCCCGACGGCACCCGCGATCCCGCGGCCCTTCTGCGCGCCGACTTCCAAACGCCGGTGCGCGACGCGCTGCGCGCGCGCTTTCCGGACGTCACCAGCAACGCCGAGCGCCGTCAACTCTACGCGCTCATCAGTCCCAGCGCGCCCTACATCCTTGCCGCCCAGGTAGCGGACGATCCGTCGCTCCTCGGGCGCACCCTTGAACTCGACCTGCTGGCCGGCGACGAAGTCGATACCCTCGTCAAAGGCTCCATCTCGCGCGACGTGCCCGAAGACCAGCGCCGCATCACCGACCGCCAGATCGGCTGGGTCGACGCGCTGACCGCCGCGGGTGAAGTCTCGACTCCGTTCAACTGGGCGTTCTTCACCGGCGGCGACTCACGCGATCCAGAATCGGCCGGCATCCTCGGTGCCGCCGTCGGTTCCGCGCTGACCCTCGCGGTCGCCTTGGTGCTGTCGTTCCCGCTCGCCGTCGCGGCCGCGGTGTATCTGGAAGAGTTCGCGCCCGACAACCGCTGGACCTACGTGATCGAGGTCAACATCAACAACCTCGCCGCGGTCCCCAGCATCATCTTCGGCTTGCTCGGCCTCGCTGTGTTCCTCAACTTCTTTGGCCTGCCACGCTCGGCGCCGCTGGTCGGCGGCCTGGTGCTGGCGCTGATGACCCTGCCGGTCATCATCATCGCCGCGCGCGGCGCCATCGCCGCGGTACCGCCGTCGATCCGCGAGGCGGCGATGGGCATCGGCTCCTCGCCGGTCCAGGTCGTGTTCCACCACGTCGTGCCGCTGGCGCTGCCCGGCATTCTCACCGGCACCATCATCGGTATGGCGCGCGCGCTCGGCGAGACTGCGCCGCTGCTGATGATCGGCATGGTCGCCTTCATCGTCGACGTCCCGCACTCGGTCACCGATGCCGCTACTGTTCTGCCGGTACAGATCTTCCTGTGGGCCGACTCGTCCGAGCGTGCGTTCGTCGAGCGCACCGCGGCGGCAACCTTGGTGCTGCTGGCCTTCCTGCTGATCATGAATGCCACGGCCGTGTACCTGCGGCGGCGCTTCGAAGTACGCTACTAGGGCCAAAGGACCACTGGGCACCATGAGGAACATGACCGTGATCGATCGCAGCCGCAGCGGGCAGACCGCGGATGTGCCCGGAGGCAGCGAGCCGAGTGTGGCGCCTGCCGCCTCCAGCAAGGAACACAAGTTTCAGGCCCGCAAGGTCGCCGTCTACTACGGCACCAAGCGCGCCCTGAACCACATCGACCTCGACATCGGCAAGGGTGAGGTGACGGCGCTCATCGGTCCCTCCGGCTGCGGCAAGTCGACCTTCATCCGCTGCCTCAACCGCATGAACGATCCGATTGCCAATTGCCGGGTCGAAGGCCAGATTCTGCTCGACGGCATGGACGTCAACGCGCGCGAAGTCGATCCGGTCGAATTGCGCGCCCGCGTCGGCATGGTGTTCCAGAAGCCGAATCCGTTCCCCAAGTCGATCTGGGAGAACGTCGCCTACGGCCCGCGCATCCACGGCCTTTCGTCGACCAAGGTGGAGCTCGATGAGATCGTCACGCTCAGCCTGCAACGCGCTGCGCTGTGGGACGAGGTCAAAGACCGCCTGCAGGAATCCGGCACCAGCCTGTCTGGCGGCCAGCAGCAGCGCCTGTGCATCGCCCGCGCGCTCGCCGTGGACCCCGAGGTAATCTTGATGGACGAGCCGTGCTCGGCCCTCGATCCGATCGCCACCGCCAAGATCGAAGAGCTGATCGACGAGCTGTCCGGCAACTACACCATCGTCATCGTCACCCACTCGATGCAGCAGGCCGCGCGCGTGTCTGACATGACGGCGTTCTTCCATCTCGGCGACCTGGTGGAAACCGGGCCGACCGACAACATTTTTACCACACCGCGTGATGAGCGTACCGAAGGCTACATCACCGGCCGCTTCGGTTGAGGAACTCCGCCATGGCACAGCACATTGTCAAAGCGTTCGACGAACAACTGAACCAGCTCGACGCCAAGATCGCCGAGATGGGCGGCCTGGCAGAGTCGCTGCTCGCCGACGCCATCGAAGCGCTGTCCAAGCGCGACGCTGAGGTCGCCGCCGACGTCGTTACCGGCGACCGCAAGCTCGACCAGCTCGAGGACGAGGTCAACGATCTGGCGTTGCGTCTGCTGGCGCTGCGCCAGCCGACCGCCACCGACCTGCGCGCCGTGCTCGCCGCCCTGAAGATCTCCAGCGACCTCGAACGCGCCGGCGACCTGGCCAAGAACATCGCCAAGCGCGCCATCACCATCGCCAAGGCGTCGCCGATCGCGCCGGTCACCGGCATCGTCGGCCTCGGTGCCCTGGTGCAGGGCCGCATCAACACCGCCATCGATGCGTTCGTCGCGCGCGACGCCAAACTCGCCATGGACGTGTGGAGCTCCGACGAAGAAGTCGACCAGCTGCACACCAGCCTGTTCCGCGAGTTGCTGACCTACATGATGGAGGATCCGCGCAACATCAGCGCGTGCGCCCACCTCCTGTTCATCGCCAAGAACATCGAACGCATCGGCGATCACGTCACCAATATCGCCGAACGCATCGTCTTCCTGGTGCGTGGCAAGGCGCCCGAGCGCGAGCGCCACAAGGAAGACGAGTCGAGCTCCACGGAGGTACGGCCGTTAAAGAAGGAAAATTGATGATTCTCGTCGTTGAGGACGAGGCCCCGCTCGCCGAGGTGCTGCGCTACAACCTCGAGGGCGAAGGGTTCCGGGTCACCGTTGCGCCCGATGGCCGTTCAGCGCTGGAAAAACTAGAAGAAGCCCCGCCCGACCTCGTCGTGCTGGACTGGATGCTGCCCGAAGTCTCCGGCCTGGAAATCTGCCGCACCATGCGGCGGCGGCCAGAGTTGCGCGGCGTTCCGGTGATCATGCTCACCGCCAAGGGCGAGGAATCCGACCGCGTGCGCGGCCTCGACGCCGGCGCCGACGACTACATGGTCAAGCCGTTCTCGCCCAAGGAGCTGATTGCCCGTGTGCGCGCGGTGCTGCGCCGCACCAAGGCAGGCGCCTCCGGCGAACCCCTGCGCGCCGGCCCGATCGAGATGGACCTGGAAACCCACCGCGTCCGCCGCGACGGCGTCGAAGTGGCGCTGGCGCCGACCGAGTTCCGCCTGCTGCGCGTCTTGTTGGAACGCCCCGGCCGCGTCTACTCGCGCGAACAGCTGCTGGATTTGGTCTGGGGCCGCGACATCTACGTCGAAGCCCGCACGGTCGACGTCCACATCCGCCGCCTCCGCGTCGCCCTCAACGCCAACGGCGCCAAAGACGTCATCCGCACCGTCCGCTCCGAAGGCTACGCATTGGAACCCGAAGGCGCGTGACCCGCTATTCCCTCCCCCCTTGAGGGTGAGGGTGAGGGTGGGGGGCGGGACGCACGCGGACTATCAGAGCGCATCCCGCGCCGCCGCCAGAATCCTCACCGCCTCCGCGTTCATCAGCCCCGGGCAGCTCCACAGATTGGCCGGCACGGTCGCGACATGCTGCGCCAGTCCAGCCCGCCGCACCGCCGGGTGGCGCAGCATCTGTTCGGCGATCGACGGGCGGCCTGCGACATATTCCGGCGACACCACCAGGTCAGGTCGCAGCACTAGCAGTTCTTCGAGCGACAGGTGGCCGTACGCCCGGATGCCTGTCTCGCCCGCGACATTGGCGAGACCAGCCGCTGTCAGAATCTCGTGCTCGAAGCTCCCTGGCCCCGCGGTGAACCCACCTGGCTGAAACACCGCGGCACGCTTCGCCGCGACCCCCGGCTTCGGTGCCGCAGCAGCGAGCGTCGCATCCATCTCCGCCAGCGCTGCGTCGGCATTGCCGCGTTCGCGCAACAGATCGCCGACCAGGCGCACCTGGGCGCGCAGCGACTCCAGCGTGGTGGGCGCGTCCAACACTTCGACGTTGTACCCGGTGCGGCGCAGCATCCGCACCGTGAACGGCGTGATGTAGGCACCGGCCAACACCAAATCGGGATTGAGCGGAAGAATCTCCTCCGCTGCGCCGTGGTTGATCCTCGGCACGCGCGCCGCGCGATCGGCAAGCACGGCGCTGCGCGGGTCGGTGGCGAGCCACGTCACCGAGGCGACGTTCTCCGGCTTGGCGAGCGCCAGCACCATCTGGTCGAGGCACAAGTTCAGCGAGACGACGCGGGTCGGTCGCCCGCGCGCGCCAAACTCCTGCCCCGGCGGAAGCTGTGCCAGGCTCGCGGCAGCGAGCAGCGTCAGCGCGAGAGCGGCTAAGGGGAGTGGCCAGCGCATGGCCGACGATAGCGCGCCGCAGGCGCGTCAACCAATGAGCGCCGCAGGCGCGTCAACCAATGAGCGCCGCAGGCGCCTAGTGGGCACCCCGCTGCGGGCGTACTATTTCAGGAGAACGGGAGCCTCAGATTAGGTCGGTCCGGCCCAGCGCCCCCGGGGGATGGAAAGGAGCCAGGACCGGACCGAGTTGGAGGCCCAACGATGAGAAATATGGAGTGCCAATGTGCCTGAACAAGGGCCGAAAATAGGCATTTGTGGGGCACGCAAAACGCCTTGAAAACCAAGGCTTAGAGCTGAAACGGAGCAGTCAAAACGCGATGTCTCGCAAGGTCGTGAACCTGACCGATAACCTGTACGACTACCTCGTGCAGGTCGGCGCGCGCGAGCATCCTGTGCTGCAGCGTCTGCGCGCCGCGACCGCGGCCGAGACGGGTGACGCGGCCGGCATGCAGATTGCCCCCGATCAAGGCGCCTTGATGGCGATGCTGGTGCGGCTGCTCGGTGCGCGCCGCACCATCGAAGCCGGGACGTTCACCGGCTACAGCGCGCTCGTCGTCGCGTTGGCGCTGCCCGACGACGGCCGCCTCGTTGCCTGCGACGTCAGCGAACAGTGGACGGCCATCGCGCGGCGCTTCTGGGCCGAGGCCGGTGTCGCGCACAAGATCGACCTGCGCCTGGCGCCTGCGATCCAAACGATGGACGCGCTGCTCGCGGTGGGTGAGGCGGGGCGCTTCGACTTCGCCTTCCTCGATGCCGAAAAGGTCGAGTACGACGCCTACTACGAGCGCTCACTCAAGCTGCTGCGTCCCGGCGGCGTGGTCGCGGTGGACAACGTGCTGTGGAGCGGACGCGTCGCCGACCCCAAGGTCATCGACGCCAACACCCGCGCCATCCGCGCGCTGAACGAAAAGATCCGCACCGATGCGCGCGTTGACGTCGTCCTGGTGCCGGTCGCTGACGGCCTGTTCCTCGCCCGCAAGCGCGGCTAGCGCACGCCGACGATCTCCGCTCCGTGACGACCTTTCTGATTCGCCGGCTCATCGGCCTGCTCGCCGCGTTGCTGGCGGCGAGCATCGTCACGTTCGTCGCCGTCGAGATCCTGCCCGGCGATCCGGCCCGCTCTATTCTGGGCATCGGTGCCGAGCCGACGGCGGTCGCGGCGCTGCAGCACCAGCTCGGTCTCGATCAACCGGTACTCATCCGCTACGCCCATTGGGTGTCGGGACTGGTGGGAGGCGAACTCGGTCTCAGCTGGACCTACCGCGTTCCGGTCGCCGACCTGTTGGGCCCGCGTCTGGCGGTGACCATCCCACTCGCCGTCCTCGCCATGCTGCTCACGGTCGTCGTCGGCCTCGGACTCGGCATCGTTGCGGCGTTGCGTCCCGGCACCGCGGTCGATGCGGGCGCCATGACGCTCGCCCACGCCGGCATGGCGCTGCCGAACTTCTGGCTCGGCCTGCTGCTCATCCTGCTGTTCTCCGTCCACCTGCAATGGCTGCCGGCCGGCGGCTTCCCGGGCTGGGACGCGGGTGTGGTCCGTGCGATCGGCGCGCTACTCCTGCCAGCGACCGCATTGGCTGCCGTCCAGGCCGCCATCCTCGCCCGCGTCAGCCGCGCCGCACTGCTCGATGTGGCAAAGGACGATTTCGTCCGCACCGCGCGGGCCAAGGGACTGAGCCAATCCGGCGCGCTACTGCGTCACGCCTTGCGCAATGCCTTCGTGCCGGTGACCGCGTTGATGGGCCTGCAGTTCTCCTACCTGATCGCCGGGGCGGTGATCGTCGAGAACGTGTTCGCCCTGCCCGGCCTCGGCCGCTTCGTGTTCCAGGCGATCGCCAACCGCGATCTCGTCGTCGTCGAGTCGGTGGTGTGGCTGCTGGCGGCGCTGGTCATCGTCGTCAGCTTCGTCGCCGACGTCGCCGCGCGTCTGCTCGACCCGCGCCTAAGCGAGTCCCGATGACCCTGCGCCTCGCCACCACTGACTTCGTCTTGCCCGGGCAACCGGCGCGCGCCCGCCTGCGCGCCTCGCCGAGTCTGGTGGTGGGTGCCGCGTGCCTCGGCGCCGCCCTGTTCGCCGCCGCCGTCTCGCTGTTCTGGACACCGTACCCGGCCCAAGCCATCGACGTGCAGGCCCGCCTCGCCGGGCCCAGCGCCGCGCACTGGCTCGGCACCGATCCGTTCGGCCGCGACGTCGCCTCTCGCATCCTCGAGGGCGCGCGCAACGCACTGTTCGTCGGCACGGTCGCGGTGGCACTGGGTGCCGGGTTCGGTATCGCCCTCGGGCTCCTCGCCGCCGCCGCGGCGCGTTGGCTCGACGAAGCCATCGGCCGCGCCGCCGATCTGGTGTTCGCGTTCCCCGCCATCCTGTCGGCGATCTTGCTGTCGTTGTTGCTCGGCCCCGGCATGGTGACGGCGACGCTCGCCATCGCCATCTTCAACGTGCCGGTATTCGCCCGCCTGGCGCGCAGCGCCGCCGGTGTCGTGTGGCAGCGCGAGTTCGTGCGCGCCGCCGCAGCGCTCGGCAAGGGCCGCACGCGCATCACCCTAGACCATGTGCTGCCCAACATCGCCGGCTTGCTGCTGGTGCAGGCGTCCGCCAGCTTCGCCATCGCCATCCTGGCCGAAGCCGCGCTGTCCTATCTTGGCCTCGGCACCCAGGCACCCGCGGCCAGCTGGGGCCGCATGTTGTTCGAGGCGCGCACCTATCTGGCGCAAGCCCCGACGCTGGCATTGTTCCCCGGCCTCGCCATCGCCGTCGTCGTGCTGGGCGCCAATCTGGTCGGCGACGCCCAGCGCGATTCTCTCGACCCGCGCCGGGACTAGGCGCATCATTGCTCAGCAACCTGCCTGAGCTGCGCACGGGGGCCCCGCGATATGTCGGACGTGGTCAGTATCGAAAGTTACCTTCCCGTTCGGGTGAGCGCTGCGGCCCGGGCGGGGAGGATCAAAGAGACGGTCTTCAGCCGTCGCGAACTTGACCTGATCCTTCAGACCTATGGCCGCAACGTCGTCGCCGGCCGCTGGCGTGACTACACCCTCGACTTCACGCCGGGCTACGCCTGCTTCGCCGTTGTGCGCGGCGGTGCCCACGAAGGGCCGACCTACCGCATCGTCAAATGGGCCGGCAAAGGCAGCGCGCCGTACGCCGTACTGGGACGCGACGGCCGCATGCTGCGGCGCGGTGACGATCTTTCCGCCGTGCTGCGCGTCCTCGACGCCAAGCCGCGGGCGGTCTGAACTCCAGGCAAAGAAAAGCCGGCTGGATCTCTCCAGCCGGGCTTTTCGTTTTCACGCTGCTTTGGCTATCGGCGTTCGCCGACGGTGTCGGTTAGCGGCGTTCGCCGACGTTGTCGGTTATCGGCGTTCGCCGAACAGGCGCAGCAGCATCATGAACAGGTTGAGGAAGTCGAGGTACAGGCTGAGTGCGCCGTACACGGCCTTCTTGGTTGCCTGGCCGGAGTCTTCGCCTTCAACGTACCATTCGCGGATCATCTGCGTGTCGTGCGCCGTCAGGCCGACGAACACCAGCACGCCGACCACCGAGATGACGAAGCCCAATCCGGTCGAGCCGAGGAAGATGTTGACGATGCTGGCGAGCACGATGCCGATCAAGCCCATCATCAGGAACGAGCTGAACTGCGCCAGGTTGCGCTTGGTGGTGTAGCCGTACAGGCTCATCGCACCGAACGTCGCGGCGGTGGTGAAGAATACGCGCGCGACCGACGCGCCGGTGTACATCAGCAGGATCGGCGCCAGCGACAGACCCATCGTTGCGGCGAACGCCCAGAACAGCATCTGTGCGGTGGCCGGGCTGACGCGCTGGATGCCAAAGCTCAACACCAGGATGAAGGCGAACGGAGCCAACGCGATGACGAGGCCGAGGCCGCTGCCGAACAGCGATGCCATCAGCGCTTCGTTGCTGCTGACGAAGTACGCGACGAGGCCCGAGATCGCGAGACCGCCAGCCATGTAGTTGTAGACGCGCAGCATGTAGGCGCGCAGACCCTCGTCGATGCCGGCCGAGGTGGCGCTGCTGCCGAGCGCGCCGAAGCGAACCTGAGGTTCCGCCATAGTCGAGAAACTCCTTCAAAATCCCCGGAGAATCCGAAGCCGGGGCGTAGTCCCTACATGGCCCGAAAGGGCTGGCGTTTCAAGGACTACGGGTCGCGCGCGCCAGGGACCCGTCACGCGGGTGTCGCAAGCCTGGGCGGGAGCGGGAATCCAATAACGGCGTGGCGTGGCCGGCAGCGAGGGCCCAAGGAACCCCTGAGCTACCGGCCGCGCCACGCACGCACCTATGGGAGGTAGGCGCCACCGGACGGCGTGCAAAGGGAGTTCCCACGGCGCCCGGCGATGCAGCGTTTCTAGGTGACGCTGCGCGCAGAAGTGTACGCCCGGCACAAGCCGGCACAACCTCCGATTCGGGACATGTGTGGCTCTATTACAACATGAAAAGGGGCAGATTCTGGGCGGCGTGTGGCTTCCGCACCGCAGCGTGCGGCCGTCGCAACGGTGTTAGGCGGTGCGCAACACCGGCGCCGGGCGCTGTCCCAGCACGGTCCATGTCCCGGCCAGGCCCAAGGCGACGACCAGGGCTACTCCGCCCAGTGCCGCTTCCGCCACCGGCAGCAGCACGAAGCCGAAGTCCATCTCCATCAGGAACGTCACCGCGCCCCACGCCGCCAGCGTTCCCGCCAGCGCCGCCAGCAGCGCCGTAAGTCCCCCGAGAATCGCGTATTCCAGCACCGTCGCGCGCAGCACGTCGCCGCGCGTCGCGCCGAGCACCTTCAGGATCACCGAGTCGTACAGCCGCTGCCGCCGTCCCGCCGCCACCGCACCGGCCAGCACCAGCACGCCTGCGCTGATGGTCAGCAGCGACACGCCGCGCACTGCCGTGCCGATCTGCGCGATCAGTCCGGTGACGCGCTCGATGATGTCGCGCACGCGGATGACCGTGACGTTGGGTAGCGCGCCGGTCACTGCGGTGAACACCGCGTTCTCCATCTCGGGTGCCACCACCGCGCTGGCGACGTGGGTCTGCGGCGCGCGCTCCAGTGCGCCGGGCGCGAAGATGACGCTGAAGTTCAGGCCCATGCCTTCCCATTCGACGCGACGCAGATTGGCGACCGTGCCGCCGATCTCGCGCCCCAGGATGGTGAACGCCACCGCGTCACCGATGTGGATGCCCAGCTCGCGCGCGACTTCTGCATCGAGCGACACTAGCGGCGGCCCGGCGTAATCGGCCGGCCACCACGCGCCTTCGCTCAGCACCGTGGCGGCCGGCATGCGCGCGGCGTAGGTGAAGCCAACCTCCATGCGCAGCCACCAGTGCCCGCCGCGCTGGTCGCGCAACGTCTCGGCGCTGACGCCGCCGACGGACGCCACGCGGCCGCGCAACGTCGGCACGCGCTGCGGATCGGTGATGCCGGGCGTCGCCAGCATCACCGCGTCGAACGCCTCGGCCTGGTCGGCCTGGATGTCGAGGAAGAAGAACGCCGGCACGCGCTCCGGTACTTCGCTTTGCACCTCACGGGTGAGGTTTGCGTCGAGCAACGCCACGGCCACCAGCACCGACAGCCCGGCGCCCAGCGATAGCATGACGCTAGCAGTCGGTGCGCCCGGCCGCGTCACCGCTGCGACGGCCAGCCGCGTCATGGCATTGCGCGGCCGCGGCAGGGCGCGGAACACGCGCACCACGCCGATCGCCGCCAGGCGAAACCCTATCAGTACGGCCATCGATCCGCCGACGAACCACGCCGCGAACACCGGATTTCCGGCGCCGAAGATCGCCAGTAGAAGCAGCGTCACCGTCGCCGCCGCCAGCATCACCAAGTAGCGCGGCCGCGGTAGGCGCCGCCCCGGCGCGACAATGGCGCGGAACAATCCCGCCGCCGGAATGTCGCGCGCGCGGGCCAGCGGCCACAGCGCGAACACCGCCGTCGTCAGTACGCCGTACACGGCGGCTGCCGCCAGTGCACGCGGATGAATGGCAAACGTCAGCGGCACGGGCACGGCGTCGCCGATCAGCGGCGGGGCCAGCAGCGGTGCCAACGCGCCAAGGATCAATCCCGCCACGACGCCGATCGCCGCCAGCGCGCCGACCTGCCAGAAGTAGATGCGGAAGATCAGCCCGCCGTCGGCGCCGAGGCACTTCAGCGTGGCGATCGTCTCGGTGCGCGCGCCGATGTAGTTCTGCACCGCGTTGGCGATGCCGACGCCGCCGACCACCAGCACGGTCAAGCCGACCAGAATCAGGAATGCGCCGAAGCGATCGACAAACCGCTGCACCGTCGGCTGCGACGCCAGGAAGTTGCGCACGCGCCAGCCGGCATCCGGGTACGCCGCGCGCAGCGCCGCGGTCCATGCCAACACGTCTTCGGTCGGCTCCAGCCGTAGGCGGTATTCATGCGAGATCAGGCTGCCGATCTGCACCAGCCCGGTCGCCGCCAGCGCGGTGTCGCCGATCATCAGTCGGGGCCCGAGCGAGAATGGCCCCGCCGTGCGGTCCGGCTCGTCGGTGATCGCGGCCCGCAACACGAACGTCGCATCGCCCACCGCCACCGTGTCGCCAATCGCCACGCCCAGCCGGTCGAACAAGTCGCGCTCCGCCACCGCGCCCGCGACCCCGTCCTGCGCCGCGAACGCCTGCGCTAGAGTCATCGGTGGATCCAGATCAACAGTGCCGTAGAGCGGATAGCCGCCGTCCACCGCCTTCAGCTCGACCAGCGTCGGCAATCCACGCGCCACCGCGTTCGCGCCCGGTCGCGCCATGCCGCGCATGCCGCGCACGGCGCTCATCTCGATGGCGTGCGACGCCAGGTAGGCCAGCTGCTCCGCGCTCGCAGGTCCGGTGGATAGTTCGACTTCAACGTCGCCGCCCAGCAACGCGCGCGCATTGCCGCGCAACCCGTCCACCAGCGACGCCGACAGCGACCCCACCGCCGCAATGATGCTGACGCCCAGCACCAGCACCGCGACGAACACCCGGAATCCGCTCAACCCGCCGCGCAGTTCGCGCAGCGCCAGCCGCAGAGATAGCGGCGCGCCGCTCACCGGTACACCGGTGGCGCGCCGCCGGACGCGACGGCGCCATCGGCCATCAGCCGGCCGTCCTGCATGTGCAGATGACGGCGGCATTTGCGCGCCACGGTGACGTCGTGGGTGATCAGCACCAGCGTGCAGCCCACCCGCGCCTGGGTGTTGAACATCAGGTCGACGATCGACGCGCCGGTGGTCGAATCCAGGTTGCCGGTCGGCTCATCCGCCAGCACCAGTTTCGGCTCGTTGCCGAACGCGCGCGCCACCGCGACGCGCTGCTGCTCGCCGCCCGACAGTTGCGCCGGATAGTGGGTGAGGCGATGCCCCAACCCCGCCGCCTGCAAGGCGGCCTCGGCGCGCGCGAACGCATCCGCGCGCCCGGCCAGCTCCATCGGCACGGCGACGTTTTCCAACGCCGTCATGGTGGGAACTAGGTGAAACGACTGGAACACGATGCCGACATTGGCGCGCCGGAACAGCGCCAGTTGATCCTCGTTCAACGCGCCCAGGTCGCGCCCCGCCACCTCGATGCGCCCGCGCGTCGGCCGCTCCAGCCCGGCGATCACCGCCATCAGGGTGGACTTGCCCGACCCGGACGCGCCGGTGACGGCGACCGTATCGCCGGCCGACACGGTCAGATCGACGCCGCGCAGGATGTTGACCGCCCCGGCGCCGCTCTCCAAAGTCAGCTCGACGCCGCTCAGACGCACCAACGGTGCGGCGGCCGCCACGACAGGTTCAGGCATGCTGGGAAGCTCCAAAGGCCACCTCGCATATAGGCAGCCCGCCGGGCGGGTCAATCGTGGCTTCGCCCTGGCCGCACGCGCGCTGGTCGTTTTGTTGGCGGTGGCAGTCACGATTCCGTGGAGCAGCGCCCGCGCCGCCACGACCATCGTCGCGTTCGGCGACAGCCTCACCGCCGGCTATGGCCTCGCCGACTCGGCGCTGTTTTTCCCGGCGCGGCTCGAGGGTGCATTGCGCGCCGTCGGCGTGGACGTGCGCCTGGTCAACGCTGGCGTCTCCGGCGACACGTCGTCGGGCGGCCTCAGCCGCCTCGACTGGTCGCTGGTCGAGACCACCGACCTCGTCATCCTGGAACTCGGCGCCAACGACGCCCTGCGCGGCATCGCCCCCGCGGTCACCGAGGCCAACCTCGACAAGATGCTGGCCGCCCTGGCCGCCAAGGGCATTCCGGTTCTGCTCGCCGGCATGCTGGCGCCGCCCAACCTCGGCCCCGAATACGGCCAGGCGTTCAACGCCCTCTACACGCGGCTGGCGGCGAAGTACGCCGTGCCGCTGTACCCGTTCTTCCTCGATGGCGTGGCGGCCCAGAACGCGCTGCTGCAGAACGACGGCATGCACCCGAATGCCCGGGGTGTGAACGTCATCGTCGAACGCATCGTGCCCTACGTTTTGTGGGCCCTGAAGGCCGGGCCCAAGCCGCCTGGCGCCTGATCCGCGGCCCCAACAAACGCCGTTGATTCCGCACCGCTCGCCCCGCACAATTACGCCTCGATGCGCCTCGCTCTCGTTCTCGTTCTCGTTCTCCTCGCAACCGTGGTTGCCGCCGCGTTCGCCCTGTCTGCCGCCGCGCAGGAGGTGAAGGCGCCGCTGCACAACTGCGACGCCCTGGCCGGCAACCCGGTCGATCCGGGCCGCGTCGGCATTGGCGTGGCGACCGCCTCCATGCGCCCGGTGCCGGCCATCGCCGCTTGCCTAGACGCGTTGAAGCAGTTCCCCAGCGAGCCGCGCTTCATGTTCCAGCTCGGCCGCGCCTACCGCCAGGCCAGCCAGCTCGACGAAGCATTGCGCTGGTACCGCGCCGCCGCCGACAAAGGCTACGCCGGCGCGATCAACAGCCTCGGCGTCATGCACTCGCTCGGCGAAGGCGTGCCGTCCGACTGCGCCAAGGCAGCCCAGTTGTTCTCCCAGGCCGCCGCCCTCGGCTACCCGCCCGCCAGCGACAACCTGCGCACACTGGCGTGCATCCGGCAGGTCTAGCGACCTGAAGTCCTATGCGGTTGTTCGTCGCCGTGGAGTTGCCGGACGACATCAAGGATCGTCTATCGCATCTGTGCGCGGGCCTGCGCGGCGCCAAGTGGTCCGACCCAGAACAAATGCATCTGACCTTGCGCTTCATCGGCGACGTTGACGGCGTCACCGCCCACGACCTCGCGCTCGCGCTGTCTCAGGTTCGCGCCCCGCAATTCGACGTCGCCCTCGCCGGCCTCGGCGACTTCACCACGCGCGGCCGCGTCTCGACCCTGTGGGTCGGCGTCCGCGCCAACCCCGACCTCGCCGCGCTGCACGCCCGCATCGAATCCGCCGTGCGCCGCGTCGGCATCCCGCCCGAGCCGCGCAAGTTCCACCCGCATGTGACCTTAGCCCGCTTCGCCACCGGCCGCCGCGACCCCACTCCCGCCCTCGGCCGATACCTCGCCGAACACGAACCGTTCTCGACGGCCCCGTTCACCGCCGAAGAATTCACCCTGTTCTCCAGCGTCCTCGGCTCCGAAGGCGCCACCCACATCCCCGAAACCGCATACCCCTTGCAGCTTCCCCCTCGCCCGCCGTCGGCGGGAGAGGGTCGGGGTGAGGGTGGGTAAAGAGTCCCGCGTCAACGCAGACAGTCTGGATTGCGTCGCGCCGCGGCCGCGCTACGCGCGCCTAGCGCGCGTTCCTGCGCAACGTCGCTCCGCTCCTCGCAGTGACATTCCTTGGTCCGTCATTGTGAGCGCATCGAAGCAATCCAGGGGTGCGGGACGCCGCTAGCAGCCGTAACGCCGCAACGTCGCCTCCACCTGCCCCACATACTCGCCGCCGAACAGCCGCACGTGCACCAGCAGCGGGTACAGGTTGTACAAATCCCGCCGCTCCTCGAAGAACCCCTCGTGGATCGGCCGCAGCTCGCTGTACCGCCGGAAGAACACCTCGCCGAACGTCCCGAACAGCGTGGTGAACGCCAACTCGATCTCTGGGTCGGCGTAGTAGATCGCCGGATCGATCAGCCCCGTCACGCGGCCATTCGCCGCCAGCACGTTGCCACCCCACAGGTCGCCGTGGATCAACGCCGGCGCCGCCGGCTCCCCGATCCATTCGCCCAACTTCCCGCACAGCGTCTCGATCCGCGCGCGCGTCCCCACCGGCAGCCGCCCCGCGCGCACCGCGTCATCGGCCATGAAGCGCAGCCGCTGATCGCGAAAGAACGGTAGCCATTTGTCCGATGGCGGATTCGGCTGGTGCAACCCACCGATCAGCGTGTCGCGCTCCAGCCCGAAATTCGGCGCCGTGACTCCGTGCAGCGCCGCAACAATCTCGGCCGCATCACGCTCCACGCGCGCGTCGATGCCGCCGCCACTCGGCAACAGGTCCATCACCAGCAGATCGTCGGCGGCGAACAGCACGCCCGGCACCGGCACACGGCTGCGCGCACCCAACGTGCGCAGCATCCATCCCTCAAGGTCGAGCTTCGCACCCGCGCGCCCAACCTTGGCGACCGACTGCGCCTTGTCGGCAAACGTCAGCGTGTAGACTTCGGCACCAAAGTCCCTGGGCGACCCGCCCGACAGAGGCCGCAACTCGGTCGGCCGCACGCCCAGCGCGGCCTCGATGCGATCCGCTACCCCGGATCGCGCCACGCGCTAGACCAATCCGCGCCGGCGAACCTCGCGCAGCAATCCGCGGCTCGCGGTCTCCACCAGGTCCAGCACCGTCTCGAATCCCTCCGGCCCGCCAAAGAACGGATCCGGCACTTCGCGGTGCCGCGCCTCGGGTGCAAAATCCAGGAACAAGTGCAGCTTGCCGTCCGCCTTGGCGCCCGCGACCGCCTTCAGGTTGGACTGATTCTCGCGATCCATCGCCAGCACGAAGTCGAAGCGGTCAAAGTCCGCCGCACTCACCTGGCGGCCGCGCCGGTACGACAGATCGATGCCGCGCATCGCCGCCGCCTTCAGCGTGCGCGGGTCCGGCCCCTCGCCGATGTGATACGCGTGCGTGCCGGCCGAATCGACCTCGAACGCGTGCGCCACGCCCTCGTCGTCCAGCACCTTGCGGAACATGCCTTCCGCCGTCGGCGAGCGGCAGATGTTCCCCATGCACACGAACAACACCGACACCGGCTTCTTCTTGCTCGCGCTCGTCATCGGAACTCTTCGATCGCTTCCATGTCGTCGTCGGAATAGCCGAAGTGGTGTCCCATCTCGTGGATCATCACATGGCGAATGACCGCGCCCAACGGCTCGCCGGTCTCGCACCAATAGTCGAGCAAGGCGCGGCGATACAAAAAAATCATGTCCACGTTCTGCGGCACGTCGTTGACGCTCTTGCGCGTCAGATCGACCCCGCGATACAGCCCCAACAATTCAAACGGCGACTCGATCCCCATCTCGTCCAACGTCTCGTCGTCGGCGAAATCCGTCACCCGCACGACGACCGTCTGGACGCGCTCCCGCATCACCGCCGGGATCGACTGATACGCCGCATCCGCCATCACCTCGAATTCCTCGAGGGAGGGGGCCGTTGCTTGGGTCCAGTCGATCGCGGTCACACTCTCACCGTCATTGCGAGGAGCGCAGCGACGAAGCAATTCAGGCTCCCGCCGCGCCACGAACCTAAGGTCGGCGACCATACCGCTGTCGGGGAGCGGGCGCCAAGCATCGCCCACCTTCTAGCGGGCCAGACCGTGGCTTTTGTTGAACGCGTGCTGCGCGAAGCGGTGAGCGTTCTAGGTTTGCTGGTTGTGGGGATGACGCACCACTTGGAAGTCGAAGTGCGTACCGTCGCGGGCGTGGACGTCCACCGCGACTACTTCGACCACGAAGCCAGTGACCCGGAGGGGGGTCTTCTCGAAGGCGTCGTAGTACTCAACTCGCCCCCAAATAAACAGGCGTTGCCGCTCCTGTCTTATCGCCGTGAGTTCGCCATCACTGATGCGGACCCACTCGGTGCGGTCCTCGTCGTGCGGGCCGATATCGACCTCCGAATAGCTACCGTCATCTCCCATTGGCTTAGGTGGACCCCAGTCGGGTCGCAAAGTGAAATCCCAGGGGCGCGGGTCCAATTGGATTGCGAGAACGAGCCCTTTGGTCGGCGTCGCCCCGTTGTTGCGCAATCTGGCAGAGACTTCCCAAATCTCGCCGCTGACCAGGCGTTTGTTCCACCCGTTCAGCCCGACATACGCGCGCGATTCGATTTGGGCGCTGTCGCGCGTTACGTGGATGATGCCGCGAGCGAAGAAGGCGGCAGATCCAGCAGCGATCAGCGTCAAGACAAGGACTAGCGCCTCGCCGAGCAGCAGCTTGAACCCGCGACGCGTCCAGTCGCGTTGGTCTTCAGCCGCATTCGCCATGCGCCACTGCTGGCAGAGGTCGGCGTAGTTGCTTTGCTCTGGGTTCTGACAGGCGCGCTCGCCGTAAACGGCGGTTGTCTCTGCGTACACCCGCGTAGCAGACTTATTGGCTTCACTCTGGCGGCCGCTTACCTGGCCGCCTTCGGACTGACCGTCGCGGCTATGCTGGTCACCTAGGACGGCCACCATCCCGACGAACGCAACGAAAGCTACCCATTGGATAGCCTTGGTGTAGACGCCCCCGCCCCCTGCAAACATTGTAGGAAGAGTACCGCCGTGAACCTGCCCCGACCAAGCAGCACCCCTTGGCCTCGGCACCATCAGCGCCTACCTTTAGCCAATGAAGTCGTCCACCGCCGAGTTCGATCCGACCCCGCCCGCCGGGTTCTGGGACAAGGTGCGGGCCAACCTGCATCGGGTGCCGTTCATCGAGGACGCGATCGCGGCGTACTACTGCGCCATCGATCCGGCCACGCCGCTGGCGGTCAAGGCGGCGCTGGGCGGCGCGCTGGCGTACTTCGTCATGCCGTTCGACCTGATCCCCGACCTGCTGCTCGGCATCGGCTTCACCGATGATGCGGCGGTGATCGCGGCGGTTGTCGCCACCATGCGCAAGTACATGACCATCGAGCACTACACCCGTGCCAAGGACTGGCTGCGCGCGGCCCAGAAGGGCATCGCACGCCGCTAAGAAAGCGCTAGACACGATCTGTATCGGGATATACAATTCGTGTTATGACTCACGCTGAATCCATCGCTCGCTCGTTCTCAGCAGTGCGCCTTCGCGGCGCCGGCGGGACCCTTTGCGCGCACCGCTCCGCCGTTCTGCACCGTTGGGAACGGCATCTACGGCCGCTGCTCACCGCCTTCACGTCGCGCCAGATACGGCGCCAATCGCCCGTACGTACGGGGCTTACGGAGCCCGCGCGGCACCCCCGCGCCCCGGAGCCAGCTTCGAATCGCCCGTACTTACGGTGGCTACGGGCCGCCGCGTTGGCCGCCGGACTCACCATTGTCGTCCCCGTTCCGGCCGTTGCCCAGGAATGGATCGGCACCTTCGGCGACTGGAACGCGTTCCGCTACGTCGAGGCCGGGCGGCGGGTGTGCTACATCTCCACCACGCCCCTCGACATGGAGCCCAAAGGCACCCGGCGCGGCCCCACCTATGTGCGTGTGTCGCGCTCAGGCGACATGCGCGACGTGGTAAGCATCGTGCCGGGCTTCACAGTCGAGGCCGAGGGCATGGCGGTCATCACGGTGGATGCCGCCGAATTTCGCCTGCGGCCGTCGCCCGAAGGCGCGGTTGCCCAAAATGCGACACAGGATGCGGCCATGGTGCGCGCCATGATCGCTGGAACACGGCTGCAGGCGCGCGCTACCTCGGGCAGAGGCATGACGAGCAACGACACCTATTCGCTGATCGGCTTCACCGCCGCCCAGACTGCCATGAGCAACTCCTGCCGGCCGGCCGCCTGATGCGCCTGCTCCTGGCACTCGCGCTGCTGTTCGCCGCCGGGCCAGTATTGGCACAAGGCGCCGAACCGGCTCTGGTCGGCACGTTCAGCGACTGGACGGCCTGGACCTACATGGATGGCCGCAACAAGGTCTGCTACATCGCCTCGACGCCGTTGGATAGGCAGCCGCGCAACGTCAATCGCGGCGACGTCTACGTCAACGTCGCCCACAAGCCGGGCGTGCGCGACGAGGTCAGTTTCATCAGCGGCTACAGCTACGACGCCAACGCTGTCGTCGTGGTCACGGTGGACGCCACCGAATTCAAGTTGTTCGCCAAGGACGACACCGCCTGGACTTACACCAAGGAAGACGATGCCCGCATGGCGCGCGCCATGGCTGCCGGCACGCGCATGATCGTCAAGGGCAAGTCGAACCGTGGCACCGAAACCACCGACAGCTATTCGCTGTCCGGATTCACCGCCGCGCACCAGGCGATGGACCGCGCCTGTCCCGCGCGCTAAGTCCGCCCCGCCCATGAACATCGCCGACACCATCATCCCCGCAGCGCTGCGCATTCCGCACAAACCGCGCCTCGCCGGCATGTCGCGCGCCGAGCTGGCCGAGGCTGCCGTGTCGGTGGGCGAGCCGGCGCACAAGGCCAAGATGCGGGCGAGCCAGCTGTTCCACTGGATCTACTTCCGCGGCGCCCGCTCGTTCGACGACATGACGACGATCTCCAAGGAGACGCGCGTAAAGCTTGGCCAGAAGTACGACGTCGGCCGCGAGGACATTGCGCGCGCGCAACTGTCCGAGGACGGCACGCGCAAGTGGCTGGTGCGTCTCGCCGACGGTGCGTTGGTCGAAACCGTCTACATCCCGGACGAAGACCGCGCCACGCTGTGCATCTCGTCCCAGGTCGGCTGCACGCTGACGTGCAAGTTCTGCCACACCGGCACGCAGCCGTGGGTGCGCAACCTCACCACGGCGGAAATCGTCGGCCAGGTGATGCTGGCGCGCGATGAGGTCAACGAATGGCCGTCCGACCCCGACGGCCGCATGATCACCAACATCGTGCTCATGGGCATGGGCGAGCCGCTCTACAACTACGACAACGTCGTTGCTGCGTTGCACCTGCTGACCGACAACGAGGGCATCGCCATCTCGCGCCGCCGCATCACGGTGTCCACCGCCGGCGTGGTGCCGATGATCGGCAAGCTGGGCGAAGAAACCGGCGCCGCGCTCGCCATCTCGCTGCACGCCACGCGAGACGAAGTGCGCGACGTCATCGTGCCCTTGAATAAGAAGTACCCGATCGCCGCGCTGCTCGACGCCTGCCGCAACTATCCGGGCAGCGCCAACTCGCGCCGCATCACGTTCGAATACGTCATGCTCAAGGGCATCAACGACTCGGTGCGCGACGCCAAGGAGCTGGTTCAGCTCATCGCCGGCATTCCCGCCAAGGTGAACCTGATCCCGTTCAACCCGTGGCCGGGCAGCCCGTACGAATGCTCGGACGACGAGTCGATCGCCAAGTTCGTCGAGATCGTCAACCGCGCCGGCTACTCGTCGCCGATCCGCACTCCGCGCGGCCGCGACATCCTCGCCGCCTGTGGCCAGCTCAAGTCCGACAGCCTGCGCGAACGCAAGTCGCGCGTGACGGCCTCGCCGTCCACCCCCGCCTAACTCGACAACTTGGAGTCTTCCATGAGCGAACAGCGCAAGGTGCGCAAAGTCGTGCTCGCCTATTCCGGCGGTCTCGACACCTCGGTCATTCTCAAGTGGCTGCAGGAGACGTACCGCTGCGAAGTCGTGACCTTCACCGCCGACCTGGGCCAGGGCGCCGAGCTTGAGCCGGTGCGCAAGAAGGCCGAGATGCTCGGCATCAAGGAGATCTTCATCGACGACCTGCGCGAGACGTTCGTCAAGGACTACGTCTTCCCGATGTTCCGCGCCAACGCGCTGTACGAAGGCCAGTACCTGCTCGGCACTTCCATCGCGCGGCCGCTCATCGCCAAGCGCCAGATCGAGATCGCGCAAGCCACCGGCGCCGACGCCGTCGCTCACGGCGCGACCGGCAAGGGCAACGACCAGGTGCGTTTCGAGTTGGCGTACTACGCGCTCAATCCGAACATCCGCGTCATCGCACCGTGGCGCGAATGGGAACTCTCCTCGCGCACCGCGCTGTTGGACTACGCTGAGAAGCACCAGATTCCGGTGCCCAAAGACAAGCGCGGCGAGGCGCCCTTCAGCCAGGACTCGAATCTTCTGCACACCTCGTCCGAGGGCAAGATGCTTGAGGACCCGTGGATCGAGCCCGACCAGATCGTCTACTCGCGCTCGGTGGCGCCCGAAGACGCGCCCGACAACGCCACCTACGTCGAAGTCACATTCGAAAAGGGCGACGCCGTCGCCGTGGACAACAAGCCGCTGTCCCCCGCGAAACTGTTGGAGCATCTGAACGAACTCGGCGGCGCCAATGGCGTCGGCCGCCTCGACCTGGTCGAGAACCGGTTCGTCGGCATGAAGTCGCGCGGCGTCTACGAGACCCCCGGCGGCACGATCCTCTACGCCGCACATCGCGGCATCGAAAGCATCACGCTGGACCGCGGCGCCATGCACCTCAAAGACGAGCTGATGCCGCGCTACGCCGAGCTGGTCTACTACGGCTTCTGGTTCTCCCCCGAGCGCGAGATGCTGCAAGCCGCCATCGACAAGAGCCAAGAGAAGGTCAGCGGCACCGTCCGCCTCAAGCTCTACAAAGGCAGCGTCAACGTGGTGGGGCGCAAATCCAAGAACTCCCTCTACGACCAAAACCTGGTGACGTTCGAAGAGGGTTCGGCTTACGACCAACACGACGCCGAAGGCTTCATCAAACTGAACGCCCTCCGACTGCGGATTCTGAAGCGCCGCGGATGATCTCCTTCCCGCGCGGGCGGGAGGGGACCAGACTCAAGCGTCATTGCGAGCGAGCGCAGCGAGCGCGGCAATCCAGACAGCCTGGATTGCTTCGCCTCCGGCTCGCAATGACGCGGTTAGTTGAGGGCGCGTCTCCGCTCGCACAACATCAGCGTGTTCTGCAGCAAGCACGCGATCGTCATTGGCCCGACACCGCCTGGCACCGGCGTGATGGCGCCGGCGATCTCCACCGCCTCATCGAACGCGACGTCGCCGCGCACTTTGCCGTCGGCGCCCCGGTTGATGCCGACGTCGATGACGACGGCGCCGGGTTTGATCCAGTGTCCGCGCACCAACTCGGAGCGGCCGACGGCGGCGACCAGGATGTCGGCGCGGCGCGCGATGGCGGCGAGGTCCTTCGACTTCGAGTGGGCGATGGTGACGGTGCAGTGCTCTTTCAGCAGCAGTTGCGCCACCGGCTTGCCGACGGTGTTGGAGCGGCCGATGACGACGGCCTCCAATCCGGTCAGGTCGGTGCGCGCGAGCTTGATGAGCGCCATGCAGCCGAGCGGCGTCGCCGGCGCCACGCCGCCGCGCGCCTGGAACACCAGGCCGGCATTGGTGACATGGAAGCCGTCGGCGTCCTTGGCCGGATCGACGGCGTCGATGACGCGCTGCGGATCGACTTGCGGCGGCAGCGGCAATTGCACCAGGAAGCCGTCGATGGCGTCGTCCTTGTTGAAGGCGTCCACGGCGGCGAGCACTTCGCGCTCGGTCGCGGTCGCCGTCAGCTTCACCTCGCGGGCAAAGAAGCCGACTTCGGTCGCCGCCTTGGCCTTGTTGCGCACGTAGATCTGGCTGGCGGGGTCTTCGCCCACCAGAAGCACGGCGATGCCGGGTGTGATGCGATGCTTGGCTTTGAGTGCGGCGACTTTGGTGGCGAGCTCCGCGCGGATGCTAGCCGCGAGTGCTTTGCCGTCAAGGATGCGTGCTGCCATCGGGGGGGCGCCCTCCGTCAGAGAAGGTCAGACCGGTGCCCAGGCGAACGGCTTTGCCAAGGTCTGCGCTTCCCGATGGTTTCCCATCCAAACTCGCCAGTCGCGCAGACCGCTTTGGTATAGGAGCAACACTGCTACCCGGCAAGACCGCGCAGCCACGCCTCGCAGCGCCCCAGCACGGCGCCTTCAACCAGCACGGTCTTGTGCCGCGAGGTCTCGCCGCGCTCGATCCGCACCTGGGTCTTCGGAACGCCAAGCTGCTTGGCGATCATCTCGCACAGCGCGGCATTGGCGCGGCCATCGGTGGGTGGGGCGGTGACGCGCGCCTTGAGGACGCCATGACCGCTGGCGTCCGTCGCAACAGGCCCGAGGCCTGGTTTGCTCGCCCGCGGCTGGAGGTGGACGGCGATCAGCACGCCGTCCTTGGTGGCGGTGCAGGGGCCAGCGGACATGCCGCCGGCACCTACATCGCGACGAAGACGTCTGCCAGGAGCCGCCGGGCGAAGACGATCAGCAGGATCAGGACCAGGGGCGAGACGTCCACCCCGCCAAGGTTGGGCAGCACGCGGCGGATCGGCGTAAGCACGGGCTCGGTGATGCGGTGGAAGAAGTCGCCGATCTGGTAGACGACCTTGTTGTGCGTGTTGAGGACGCCGAAGGCGACCAGCCAGCTCATCACCGCGCTGATGATGAGGGCCCACATGAACAGGTTGAGGATCGTATTGATGAGCCAGTAGAGGGCACTCACGACTGCTATCTCCTAGCTCGCGCTGCAGGGTCCGCCCGCGGGCGGTCGCTCTTATGTAATGGGGCGGGCGGGGGCGCACAAGCGACGGCGGCCTTGTGCCGCGTCGGGCCAAGTCGCGCTCCGGTTGACAGGGGTGGGGGCCCTACCCATTATCCCGGCGACTTCGCCTACGTTGGCGACAAGGTGTGGGGCCGTAGCTCAGCTGGGAGAGCGCGACGTTCGCAATGTCGAGGTCAGGGGTTCGATCCCCCTCGGCTCCACCATTTTTATCCCCGCGTCCGGCGTCGTGCCAAAGGCGGTTGGACGCGTCGCAGCTACTGGTTCGGCTTGGACACCAAGTCTTGGGTGACCTGGCGCAGGCCACGCACCAGCACGAACAACAGATCGCGCACGAACGGTTCCGCCACGGCGAGGCGGCTGCGCAGCATTTGCTCTGGCATGACGACGCACATCGTCTCTTTGATCGCGGTGGCCGAGGCCATGCGCGGTTCGCCGTCGAGCGGCGCCATCTCGCCGAACACTTCGCCGCCACCGACGTAGCCGATGACGCGCTCGCCCTTGAGGCCGACCTTGGATATCTCGACGAGGCCGCTCTGCACGATGAAGGCGCGATAGCCGGGGCTGCCTTCGCAGAAGATGACGGAGCCGGCAGGGTAGCGCACCACCTCGAGCTCGGGGCCATCGGTGGGCACGTGGACTTTGCGGCTTTGGGCAGTCGCACTACTCATGGGCCCTCCAGAACGCGAGGGAATCTTCGCTTAGCGTCACTATACATGGCTATCCGGGCGACGCTGTAGCAACGCGTCGTGCGTCACACTCGTGGTCGTTGTGAAGGCGAGCCATTACGCACCGCGATACGAGATGCGCCACACGACTTGTCCAACGTCGTCGGCAACCAGCAGGCTGCCGTCGGCCGCCACCGCGATGCCGACCGGGCGGCCCCACACGTCGGCGCGCGCGGTGCCGCCGGCCCAGAAGCCAGTGGCAAAGTTGACGTACTCGCCGGTCGGGCGGCCGTTCTCGAACGGTACCGTGACGACCTTGTAGCCGGTCGGTTTGCCCGAGTTCCACGAGCCGTGCAGGGCGACGAAGGCCTGGCCGCGGTACTCGGCCGGGAAGGCGGTGCCGTCATAGAACGCAAGGCCCAGCGGCGCCGAGTGCGCCTCGAACAGCACGTCCGGTGCCTTGGTCAACGCGACCTGGCCGGGCTTGGCGGTGCCGAGTTGGCCGGGCGACGCGTGCGGGCCAAGGTAGGCGTACGGCCAACCTAGGAAATCGCCCTGCTGCACCCGCGTCAGGTAATCGGGCACCAGACCGTCGCCGTAGCCGTCACGCTCGTTGACCACGACGTACAGGTCGTTGCTGCCCGGCCGGTAGGCGATGCCGACCGGATTGCGCAGGCCGCTGGCGAACGTCGCCTGGTTGGCGCCGTTGATGTCGAAGCGCTGCACCGAAGCGCGTGGCGCCGGTTCCTCCGCCAAGTTGGCGCGGCTGCCGACGGCGACCATCATCGACTTGCCGTCCGGCGAGATGGCGAGGTTGCGGGTGAAGTGTCCAGCGCCGTCGCCCAGTGCGTTGCGCGCCCCGACCATCGCCGGCGGACCGCCGGCGCGGATGTCGCCGGCCTTGTACGGCACGCTGTACAGATTGGTCGGATTGCTGGCGTAGAGCACGTCGCCCAGCACGGCGATGCCGTGCACGGCGGCGATGCCCGAGACGAAGGTGCTCTTCACCTCGGCGACGCCGTCGTTGTTGGCGTCGCGCAGCAGCGTGATGCGGCCCGCCTCGGGCTCGGACAAAAACACGTCGCCGTTGGGCGCCACCGTCAGCCAGCGCGCGTTCTGCAAGCCATCGGCGAACACGTTGACCTGAAAGCCCGGCGGCACCTGCGGCAGCGTGCCGGCGGGACGCGGGATGGTGCGCGACGGGTTGGACGCCGACTGCGTCGCACCGGGTGCCGGCAGGTCAGCGAATGTGATCTTGAACTTCTGACCGGGCTGGTCGGCGGCGAACGCGCCGATGGGCAATAGCAGCGCGGTCACGGCAACTGCGGCGGCAAGGCGCGGAAACAGCCGACGAGGGTGCATGGCAGTCCTCCCGTTAGATGGCCTCCCGTTAGATGGGATGGGGTTGCTCGACTCTTCTTGTCTTGGTGCCAATGTGATCGCGCAGCGGGGCCACGTCGAGGCGCGTTGAAGGGGTATCCCGAATCGGCTCACCCCAGCCGGCGCGGGTCCGCCGCCAGCAACGCGGCGATGGTCTGATGACTGATGTCCTCGACCTTTGCGGCGGCAGCGAACGCGACCGTCTCGTTGCCCTCCAGCGCGGCCGCCTGGATGGCTTCACCGACCGCGAACAGGCGCGTCAGGCCGAGACTGCCGGATGTACTGCGCAAGTCGTGGGCTTCGCGCCGCAGGGTATTGATGTCGCGCGCCGCAACCGCGTCGCGCACGCGGCCGATACGATCGCGCAAATCGGTGACGTAGAGGTCAACCAGCTCGCCGGTCTTCGCCGCGCCAATGCGCGCCGCCAGCGTGCTGACAACGGACCGGTCGATGATCTCGTCGCCCGGTTGCGGAGGAGCCTGGGCGACCGGCGGCTCCTCGCGTTCGACGGTCGCTCCGGCCCAGCGGCGCACCACAGTGCCAAGCTCGCGCGCGTCCACCGGCTTCAGGACAAAATCGTTGATGGCCGAATGGCGGTAGCGCTCGCGGTCGCGCTCGCCGGCGTCGGCCGTGACGGCGACGATCGGCACATCGCCGCGCCGGCCGCTCAATGCCCGAATGGCGGCGGCTGCTTCGTAGCCGTCGAGGCCGGGCAGCTGCACGTCCATCAGCACAAGGCCGTAGTTGCCATGACGCGCGGCATCCACCGCCTTCCAGCCTGTGTCGACGACGTCGGCGGTGTGGCCCATGCGGGCGAGCAACGCGACCAGCAGGCGGCTGTTCACCGTGTTGTCGTCCACCACCAGCACCGGTGCGCCCGCATGACGCGGTGCGTCGGTCGGCTGCGCGCGTTCCGGGACCGCCTTGGCGTCGGGCAGCGCCACCTCGAACCAGAACGTACTGCCCTGGCCGAGGGTCGAGTCGACACCGATGTCGCCCGCCATCAGGTCAACCAGGCTTTTGCACACCGCGAGGCCCAGGCCGGTACCGCCGTAGCGGCGCGCGATGGTCGAGTCGACCTGGCTGAATTTCTGGAACAGCTTGGGCCGCGCCGCCTCGCTGATGCCGATGCCGGTGTCTTCAATTTCGAAGCGGATGCGCGCGACGTGATTCTTCTTCTGCAGCAAGCGCGCCCGCACCTCGACGTGACCGCGCTCGGTGAACTTGATGGCGTTGCTGATCAGATTGAGCAGCACTTGGCGCAAGCGTCCCGGATCGCCGCTCATCGTCTTGGGCAGGCGCTCATCCGGTTCCCACTTGAGCATGAGGCCCTTGGCGGTGGCACGCGGCTCGGTGATGCGCACGGCGCCCGAGATGACGTCGGGCAGGTCGAACGGAATCTGCTCAAGCTCCAGCTTGCCGGCCTCGACCTTGGAGAAGTCGAGGATGTCGGTGACGATCTCCATCAGCGCCTGGCCGGACTCCTGCACGGTGCGCGCGAAGTCCAGCTGCTCGGCGTTGAGCGTGGTGTCGAGAAGAAGCCCGGTCATGCCGAGGATGCCGTTGATCGGCGTGCGAATCTCGTGGCTGATCGTCGCGACGAATTCCGACTTGGTGCGGTTGGCGGTCTCGGCGAGGTTGCGCGCTTCGACCAGCTCGCGCTTCAGGCGCAGCGCTTCGGTGGCGTCGCCCACCACGCCGGCGACGATGCGCGCGTCGCCGATCTGCAAGCACGGGCGCGATAGCGCGACGGTGAACTCACGCACGTCGCCTTGCGGTGTCGCCAGGCGCATCGACGTCGCGACGTCGGCGGGTACGTCGCCGGTGTAGGCGGCGCTGCGGCGCAACAGCTCGGCCAGCGTGGCGCGGTCATCTGGCGACACGAGCTCCAAGAAGTCCGGCAGCGCGAGCGAGGGGCCGGCGTCGGGCCGGCCGATCTGGGTCCAGAAGCAGGCGCCGACCGTGACGCGGTCCGAGGCGACGTTCCATTCCAGCAGCGATTGGTTGGAGGCGGCGAGCGCCCGTTCGAATACGGCTTCGCGATCGGAATGTGCGGCCGAGGCGGCGCTGCCGTTCCGTCTGGTTGGCCCCGTGCCGCGGGAGCGGCTCCGCTGAACCATGCCCAATCAGAGCGCGAACGCGGCGGTATCGCAAGCGACACCTGCGTGGGCTCGAAACGAGGCACGGCAAGGGATTGTCCGCAAAAGCCCTACCCACTATAGGGATGCGATGGCAGCCCGCATTCTGCTGGTTACGCACGAGCCCGCGGCCTCGCCCGGACGGGTCGAGGAAGCGTTGCATACGCGCGGTCACGCGACGGTGCGCTGCCGCACGTTTGCCGGCGACGTGCTGCCGGACGGGCGCGACTTCGACGGCGTCGTCGTGTTCGGCGGCCACATGAGCGCCAACGACGAGCACCTCGATTTCATCCGCGCCGAGCTGGAGTGGATTCCGACGCCGCTGGCGCACGGCACGCCGTACCTCGGCATCTGCCTCGGTGCGCAGTTGCTGGCGCGCGCCCTCGGCGCGCCGGTGACGCGGCATCGCGATGGACTGTACGAGATAGGGTTTGCCCGCATCGAGCCGACCGAAGCGGGCGCCGACACGTTCGTGCAGCCGATGCACGTCTATCACTGGCACGGCGAGGGCTTCGCCATCGCGCAGGGCGCGACGCGGCTGGCGACACGCGACGTATTCGAGAATCAGGCGTTTCGCTACCGCAACGCCGTCGGCGTGCAGTTCCACCCGGAAGTGACGCCGGCCATCATCACGCGCTGGGTCCGGGACAAGCCGGACCTGCGCCGGCCCGGTGCACAGTTGCGCGAGGCGCATCTCGCGGCCGCAGCGATGCACAGCCCGGTGGTCGAGCGCTGGCTGGACGGATTCTTGGAGCGCTGGTTGCGGCGTGGGCGGACGGACGCGGCCGCGGCGTAAGGCTTGGTTAGAGCGTGCGCACCGCGCTGTTGAACAGCACCTTGGCCGCGCCAGCACCGACGGCTTCGTCGGTCGCGGCCTGGAAGCGGTCGCCGAGATAGTCGAGATCCGGTGAGCGGTCCGCCGCCGCGCGCGAGTTGGAATACTCCGTCACCGCGGTGAGATAGCTGTCGTACAGGCGCGGCAGCAGCGAATTGATGCGGTCGAGGCGGTTCTTCATGATCACCTCGAGTTGCAACTCGATGCTCAACTTGCCGCGCGCCACGCCGCGGTCGAACACCGTGACGTTCAGCGCCTGCAGCTTGATGAACACCGGCGCGTTGGGATCGGCCTTTTTGGCCCCACCAGCGTCAGCGGCATGGGCGATGGCCGGCAGCCACAGGGGCGCCAGGGCGACGCCGGTCAGGAACGAGCGGCGGAGCAGGGGGCGAGCGGGGGTCATTGCGGCAAACGTAGCACTCCTGCGGCCCGGCGGCGAGCCGCCGCGGGCGCCTTCTTGACCCTGCGCGAACCCCGCACCTAGTGTCCGGCCATGAATCCAAAGGACTCGCACCGCGACGCCGCTGTCCCCGCCCGAGTCGCCGAGGACGTCATTGCCGCCGGAATCTATGTCTCGGCCAGGGGCTGGACCCCGGCGACGGCCGGCAACCTGTCGGCTCGCATCGATGCGGGGTCGATGGCCATCACGGCCTCCGGAGTGGACAAGGGCGCCCTGCTGTCCAGCGACTTGCTGGTCTACGACTTTGCCGGCGGGCGGGCGCTCGGGGGGCGCGCGTCGTCGGCCGAGACGGCCTTGCACGTCGAGCGCTACACGGCGGACGCGACGGTCGGCGCGGTGGTGCACGTCCACGCCCGCAACGCGACGGTGCTGTCGATGGCGACGCGCGGCGACGTCATTCGCTTGGAAGGCTACGAACTCTTGAAGGCGCTCGACGGTGTGCGCACGCACGAGACGCCGGTGGACGTGCCGGTGTTCCCCAACACCCAGGACATGGACGCATTGGCGCGCGACGTGCGCAAGCGGCTCGGCGCCGGCGGCGACGGCGCGCACACGTTTGGCTATCTTCTCGCCGGCCACGGACTGTATGCGTGGGGACGCACCATGGCCGATGCGCTGCGCCACACCGAGGCGCTGGAATTCCTGTTGGGGTGCGAACTGGAAAGGCGAAGGGTCGCATGAGCGAACTGAGGATTTTTCGCGACGACAAACCCGGCGTGCGCGAACGCACGCTGACCGACGGCAGCAAGATCGCCGACGCGCTGGCAGCCGAAGGCATCCTGTTCGAGCGCTGGAAGGCGGACGTCGAACTCGCCCCGAGCGACAGCCAGGACAAGGTGCTGGCGGCCTACGCCAAGCCGATCGACAAGCTCAAGCGTGCCAAGGGCTACGTCACCGCCGACGTCGTGCGCATGGTCCCGGACGCGCCCAACCGTGTCGAGGCGCGCCAAAAATTCCTCAAGGAGCACCAGCATGCTGAAGACGAGGTGCGCTTCTTCGTCGAAGGCATCGGCTCGTTCTACCTGCACCTTGGTCCGCGGGTGTACCAGGTGGTCTGCGAGCGCAACGACCTCATCTCGGTGCCGGACAACACCAAGCATTGGTTCGACATGGGGCCGGCGCCGCGCTTCACTGCCATCCGTCTGTTCTCCAATCCGGACGGCTGGGTCGCCAAGTTCACCGGCGAGACCATCGCCGAGTCGTTCCCGCCGTTCGGTGAATAAGGCGGACATGAACAAGGCCGGCAATCCCGCTCCGCTGATGCGGGGTGCGGTCGCGCTGCTCGACGTCGAAGGCACGACGACGCCGATCGCGTTCGTGAAGGAGGTTCTGTTTCCCTTCGCGCGTGCGCGCATGGCGACGTTCGTCACCGAGCGCGCATCGGAGCCGGCCGTCGCCGCCGAGATCGCCGCGGTCGCCAAAGAGCTGGGGGCGGCGCGTCCCGATCCTGCTGCGGCGGTGCACGCGCTGCTGGCGTGGTCCGACGCCGACCGCAAGGTGACGCCGCTCAAGTCGCTGCAGGGCATGATCTGGAAGCAGGGCTACGAGTCCGGCGCGCTGCAAGGTCCGGTGTTCGAGGACGCCGTCACGCAGTTGCGGGCGTGGAAGGAGCGGGGCATTCCGGTCTTCATCTATTCGTCGGGATCGGTGACGGCGCAGACGTTGTTGTTCCGTCATTCCGACCACGGCGACCTGTTGCCACTGCTCGCGGGGCATTTCGACACCACGGTGGGCGGCAAGCTTGAGGCGGGCTCGTACGCCACGATTGCCGGGCGCATCGGCTTCCCTGCCGCCAAGGTCACGTTCTTCTCCGACCATGCGGGCGAGGTTCGTGCCGCCGCCGAAAGCGGCATGACGGGAGTGCTACTGCGCCGCCCGGGCGAGGTTCCGCCGCCGTCCGAGCCGTGGAGCGGCACGACGGTCGTGACGTTGGCCGGGTTCTAGCCCCGGCGCGGCGTCCTCCATAAGATGGCGAATCGTCATGTTCAAACTGTCCTTCCGCGCCACCCTCGTCCTTGCAGCGGCTTGCTGTGTTGCCGCCGCCCCCGCGGTAATAGCGCAGGTGCCCACCGTGGCGCCGGAGGTCGATGAGAAGGAAATGGTCGGCAACGCGCGCATCGTCGACACCGACATCCTCGAGGTGAACGGCCAGCGCTTTCAACTGTTCGGCATCGACGCGATGGAGCAGGAGCAAAGCTGCTTCCTCAACGGCAAGCCGTGGTCGTGCGGCGCCGTCGCCTATCGCGAGATGGAAAAAATCCTGTTCGACGAGCGCGGGCCGGTGACGTGCACGCCGCGGCAGGACCCAAATCCGCAGCGCCGCGGCATGCCGTGGGGCACCTGCGCGATCAACGGCAAGGACATCGCCGAACTGATGGTGCGGCGCGGCATGGCAATCGCGGTGCGCGATCAAACGATGGACTATGTCGCCGCCGAAAAAGCCGCCGATACCGCCGGTGTGGGCGTGTGGCAAGGGCCGTTCATTCCACCCTGGGAGTACCGTCAACGTTTGCGTTGACAGGGTGAAAAGTGGTGGAACTCAAGGCGTTCAAGCACGCCCGGGCCGCTTGATTCACCTCGGCAATACACACTATGGTGTCCGTCAGTTCTGACGGGGTATGGGCGCGGGCCTGAGATACTGCGTGCACTTGGGTGGGCAATACATCATGAGCTCTTCTGAACTTGCTGGCGGCGAGCGTTCTGGGCCGCGCGTGATCGTCACGCCGTTTGAGCTGCGCGACTACATGCTGCTTCTGCGTTGGCTGATCGTCGCATCACTTATTGTGGTGGCGCTGTTCGCGGTCTTCCAGCTGGGACTCCTCCGCACGATGATCGCGGTTGACCGAACGTACTTGTCGAGCCTCGTGGTGCTGGTCTTCATTGGCGCCACCATCCACTGCGGTTTCGCCACCGTCGCCGCTTCGCGCGAACTCAACACGGCGCGCCGTGTTGCCCGCGCCATCCGCAAGAATCCGGCCAGCTTTCGCCTTACCGAGAACGGCGAAGTTGCGCTGAACGACGGCTCGACGCTGCTGGCCGGCGTCATCACCGACCACATCCGCAACGTCATCATCAAGGCACGCAACCCGAGCGACGAGCCGCTCGACCACACCATGCTGATGCACGCGCTCGCCGACACCTTGCGCAGCCGCCTGCAGGTCGGCGTGTTCATCGTTGATGCGCTGCCGAAGATCGGCCTCGTCGGCACGGTTATCGGCTTCATCCTCATGCTGGCGCCGATCCGCGGCATCGACAGCTTCGATCCGCTGACCCTGCGCGCGGCGATGGCCGACATGTCGAGCGGCATGGCGACCGCGTTGTCGGTCACCCTGACGGCTCTGATCGGTTCGATCATTCTGAAGCTGCAGTACTACTTCCTGGAAATCGGCACCATCGAGCTGCACTCGATCGTCGCCGAGACGACGGACATGTACGTCGTCCCTGCTCTGCAGACCGAGTAGCCGGGCCCCGTAGGCGAGGCTTCGGCCTCAGGACGCACCCATGAAGTCATCGGACGGCTTCTTCTACGAAGGCGAGGTGTTCTACCCGTTCCAGGACATGCTCTTTAATGCCCTGTTGAGCTTCACCTTCATGTTCTTGATCGCCTTCATGTTGATCAATCCGACCGCGCAGTCGGGCAAGATCGACCCGAAGGCGGAAGTCCTCATCACCATGAAGTGGCCGGACAATCATCCCGACGACGTCGATTTGTACGTCGAAGACCCGAACGGCGGTGTCGTGTGGTACCACGTCAAAGAAGCCGGACTGATGCACCTCGACCGCGACGATCGCGGCAACTATCGCGACACGATCGCGCTCGGCGAAAAGAAGATTCAGAACCCGCTCAACCAGGAAACCGTAACCCTTCGCGGCATCGTTCCGGGCGAGTACGTGATCAACGTGCACCACTTCCTCGCCAACGGAACCGAAGACGTTCCGGTCGAGGTAAAGGTGGAAAGGCTCAACCCGGACGTGTCTCTGGTTTTCTATACGACGCTGCATCTTGACCATAAGGGTCAGGAGCTCACCGCCGTCCGCTTCACAATGGACGAAAAGGGCGCGATCACCGACGTCAACCGTCGGCCCAAGACCCTAGTGCGCTCCAGGAAGGGAGCTTGAGGCGCCCATGACGCTCGGTTACGTCGGAGTTATCGCGGCGTATGTCATCATCGCCGTTCTGTTGCTGAGCCTGAACATCGCGCCGCGCTGGGCGTGGTGGGTCAAGGCGACGGCGATCATCGTTACGGCGGCGTTCTTCGTCGTCACCTACTACTCGATGATCGACCTGATGGGCTGGCCGGTGAAGGAACGCCTGCCGGAGAAGTTCCAGCTGCTGTGGGCCAAGGTCAATGAGCCCGACAAGCTGTTGAACCAGCCGGGCGCGATCTACATGTGGGTCGAGGCGCTGGACAAGAACAACGTGCCGAACGGCATTCCGCGCGCCTATCGCCTACCGTACACCCAGCCACTGGAGACCGGCATCGAGAACGCACTAGACATGATCACCGCCGGCCAGGAAGTCGGCGGCACCGCCGAGATGTACGACCAAGAAGAGCAGGACCG